>NZ_LOYN01000001.1:0-599 GCF_001526325.1 Burkholderia sp. MSMB1826
GCGATCGACAACATCAACGCGCACGGCATCAAGTATTTCCATGCGAATTCGACCGCGCCGGACAGCCAGGCGGTGGGCGTCGACAGCGTCGCGATCGGTCCGAACGCGATCTCGAAGGTGGACGGCAGCATCGCGCTCGGCTCGGGTTCGGTGGCCGACCGCGCCGTGGTGCCGTCCTCGGGCATCATCCGCAACGGCACCGCGTCGATCCCGTTCAACACGACCGACCAGACGCTGCTGGGCGCGGTATCGGTCGGCGATGCGACGAACAAGACGTACCGCCAGATCACCAACGTCGCGGACGGCACCGGCCAGCAGGATGCGGTGACGGTGCGGCAATTGACCGGCGCACTGCAGTCGTTCGCGGTCACGGGCCAGAAGTACTTCCACGCGAACTCGACCGCGGCGGATTCGCTCGCGGTCGGCGCGGAATCGGTCGCGGTGGGACCGACGACGGTCGTCAACGGCGACAACGGCGTGGGCATCGGCAACGGCGCGATCGTCGATCAGACCGCGCCGGGCGGGGTCGCCATCGGGCAGGCGGCGAGTTCCGCGCAGGCCGACGCGATCGCGCTGGGCAGCGGCGCGACGGCGACGGG
>NZ_LOYN01000002.1:0-902 GCF_001526325.1 Burkholderia sp. MSMB1826
CGCTCGACCGCGAGCGCGACGCCCATCCCGCCGCCGATGCACAGCGACGCCAGCCCGCGCTTCGCATCGCGCTTGACCATCTCGTGCAGCAGCGTCACCAGGATCCGGCAGCCCGACGCGCCGATCGGGTGGCCGATCGCGATCGCCCCGCCGTTCACGTTCACCTTCGACGTGTTCCAGCCCATCTGCTTGTGCACCGCCAGCGCCTGCGCCGCGAACGCTTCGTTGATCTCCATCAGGTCCAGGTCGCCCGGCGTCCAGCCCGCGCGCTCCAGCGCACGGCGCGACGCCGGCACCGGGCCCATGCCCATCACGCTCGGATCCACGCCCGCATTCGCGTACGCCTTGATCCGCGCGAGCGGCGTCAGGCCCAGCGCCGCCGCCTTCTGCGCCGACATCACCAGCACCGCCGCCGCGCCGTCGTTCAGCCCCGACGCGTTCGCCGCCGTCACCGTGCCGTCCTTCGCGAACGCCGGCTTCAGCCCGGCCAGCGACTCCGCCGTCACGCCGTGACGCACGAACTCGTCGGTCGCGAACTGCAGCGGCTCGCCCTTGCGCTGCGGAATCGACACCGGCACGATCTCGTCGTCGAAGCGGCCGGCCTTCTGCGCGGCTTCCGCCTTGTTCTGCGACAGCGCCGCGAACGCGTCCTGCGCTTCGCGCGTGATCCCGTATTCCTTCGCGACGTTCTCCGCCGTGATGCCCATGTGGTACTGGTTGTACACGTCCCACAGCCCGTCGACGATCATCGTGTCGACCAGCTTCGCGTCGCCCATCCGGAACCCGTCGCGCGAGCCCGGCAGCACGTGCGGCGCCGCGCTCATGTTCTCCTGGCCGCCCGCGACCACGATGTCCGCGTCGCCCGCGACGATCGCGTTCGCCGCCAGCATCACGGCCTTCAG
>NZ_LOYN01000003.1:0-186244 GCF_001526325.1 Burkholderia sp. MSMB1826
CCCCCCTCCCCCCCCCCCCCCCCGCGGCCAAACACCCCCCCCACCCCCGGCGCCCCGGCCCGCCCCCCCCCCCGCGCCACCACCAAGCCCCCCCCCCCCCCCCCCCCCTCCCCCCCGCCGCCCACCCCACCCCCCCCCGCGCCGCCCCCCCCCCCCCCCGCCCCGGCCGATCCGATTTCCCCAGGAGCGCACATGGATATCACCCACCCCGCCCTATTCGACCCCGACGTCTGGCGCAGCAAGACCTTCACCGGACGCTGGCACGCGAGCCCGCACGCGTCCGACGTGATCGAACCGGCGACCGGCAACACGCTCGGCCGCATCGGTCTAGCCGACGGCGCGGCCATCGCCGAAGCATCGGCCGCCGCCCACCGCACCCAGCCCGCATGGTTCGCCCTGCCCTACGACGAGCGCGCAGCGGTCCTGCGCCGCGCGGCGGCCGTCGCGCAAACGCACTTCGACGCAATCGTCGACTGGCTCGTACGCGAAAGCGGCTCGACGCGCGCGAAGGCGGCGTTCGAAACGTCGGTCACGATCAAGGCGCTCCACGAAGCAGCCGGCCTGCCATCGCGCGCGGCCGGCGAAGTGCTCCCGTCCGCAGCCGGCCGGCTGTCGCTCGCGCGCCGCCGCCCGCGCGGCGTGGTCGGCGTGATCTCGCCGTTCAACTTCCCGCTGTACCTCGCGATGCGTGCGGTCGCACCCGCGCTCGCGCTCGGCAACGCGGTCGTGCTCAAGCCCGATCCGCGCACCGCCGTATGCGGCGGTGTCGCGATCGCGCGCGTGTTCGAGCTCGCCGGCTTGCCCGAAGGCGTGCTGCACGTGCTGCCCGGCGACGGCGCGGCCGGCGCGGCGCTGGTCGCCGATCCGCACGTCGCGATGATCCAGTTCACCGGCTCCACCGCGGCCGGGCGCAAGGTCGGCGAAGCGGCGGGCCGCCACCTGAAGAAGGTGTCGCTCGAACTCGGCGGCAAGAACTCGCTGATCGTGCTCGACGATGCCGATCTCGACCGCGCGATCGCCAACACCGCATGGGGCGCGTACCTGCATCAAGGCCAGATCTGCATGGCGACCGGCCGCGTGCTCGTGCAGCGCGCGATTCACGATCGCTTCGTCGCGAAGCTCGTCGAGAAGGCGCGCAGCCTGCGCGTCGGCGACCCGGCCGCCGGCGACGTCGGCCTCGGCCCGCTGATCAACGCCGCGCAACGCGACCATGCCGCGAACCTGGTCGACGCGGCGCGCCGCGCGGGCGCCCGCGTCGAGACGGGCGGCGGCCATCGCGGCCTGTTCTTCGAGCCGACCGTGCTGAGCGGCGTCGCGCCGGGCAATCCGGCTTTCGACGAGGAGATTTTCGGGCCGGTGGCGGTCGTCGTGCCGTTCGATACCGACGAAGACGCGATCGCGCTCGCGAACCGGACCGAATACGGGCTGTCGATGGCGATCCTGTCCGCCGACGTCGGCCGCGCGCTGCGCATCGGCGAGCGCTTGAACACGGGGCTGCTGCACATCAACGACCAGACGGTCAACGACGAGGCGATCAACCCGTTCGGCGGCGTCGGCGCGTCGGGCAACGGCTCGAGCATCGGCGGTGCGGCAAACTGGGAAGAATTCACGCAGTGGCAGTGGCTGACGATCAAGGGCGAAGCGCCGCTCTATCCGATTTGACGAGGAGACCGACCATGTACACCGAACACGATACACGCGCCGTCACCGCGGCCGTCGCGCGCGCCGCCGGCGCGCCCTTTTCGATCGAAGCGGCCCGGATCCGCGCGCCGCGCGGCGACGAGGTGCTGGTGCGCGTCGTCGCGACCGGCTTGTGCCATACCGACCTGATCGTGCGCGACCAGTACTATCCGGTGCCGCTGCCGGCCGTGCTCGGTCACGAAGGCGCGGGCGTGGTCGAGGCGGTCGGCCCGAACGTGAAGACGCTCGCGGCGGGCGATCACGTCGTGCTGACCTACGGCGCGTGCGGCCACTGCGCGTCGTGCGTCGGCGGTCACGGCGCGTATTGCCGGCAGTTCTTCGCGCTGAATTTCGGCGGCGCCGATGCCGACGGGCAGACCGCGATCCGGGACGAAGCCGGGCAACCGCTGCACGATCATTTCTTCGCGCAGTCGTCGTTCGCGAGCTACGCGCTCGCGCGCGAGAACAACGCGATCAAGGTGCCGAAGGAAGCGCCGCTCGAACTGCTCGGCCCGCTCGGCTGCGGGATCCAGACCGGCGCGGGCGCGGTGATCCATTCGCTGGCGGTGCGCCCGGGCAGCAGCTTCGCGAGCTTCGGCGCGGGCGCGGTCGGCATGAGCGCCGTGATGGCCGCGCGCATCGCGGGCGCGACGACGATCATCGCCGTCGACATCGTGCCGTCGCGGCTCGCGCTGGCGCTCGAGCTCGGCGCGACGCACGCGATCGACAGCCGGGAAGTCGACGTCGTCGACGCGATCCGCGAGATCACCGGCGGCGGCGCCGACTTCGCGCTCGAATCGACTGGGCTGCCGGCCGTGCTGTCGCAAGGGATCGAAGCGCTCGGCTCGCGCGGCACGATGGGCGTGGTCGGCGCGCCGAAGCTCGGCACGAAGGCCGAATTCGACGTGAACAGCCTGCTGCTCGGCGGCCGCACGATCCGCGGCATCGTCGAAGGCGACAGCGTGCCGCAGACGTTCATCCCGCAACTCGTGCAACTGCATCTGCAAGGACGGTTTCCGTTCGACCGGCTGGTGAAGTTCTATCCGCTCGACCAGATCAATCAGGCGGCTGCGGACAGCAGCGACGGGAGCACGCTCAAGCCGATCCTGCGTTTGCCGCAGTAGGTGCGGGGCACCGCCGGCCGCCCGCCGACGCCAACCGGCGTCATGCGGTGGACGCCGTTGCCGGGAACGAAAATACCCGGCTTCGGGCACCGGGCTATATTACGCATTCGCGCGACACGCCGGGCCGGCAACACCCGGCCCGGACATCGACCCAACTGGAGCGCAGCGTGAAGCCAGCCCCCGAATCCCTGTCTCGGCCGGTCGACCTCGACCGGCTCCGCGCCCGCTTCGCCGCGGGCGAGCCGCTGCCGGAAACGGCCTTGCCGGCCAGCGTCGCGCGCTCGTGGCTGCGTTCGCGCGACGCCGGGCTGCGGCCGTGGCAAACCGCCCGCTATGAGATGCAGCGCGAACTCGACGAATCGCGCGCGGACCGGCGGCTGACCCGCTGCGTCGTGCAGGAAATCGAGCCGCTGTGGGCCGCATTCGGCGGCAACGAATGGACGATCATGTGCGTCAATCCGCACGGCACGATCGTCCATGTACGGCGCAGCCCGCAATGCGACGACGCGCTGCTCACGCCGATCGTCACTGGACGCCGGATCGTCGAACCGAACATCGGCACGACCGCCCCGAGCTGCGTGATCCACGACGGCGCCGAAACCGTCGTCGCGGGCGCGCAGCACTATCTCGACGCGTTTTCGCGAGTGTTCTGTCTCGCGGTGCCGCTGGTCGGCTTCGACGGCGAAGTGATCGGCGCGCTGGACATCACCGGCGTCGGCCGGCGCAATGTCGCGCAGTTGCGCGAGTCGTTCCGGCACGCGTCGCTGTCCGCCGAGCAGCGGCTCTATGCGATGCTGCGCGACTGCCATCTGCTGCAGGTTCAGCATGACGCGCGCTGGCTCGGCACGCCGCTCGCCGGCGTCGTCGCACTCGACGAAGCGGGCCGCGTGCGCGCGGTGAGCCGGCTGGCGCGCCGGATGCTCGATCTCGCGCCGGAAGGGCCGCTCGGGCCGTACGATCTCCGGCAGCTGTTTCCCGGCGCGACGCCCGCGCAACAGCGTCGCTTGCTGACGCCGTCGCGCACGCCGCAGCGGATCGCGCGCGACGACGGTAGCCACGTATGGGTGCGCACCGTGCGTGCGCCGCTCGATCGCGCGACGGTCGCGCGTCGGGCCGATGGGCTCGAAGACGCCGCCGACGTATGCAACGCGGCGCCGGCCGCGGGTCCGCAGGCGAGCCTGCACGAACAGTCGCTCGATGCGATCCGCCGGGCGCTCGACGAGCACGACGGCAATGTGTCGGCGGCCGCCCGGCAACTCGGCATTTCACGCACGACGCTGTACGCGAAACTTCGACAGCTCGATACGGCGGGAATCCAGCCCGACGGGCCGCATCGGCGATTCGGGACGAAGCCCTAAGCCGCTGCCCGCCGCTCGTGCAGCCGCAACGCGAGCCACGCGATCCCGGCCGCGAAGATCGCGACCACGCCGCCGAAGGTGCCGATCCACGGCAACCCGAAGTCGCCCGCGATATGGTTGCCGAGCAGCGCGCCGGCGCCGATGCCGACGTTGTACAACCCGGAATAGATCGATACGGCCAGGTCGGTCGCCTCCGGCGCCAGCTTCAGCACCCACGCCTGCATCGCCAGCCCGAAACAGACGATCGCGCCGCCCCACGCCAGCGTGTGCACGGACAGCGTGACGATGTTCAGCGCGCACGGGAACAGGATCAGCAGGCAGCCCGACAGCGCGACGATCGACGCCAGCAGGAAATCGTCGGGCCGGTGCGGATAGAGGCGATTGAAGCAGACCGCGGCCGGCAGGCCGGCGACGCCGAACAGGATCAGCACGTACGTGATCCGGCTGCTGCTCGCATGGTTGACGCTCTGCACGAACGGTTCGATGTACGTGTACGACGTGAAGTGCGCGGACACGACGAGCACGGTGATCGCGTACAGCGCGACCAGCGCCGGCTTGCGCAGGAACACCCCGATGCTGCTCAGCGAGCCTGCGCCCTGGCTCGGCAGCAACGGCAACGTCGCGCGCAGCAGCAGCAACGCGACGCCCGCCGCGCCCGCGATGATCAGGAACGTGACGCGCCAGCCGAACGCCTCGCCGATCACGCGGCCGAGCGGAATCCCGGCCACCATCGCGATCGCCGAGCCCATCGCGAGCAGACTGAGCGCACGGCTTTTGCGGTCGCTCGGCGCGAGCCGCACGGCGAGCGGGACCGAAATCGACCAGAACACCGCATGCGCGCACGCGATGCCGAGCCGGCCGATCATCAGCACCGTGAAATTCCACGCGACGCCCGTCACGACGTGGCTGCCGACGAACAGCAGCAGCGCGACGCTCAACAGCTTGCGGCGCTCGACGTGACGCGTGACGAACGTCAGCGGCAACGATACGACCGCAACGGCCCACGCGTAGATCGTCAGCATCAGGCCGACCGCGGTCGGCTGCATCTGCAGGCTGTCGCCGATCGCGCTCAACAGCGCGACGGGCACGAATTCGGTGGTATTGAAGATGAAGGCGGCGAGTGCCAGGGCCAGAACGCCCCACCACGATTGTTCGGAACTGACGGCGTCGGGGGTTGCCATACGGGAATTCGGCGAAGGTTGGGCGCGCGGGCGGCCCGCCCGGCGCATCGGCGCGATTGTACCAGCGCCGTTCGACACACTGCCGCGGACGCGGCGCGTGCCGCGCGGGACATGGCGGTGACACGGCCGCGCGCCGATAATGTGACGAACCGGGTTTTGCCGACGATTTGCCCGAACGCTACCGGGCCAGGAGATTCGCATGCGTATTGAAACGTCATTTCTGTTCGATCTCGACGGCACGCTCGTCGACAGCGTCTATCAGCACGTGCTTGCATGGAAAGAAGCGCTCGACGCCGAAGGCATCGAGCTGTCGGTATGGCGCATCCACCGCAAGATCGGGATGAGCGGCGGCCTGTTCCTGAATCAGTTGCTGCGCGAGACGGCCGGCGACATCGACGCGGCGCGCGTCGAGCGGCTCGCGCGGCTGCATGCGGCCGCGTACCAGCGGCTGCGCGCGCAGGTCCGGCCGCTGCCGGGCGCGCGCGAGCTGCTGGCCGCGCTGTCGAATGCCGGCATCCGCTGGGCGATCGCGACCAGCGGGCGGATGGAAACCGCGGCGATCAATCTTGAGGCGCTCGGCGTCGATCCGGCGAAGAACGTGGTCGTCACGCGCGATCAGGTGAAGTATGCGAAGCCGGACCCGGACCTGTTCCTGACCGCCGCCGCGAAGCTGAACGTGCCGATCGAGCATACGGTGGTGGTCGGCGACAGCATCTGGGACATGCTCGCGGCCGCCCGCTGCCGCGCGCTCGGCGTCGGCCTGCTATCGGGCGGGTACGGCAGCGACGAACTGGAACGCGCCGGCGCGCTGCGCGTGTACGACGATCCGGCGGACCTGCTGTGGCACCTCGACGAGGTGGCGGCGCGGCCCTGAGCGCCGGGCGGCCTGTCGATGTCGGCAACCGGCCCACACGAGGGCCGGTGCGGCAATCGCATGCAGGTTTCCGGCAGCTTCCGTGGGCGACAAGCTCGACGTGAAGGCGCGGCCTGCCCGAACCAGCAGGCCGCGCGCGTCGTCGTTACTGCTTCACCGGAGCGGCGATGCCGTCGATGTCGGGCGCCCAGCCCGTGGGGTTCGAGAATCGCAGCGTGTTCGCACTGCCCTGCTGGAACGTGCCGGTCACCGTCAGCGTCGATACGTTCCCCCAGCCGCCCGTCGACGGGAACGATACCGTGACCGGCGTCGCGCCGTCGAAGCTGATCTGCGCATTACGCGGCGCCCCATCGCCGTTCGCGTAGCTGACCGACACACTGTACGTCCCGCTCGCCGCCACGTTGATGCCGTTGATCGTCAGCGTGCCGTTGCTGGTTCCATCGCCGTTGCCGATGTAGCCGACGTCCTGGCCGCCCGAGCAGCCGTTGCAGGGCGCAACGCGCGCCGCGCCACCGAGCGTGTTGCCGGGCGCCTCGGCTTCGTACGCCAGCGGAGGCGGGGGCGGCAGTTTCACCGGTCCGGCCACCACGGCGACCGATGCGATCTCGGGCGCCGGCGTGGCACCGTCGAGGCTCGACAGCGTCAACGTGTTCAGCCCCGACTTCAGCCCGACGTATACCGTCACGGTGCCGACGGATTTGCCGGCAGGCGGAAATGCCACCGTCGTCGGATTGCCGCCGTTCACGCCGAGCTGCGCTTTGGCGGTTTCCGGCCCGGCATTCAGGTAAGCGATCTGGACGAAGCCGCCGACCGTCGACGACGCGACGTCGCTGAACGTCACCGTGCCCAGCCCCGTGACCTTCCTGCCGCTCGCGCAATCGATGCAATGCGCATACGCGGCGCCCCCCGACAGCGTGCTCGGCAGGAACGTGGACGACGGCGCGTCCTTGCCGCGCAGCACCAGCATCACGGTGCCTCCGGCCGGAACGCTCGCGACCGTATAGGCGTCGGCGGCCGTGCCGAGATTCTTGTGCGCCCAGACATCGCGCACCGTGGCCCGGGTGCCCGCAGCCAGCCCCAGTTGCTTCCACGTCACCGTCATCGGGCTCGCCGCGGCGCCGTTGTTGAACAGCAGGACCGCACGCCTTCCGCTGCCGGCCAGCAGCTTCGCCCAGATCTGCTGCCCGTTGGCGTCCGCGACCTTCAATCCCTGCAGTCCCAGCGCATCCTGGTCGATCGCGATCAGTTCGGGGTTGGTGAGCAGGGTCACGCTGTCGCTCGAAAGCGGCTTCGACAGATCGTTGCCGAGGATCATCGGCGCGCCGGCGATCGCCCATAGATTCACGTGGGCGAGATCGTTCGCCGCCGTCATGCCCATGCCGGCAACCATCATGTCGGGATCGTTGTAGTAGCCGGTGTGCTGCCCTTCCGGATGATAGTTTCCGTTGAAGTTGCCCAGCACCGAGCCGAACTTCGGAACGCCGCTTCCGGGGCCGTAGATGTCCCCCGTCGTACGCCACGACGTGGCGATCCCCGCGCCCCAGGCCCACGGCCCCAACCCTGCATCGGGATAGCCGCTCTTGCCCAACGTGCCCCAGTCGCACATGTTCAGCACCAGCAGCTTTCCGGTCGCGGCGTAGGCTTTCTGAATGGCCTGCGAGATGGCCGTATACGCTTGCTGCGGGTCGTATCCGGCCGCGCTGCCGCCGCACCAGTCGACCTTGACGAAGTCGTAGCCCCACTGCGCGAACTGCAGGAAATCGTGATCGTAGTGCGCGTAATCGCTGCCGACGAAGTGCACGCCGTTCGTGCTGCCGCAGCCTTGCGGCCCGGAGTCGATATAGATGCCCGCCTTCAGCCCCTTGCCGTGAATGTAGTCAGCCATCGCCTTCATGCCGCCCGGCCACTGGTTGGTGGGATTGCCGTTCATGTCGACGTTGATGATGAAGTTGCCGTTCGCGTCGCGCTTTCGGGAGGTCCACCAGCCTTCGTCGATATTCACATACTGGTATTTGTTGCCCGACGCAATGCTCTCGTTCAGCTTGGCCAACCCGTCCGCTTGCGCCTTGATCGTATCGAAACTGACATCTTCCGCGAGGCTGTTCCATGACGACCAGCCCATCGGCGGAGGATTCACGGCGATCTGCTTTCGCGCGGACGGTGCCGCGTCCGTCGTCGTGTCACTGTCGGAAATCGCGGCCGTCTCGGTACCGCCCGCTCCGGTAGCCGCCATCGCGACGCTGCTGTTGACGGAGGCGGGGCTCGCATCGTCACCGCCACACCCTGATATCACGCCAGCCGCCAGCAGCATGCTGACAGTCAATATTCCTAACTTATTTTTCAAATTCATCTGCGTCTCCAGATTATTTGAGTGGCGCGTACCCGTGTGCGCGGCACGCGTTCGCAGATTAGTGAGTTCCTTGGCGTTTATTCAATCTTTGCGACGCGCGGCCAGATACTGGGATCATTTCCACAATCAAGCCGAAAGATGCAATTATTTAACCGATTCAATCAATTTCGGTTGACACGCTCATGCTTCCGGACCGCTCCCGTCGGCGTGGATAGCGTCGTCTTGCTGTCCGATCCCATCGATGCAGAGCCGAGCAGCCGGGTCACGCGTCCGACAAACTCGCGAGCAACCCGCTCATCGCGTCGACATGCCCCGCAGGCCCTGCGTCTCGATTTCGGCGCGGATCGCGACTATCGCATGCTCCTGCATCGCAAATGCGCGCTTGATCGCGTACACATGCCGCAGTATTGATTCGGTATCCTTATTCATGATCGCAGCGCGCGTCCGGACAATCGCGTTCATCCAGACGTTGACGGTCAAGGCGATTTATATGGGACCAAAAAGATGACCGCGGTGAGGCGTGGAGGCGGGCCAAGCGGACAAATGCACGGGATTGAAGGTCACCCCTGGCACGCGAACCGGGATTCGAGGTTCGTGCGCTGAAGACCGAGAACGATCGGAGGCACATGGTCGAGCATCGAACTTACGTTGGGGCCTCCAGCACGGTGATCCTGAGACACATTGCGAATGACGCAGCGACCACGACCCACGTCATGCGCTACTCATAGTTTCAGCCGGCAACCATGCCGAAGCGATAGACCTTTCCACGACGACCCATCGAAGTCGTGCGCGTCGCGCTTCATCGCCATGTCGCCTTCCAGGATGGACGGCTGGACGGCGCGACGACCTCTGCTGCAACGACTGATCGCGGTATTGTCATCAGTTCCACGGCAACCATTCAGGCGTCGCGCGTCACACCGTCCGCCTGACCAGCATCGTCCGGATCTCCGAAATCGCCTTCGTCGGATTCAGCCCCTTCGGGCACACGTCCGTGCAGTTCATGATCGTCCGGCAGCGAAACAACCGGTACGGATCCTCGAGATCGTCGAGCCGCTCGGCCGTCGCCAGATCGCGCGAATCGGCGATGAAGCGGTACGCCTGCAGCAGCCCGGCCGGCCCGACGAACTTGTCCGGGTTCCACCAGTAGCTCGGGCACGACGTCGAACAGCACGCGCACAGGATGCATTCGTACAACCCGTCGAGCTGGTCGCGCTCTTCCGGCGATTGCAGCCGCTCGCGCGCGGGCGGCGTCGTGTCGTTGATCAGGTATGGCCGGATCGAGTGGTACTGGTTGAAGAAGTCGGTCATGTCGACGATCAGGTCGCGCACCACCGGCAACCCCGGCAGCGGCCGCAGCACGATCTCGCGCGGCAGCGTCTGCATGTTGGTCAGGCATGCGAGGCCGTTCTTGCCGTTGATGTTCATCGCGTCCGAGCCGCAGATTCCCTCGCGACACGAGCGCCGGTACGCGAGCGTCTCGTCGTCGCGCTTCACGCGGCCGAGCACGTCGAGCAGCATGCGGTCGGCCGGGTCCACGTCGATCTCGTAGCGCTGCAGGTACGGCTGCGCGTCGCGATCGGGATCGTAGCGGTAGATATGCAGGGTGCGCGGATCGCTCATCGGTTCCTCCCGGCGCGGGCCGGCATGGGTTCACGGGATGCTGCGGGACGGCGCCGCAAGCGCCATGCCGGTCAATCGTCGTCCACGCGCTTGTCGACCAGATAGCGGCCGCGCTCGACGCCCGCGCGCAGCGCCTCGACCTCGGTCAGCCATTCGGGGCCGGCGGCCTCCGGTACGGCCAGTTCGATGCGCGCGCCGGCGGCGTATACCTGCACCTCGTCGCGCCACGCGCCTCGCTCGTTGGGCCGCGCCCATACGAGGATTTCATGACCGCGATACGGGTCCCGAACCTGTGCGTCCTGTTGATGTGCCACGGTGGCCTCCTGTCTTATCTGCGATGGCGATGCAAAAAATGCGCGCCGGCGGCGCGCCACGCACGCCGTCGGCCTCGTGCGCACGCGCCGTGCCCGGCCGGCACGCCGCTTGCGTCCCTTTTCCGCGTCGAAGCGCAACGGGCTCGCCTCGCGCAGGGCCGGAAGGAATGCAGATCATGATCGGCCACCTCGAATTACTCGGACGCCTGCTGCTGGCCGCGCTGCTCGGCAGCGTGATCGGGCTCGAACGCGAGCGCCTGAACTGGGCCGCCGGGCTGCGCACGCACATGCTCGTGTGCGTGGGCGCCGCGCTGGTGATGCTGGTGTCGACGTTCGGCTTCGAGGACGTGCGCGGGCAAAACGGCGTCGTGCTCGATCCGTCGCGGGTCGCCGCGCAGGTGGTGTCCGGCATCGGCTTTCTGGGCGCGGGCTCGATCCTGCTGCGCGGCGAAATGGTGCGCGGGCTGACGACGGCCGCGAGCCTGTGGGCGGTGGCCGGCGTCGGGCTCGCCGCGGGCGGCGGCATGGTGGTTGCGTCGATCGGCGCAACCGCGATCGTGCTCGCGATCCTCGCGGGCGTGAAGCCGCTCGAGCGCCGCTTCATCGCGCAGCGCCAGCAGCGCACGCTGCTGCTCGTGGCCGAGCGCGGCGGGCTGACGCTCGGCACGCTGCACGAAGCGCTCGGCCCCGGCCGCGTGCGCGTGAAACGATTCATCGTCCAGCAGTCGGACGACGATCCGGACACCGACGACATCTCCGTCTCGTTCTCGCGCACGAGCGGGCCGGAATTCGCGGCGATCTGCGAGACGCTGCAAAACATCGCGTGCGTACGGACCTGTCGACCCGACACCTCGTCAAGGAGTTTCGCGTGACCCAGACCGACCTGCTCTCCTATCTCGTGACGAGCCAACTGGCCGCGCGCATGCGCAGCGGGGCCTGGCTCACGACCGGCCAACTGGTCGGCGCGTTGCGCGCGTGGCTCGCGTGCCGCCACGCCGAATGCGACTGGCTGGACCGGATCAGGATCGCGCACGCGTCGACGACGATCGCGCAGGAGATCTACGAGATCGCGGTCGCGCACGGCGATCCGCACAGCGGCGAGCGCGTGCGGCTCGACGCGGATTCGCCGGAACTGCAGGCGCTGCGCGCGCGCTGCGATGCGCTGTTGCAGTGGCTCGACGGCGACCGGGACGTCGGCGCCCGATGATCGTGCCGGATCGCATCGCCCGCGCCGACGATGGTCGGCTCGACGCCGCGCCGGCGGACGGCCCGCTGCAGCACGGCCTGCTCGAGCGCGGGCGCAACTGCGACGCGATCCGCGGCGCGGACCGCTTCGCGATGCTGGTCGACGGCGACGCGTACTTCTCGACGCTGCGCGCGGCGCTGCTGCGCGCACGCCATACGGTGTTCATCGTCGGCTGGGATGTGGACAGCCGGATGCGGCTCGCGCCGGGCGGCGCCGATGACACGTTGCCCGACACGCTCGCGGCCTTTCTGCACGCGCTCGCATCCGCCCGCCACAACCTGCGCATCTACGTGCTCGCGTGGGACTTCGCGATGATCTACGCGCTGGAGCGCGACTGGCCGCCCGTGTATCGGGCCGGCTGGCGCGCGCATCGCGGCATCCGGTTCCGGCTCGACGATGCGCACCCGCGCGGCGCGTCGCATCACCAGAAGCTGGTCGCGATCGACGACCGGCTCGCGTTCGTCGGCGGACTCGACCTGACGCGCGCCCGCTGGGACACGCCCGCGCATGCGGCCGACGACCCGCGCCGCCGCGACGAGCACGGCATGCCGTACGGGCCGTTCCACGACGTGCACGCGATGTTCGACGGCGATGCCGCCGCCGCGATCGGCGAACAGGCGCGGGCCCGCTGGCTGCAGGCATGCGGACGCCCGATCGCGATCCGCGCGCAGCGCCATCTCGACCGGGCGGACGACGACGATCCGTGGCCGCCCGATGCGCGCGTCGACGTGCGCGACGTGCGGCTCGGCATCGCGTATACGGCGCCGCGCCACGGCGGCCGCGAGCCGGTGCGGCAGGTGCGCGCGCTCGTCGAGGACGCGATCCGCGCCGCCCAGCGGCACCTGTATGTCGAAAACCAGTACTTCACCGCGGCGGTCGTGCGCGAAACGTTGTCCGCGCGCCTCGCCGACGCGCACGGGCCGGACGTGACGGTCGTCGCGCCGCGCGTGCAGAGCGGCTGGCTGCAGGAAGCGACGATGGGCGTGCTGCGCGCGCGGCTGCACGCGACGCTCGCGTCGGCCGACCGCTTCGACCGCTACCGGCTGCTGTATCCGCACGTCGACGGGCTCGGCGACGCGTGCGTGAACGTGCACAGCAAGGTCGCGATCGTCGACGACGAATGCATCGTGATCGGCAGCGCGAACCTGAACAACCGCTCGATGCTGCTCGATACCGAATGCTGCATCGCGCTCGTCGCGGCCGGCGACGCCCGCGTTCGCGGCGCGATCGCGCGCATGCGCGAGCGGCTGCTGGCCGAGCATCTCGGCACGACGCCCGATGCGGTGGCCGACGCGTTCGCGTGCGGGGAACGGCCGAACGTCGTGCTCGACCGGCTGCGCGCAAAGCCGGGCCGCACGCTGCGCACGCTCGACCCGGCCGTGTCGCCGCAATTCGAGGCGCTCGTGCCGGTCAGCGCGCGGCTCGACCCCGAGCAACCGATCGAGCCGGACCGGTTCGTCCGCGAATTCGTGCCGCACGAGCAGCATCGCTCGCTCACCGCGCGCTTTTTCGTGCTGGGGGCGATCGTGCTCGCCATCGCCGCGCTGGCGCTCGCGTGGCGCTTCACGCCGCTGGGCGGGTACCTGAACGTCGCGTCGCTGTCGCGCGCGGTGGCCGGCATCGCGCGGCTGCCGGCCGCGCCGGTGCTGCTGCTCGCGGCCTACGTGGTCGCGGCGGCCTGCGCGGTGCCGATCACGCTGCTGATCGCCGCGACGGGGCTCGTGTTCGGCGCGTGGCCGGGCTTCGCGTATGCGGGGGTCGGCTCGATGGCGGCCGCCGCGGCGACCTACGCGCTCGGTCGCTGGCTCGGACGCGACGCGGTGCGCCGGCTCGCCGGCCCGCGTGCGAACCGGCTGAGCGAGCACATCGGCCGGCGCGGCGTGGTCGCGATGGCCGTGCTGCGGCTGCTGCCGATCGCGCCGTTCACCGTCGTGAACCTCGTCGCCGGCGCGTCGCACATCGGGCTGCGCGACTTCCTGATCGGCACCGCGCTCGGAATGCTGCCCGGCATCGTGCTGACCGTCACGTTCGCGCACCAGTTGACCGCCGCGCTCAGCCATCCGCGGCCCGGCGCGTTCGCGTGGCTCGCGGCGATCGGCCTCGCGCTCGTCGGCGTGTCGATCCTGCTCGTGAGGGTGTTGCGACGATGGCGCTGAGCACGCACGCGGCCCCGCCGCCGCACGTCGTCGCCGCCGACGCGGCGCCCGTCGCCGCGCCGGGCGGACGCGACCTGCGGATCGCGACCTACAACATCCGCGGCGGCTACGGCGTGTGGCACGCGCGCGCGGCCGACCGAATCGCGGCGGTGATCGACGAGCTCGACGCGGACGTGATCGCGCTGCAGGAAGTGCCGCTCGGCGGCACGCGGGCGCCGGACGTGCTCGCGCACCTGCGCGACGCGACCGGCATGCACGCGGTGGCCGGCCCGACGATCGACACGCCGGAGCGCCGCTACGGCAACGCGGTGCTGTCGCGCTGTCCGATCCGCGCGGCGCGCACGCTCGACCTGTCGTTCCACCCGCGCGAGCCGCGCGGCGCGCTCGACGCCGACATCGATTGCAGCGCCGGCCCGATCCGCGTGGTCGCGACCCATCTCGGGCTGTCGGCCAGCGAGCGCAGCGCGCAGGTGCAGCGGCTGCTCGCGGCGTTCGATACGGGCGCGATGCCGGTGATTCTGCTCGGCGACATCAACGAATGGTTCGTGCGCGGCCGCGCGCTGCAGGCGCTCGTCACGCGGTTCCGGCGCGCGCCGGCGCCGCGCACGTTCCCGACCGTGTGGCCGGTGTTCTCGCTGGACAGGATCTGGATCCATCCGGGCGAACTGCTGGTGGACGTGGTCGTGCATCGCAGCGCGCGGGCGCGGCACGCGTCCGATCACTACCCGCTGGTGGCGCGGATGCGCGCGACGCCCGCGACGGGCACGGCGCTTGCGCGATGAGCATTTTTTTCGATCCGACGGAGCCCGCTCATGCGAACCGACGCCCTCGACGGAAAGAATCTCGATTACTGGTGCGCCCGCGCGTTGTGCGCGGATGACGAAGACACGCTGCGCTTCACGGCCGTCTCGCCCACCGTCGTCGTGACGGCCGCGTGCGACGCGCTCCGGCACCTCGACGCGCCGTTCGCGCCATCGGCGTCGTGGGCCGATGCGGGCGCGGTGCTCGATCGCGTGATCGACCTTCGGATCGCCGGCCACGGCGATACCGTCGAATGCGACGCGACCTTCGTCGACGGCCCGTCGACCTGCGGCGCCCGCGGCCGCACGGCCCGCGAAGCGCTGCTGCGTGCGTTCGTGCGCGCGCGCTTCGGCGACGAGGTGGGCGAGCCGCCGCCGTTCCCGCACCGGATCGAACATGGCGAGGTGGTGCGGTATGACCCGGGGGTGCCGATTCCAACTTCGGACGACGACCCGGCGACGGGCGACAGTTCGGATATTCGGTCGATTCCGCGCATGTGAGTGCAGGCGCGAGTCGGCGGTCATGTAAAAACGACAGTCCCCTTCAATCCGCATTCCCGCCGACGCCTGCCCGGCCGGCGGTCGCGCAGCAGGCACGCGCGTTGCGACGCACCGGCTTTACCGCTCGCCGCCACTCGCCCGCGCCACGCCATGGACTCCACACCGCCGTTCGCTCCACACCTCTACTTCTGCGACGCCCGCCTCGTGGGGCCGCTCGACGCGTGGCCGCCCACCTTCGCGCATATCGCCGGCATGGGCTTCGATCATGTGCTCGTCGGTGCGTTCTGGGCCGCGAGCGTCGCTGGCTTTCCGCGCCACGTGGCCGATTTCCGGCGGCCGGCGCAGTCGTTCGCGACGCGCGCGAGCGCACTCGAAACCTTCTCGCGGCTCGCGCAACTGGCGAAGGGCCACGGGCTGCGCCTGCTGCTCGAAGTCGTGCCGGATCGCATCGCACGCGAGAACCCGCTGCGCGCCGACCATCCCGACTGGTACGTCGAGCACACGCACGACGACGCGCTGATCGACCCGCGCGGCACCGCGCACGCGCTCGATATCGCGCAGGCGAACGCCGGCGACGCAGCGGCGCGCGACGCGCTCTCGGCATGGTGGTGCGCGCATCTCGCGACGTTCGCCGACGCGGGCGCGGCCGGCTTCCTGATCGACGCGCCCCATCATCTGCCGGCTGACTGGTGGCCCGGCTGGCGCGCGGCGCTGCGCCGTGCGCGCCCGGACGTCGCCGTGCTCGCCGGCGTGCCCGGCCATGCGCGCGACGCGCTCGCGCAGCTCGAAACCGCCGGCTTCGACGCGGTGTTCTCATCGGTGCGCTGGTGGGACCTGCGCGCGCCGTGGTTCGCGGACGAACACCGGCTGCTGCGGCGCATCGGCGCGCCGATCGCGTTTCCCGATGCGCCGGACGGCCCGCGTCTCGCCGACGACTGGCCCGACGCACCCGACGACACCGTCGCCCGCGCGTATCGCCGCGCGCTGTGGACGGCCGCCGCCGTCGGCACCGGCTGGCTCGTGCCGATGGGCTTCGAGCGCGGTGTGACGGTGCCGCTGATGGCCCGCGACGCGGATGCCGAACGCTACCGCGCCGCGTTCGAACACGCCCGTTTCGACCTGTCGGGCACCGTCGCCGATGCGAATGCGTGGCGCCGCGCCACGCCCGTCGTGGCGACCCGCGGCGAGATCGTGCAACTGAGCGCGCCGGGCGCGCATGCGACCGCGCTGCTGCGCGGCACCGGCCCCTTGCTCGAACACGACGACACGGCGTTGCTGATCGCGTTGAATCCCGATCTCGACGCGCCGGCCACGGTCGACCCCGCGACGATCCTGCCCGGCGTGCCGGGCGGTTTCACGCGCGTCGCCACGCACGACGGCGCGCACACGCATCCGCCTGCCGCGCTCGAGCCGTTCACGCTCGCGCCCGGCGCGTATGCGCTGCTGCACGCGTGGCAGGCGCCGCCCGTCGCCGCGCGCCCCGACGCCGCGCGCGAGCGCACCGTGCTGTCGGCGGCGCTCGCGGCCGACCGGATCGCGATCGAGCGCGTCGAGCCGTCGGTCGACGACGGCCGCTTCGCGATCAAGCGCGTGATCGGCGAGCCGCTCGTCGTTCGTGCGTCGATCTTCACGGACGGGCACGCGCATCTGGCGGCCGTGCTCCAGTGGCGCGCCGCCGACGACGATGCCTGGCGCGAAATCCCGTTCGACGCCGAGCCGAACGACCGTTGGCATGCGCGCGTCATGCTCGACCGGCTCGGTCGCCATGAATTTCGCGTGATCGCGTGGCGCGACGACTGGGCGTCGCTGGTCACCGACATCGCGAAGAAGCGGGCGGCCGGCCAGGACGTGACGCTGGAGGTGCGCGAAGCGCAACTGCTGCTCGCGACCGCGCTGAAGCTCGCCGAGCCGGCCGATCCGCGCGCGGTCGCGCAGATGGAACGGCTCGCCGCCGAGCTCAAGGACGCGTCGCCCGACGACCGCCTCGCGCTGATCGGCGCGCCCGCGCTCGCCGACGCGTTCGCGGCGCTGCGCTACCGCCCGTTCGTCACGCACGACGCGACGACCTACCCGGTCGACGTCGAGCGCCGCAAGGCGCGCTTCTCGAGCTGGTACGAAATGTTTCCGCGCTCGGCGAGCGACGACCCGCACCGGCACGGCACGTTCGACGACGTGATCGCCCATCTGCCGCGCATCCGCGACATGGGTTTCGACGTGCTGTATTTCCCGCCGATCCACCCGATCGGCACGTCCGCCCGCAAGGGCCGCAACAACAGCCTCACCGCCGGCCCCGACGACGTCGGCAGCCCGTACGCGATCGGCTCCCCCGACGGCGGGCACACGGCCGTGCATCCGCAACTCGGCACGCTCGAATCGTTCCGCGCGCTGGTCGACGCCGCGCGCGGGCACGGACTCGAGATCGCGCTCGATTTCGCGATCCAGTGCTCGCCCGATCATCCATGGCTCGCCGCGCATCCGGGCTGGTTCGCATGGCGGCCCGACGGCTCGCTGCGCTTCGCGGAGAATCCGCCGAAGCGCTACCAGGACATCGTGAACCCCGATTTCTACGCGCCGGACGCGCTGCCCGACCTGTGGCTCGCGCTGCGCGACGCGGTGCTGTTCTGGGTCGACGCGGGTGTGCGGATCTTCCGCGTCGACAATCCGCACACGAAGCCGCTGCCGTTCTGGGCGTGGATGATCGCCGACGTGCGCGGCCGGCATCCGGATGTCGTGTTCCTGTCCGAGGCGTTTACGCGGCCGGGGATGATGTACCGGCTCGCCAAGGTCGGCTTCTCGCAGTCGTACACGTACTTCACGTGGCGCGAGTCGAAGCGCGACTTCATCGACTATCTGACCGAGCTGACGGCCGGCCCCGCGCGCGAATTCTTCCGACCTAACTTCTTCGTCAACACGCCCGACATCAACCCGCGCCACCTGCAGAACGCGCCGCGCTCGCAGTTCGTGATCCGCGCGGCGCTCGCGGCGACGCTGGCCGGCTCGTGGGGCCTGTACTCGGGCTTCGAGCTCGGCGAATCGGCGCCGCTGCCGGACAGCGAGGAATACGCGGATGCCGAGAAATACGAGCTGCGCGCGCGCGACTGGAGCAAGGCCGCGCACATCGGCACGGAAATCGCGCGGCTGAACCGCGCGCGGCGCGATCATCCGGCGCTGCAGACGCATCTCGGACTCGCGTTCGTCGAGGCCGACAACGATTCGGTGCTCGTCTTCACGAAGGCGACGCCCGCGTTCGACAGCGTGGTGGCCGTCGCGATCAGCCTCGACCCGTGGCATCCGCAGGCCGCGAACTTCACGCTCGATGCGGCGCTGTGGCGCGGCCTCGGGCTGGCCGACGGCGAACCGCTCGATGCGCTCGAACAGGACGCCGCGCACGCGGAAACCTGGCGCGGCCATCGCCAGTACGTGTCGCTCGATCCGCACGTGCGGCCGTACGCAATCTGGCGGCTCGCGCCGTCTCCGGGCGCCGCGCGGGCGGCGGCGCCCGCACCGGACGACGCCCGACCCTCCTCGGGAGCCCACGGATGATGAAACGCGAAGATTCCCTCGACGACGTACGGCGCGCGCAGTTCCCGTCGCTCGCGCCGGCCGGCACGCCGCGCCGGCGCCGCGCGCGCCGCCGCGAACCCGCGCTCTGTGCGGACGATCCGCTGTGGTACAAGGACGCGATCATCTACCAGGTGCACGTGAAGTCGTTCTACGACTCGAACAACGACGGCATCGGCGATTTCCCCGGCCTGATCGCGAAGCTCGACTACATCGCCGAACTCGGCGTCGACACGATCTGGCTGCTGCCGTTCTATCCGTCGCCGCGCCGCGACGACGGCTACGACATCGCCGACTACCGCGACGTGCATCCCGACTACGGCACGCTGGCCGACGTGCGGCGCTTCATCCGCGAAGCGCATGCGCGCGGCATCCGCGTGATCGCCGAGCTCGTGATCAACCACACGTCGGACCAGCACCCGTGGTTCCAGCGCGCGCGCCGCGCGAAGCCGGGCTCCACGCATCGCGACTATTACGTGTGGTCCGACACCGACACGAAATACGCGGGCACGCGGATCATCTTTCTGGATACCGAAACGTCGAACTGGACCCACGACCCGGTGGCCGGCCAGTACTACTGGCACCGCTTCTATTCGCACCAGCCGGACCTGAACTTCGACAACCCGGCCGTCGTGCGCGAAGTGATCCAGGTGATGCGCTTCTGGCTCGACCTCGGCATCGACGGGCTGCGGCTCGATGCGGTGCCGTACCTCGTCGAGCGCGAAGGCACGAACAACGAGAACCTGCCGGAGACGCATGCGATCCTGAAGCGGATCCGCGCGACGATCGACGCCGAGTATCCGAACCGGATGCTGCTCGCCGAGGCGAACCAGTGGCCGGAGGACGTGCAGGAATACTTCGGCAACGAGGACGAATGCCACATGGCGTTCCACTTCCCGCTGATGCCGCGCATCTACATGTCGATCGCGAGCGAGGATCGCTTCCCGATCCTCGACATCATGCGGCAGACGCCGGCGCTCGCGCCGAGCAACCAGTGGGCCGTGTTCCTGCGCAACCACGACGAGCTGACGCTCGAGATGGTCACCGACTCGGAACGCGACCTGCTGTGGCAGGCCTATGCGAGCGACCGGCGCGCCCGGCTGAATCTCGGCATCCGGCGCCGGCTCGCCCCGCTGATGGAGCGCGACCGGCGCCGCATCGAGCTGATCAATTCGCTGCTGCTGTCGATGCCCGGCACGCCGGTCATCTACTACGGCGACGAGCTCGGGATGGGCGACAACATCCACCTCGGCGACCGCGACGGCGTGCGCACGCCGATGCAGTGGTCGTCGGATCGCAACGGCGGCTTCTCGCGCGCCGACCCGGAACTGCTCGTGCTGCCGCCGGTGATGGGCTCGCTGTACGGCTACGACGCGGTCAACGTCGAGGCGCAGACGCGCGATCCGCATTCGCTGCTGAACTGGACGCGCCGCATCCTCGCGACGCGCCGCGCGTCGCAGGCGTTCGGGCGCGGCACGATCCGCTTCCTGCGTCCGGAGAACCGCAAGGTGCTCGCGTACCTGCGCGAGCTGGACGGTCACGAGCCGGTGCTGTGCGTCGCGAACCTGTCGCGCGCGTCGCAGGCGGTCGAACTCGATCTGTCCGAATTCGCGGGCCGCGTGCCGATCGAGATGACGTCCGATTCGCCGTTTCCGCCGATCGGCCAGCTCCCGTATCTGCTCACCTTCCCGCCGTACGGATTCCTGTGGTTCGTGCTCGCCGAGCACGGCCGCGAGCCGTCGTGGCGGCAGCCGCATGCGGAGCCGCTGCCCGAATACGTGACGCTCGTGATGCGGCGCGGCGATACGCGGCCGGACGTCTCGCAACTGCATGCGCTCGCGCACGACGCGCTCGCGTCGTGGCTCGCGCGGCGGCGCTGGTTCGCGTCGAAGGATCGCGCGATCGGCGACGCGTGGCTGAACGTCGTCACGCCGGTGGCGGACGAGCCGTTCCAGTATGCGGAGGCGTGGGTGTCCGCGAGCGACGGCGGCGTCGAACGCTACGTGGTGCCGCTCGCGACCGCGTGGGGCGGCGAGACGTCTCATCCGTTGTTCACGCAACTGGCCCTGGCGCGCGTGCGGCGCGGCCACACGGTCGGCTACCTGACCGACGCGTTCGCGCTGCCGGCGTTCGCGCGCGGGATGCTGCGCAAGCTGCGCGACGGCGCGACGGTGCCGACGGCCGACGGCGGCCGGCTCGACTTTCTTCCGGAAGACGCGCTCGCCGGCCTGGACCCGGGCGACGACGCGGAGGTGCGCTGGCTCGCGGCCGAGCAGAGCAACAGCTCGCTCGTGATCGGCGACGCGATCGTGCTGAAGCTCGTGCGCAAGGTCGCGCACGGCGTTCATCCGGAAGCGGAAATGAGCCGGCACCTGACGCGCATCGGCTATGCGAACACCGCGACGCTGGCCGGCGAAGTCGTGCACGTCGATCCGGACGGTTCGCCGCACACGGTCGCGATCCTGCAGCGCTACGTCGACAACCAGGGCGACGCATGGACGCGTTCGTTCGATTTCCTGCGGCGCGCGATCGACGAGCTCGCGCTGCCGGCCGCGGACGACGGCGAGGCCGCCGAGACGGACGAAGCGCCCGATGCGCTGCTCGGCTACGCGGCGTTCGCGGGCATCGTCGGCACGCGGCTCGGCCAGCTGCACGTCGCGCTCGCGCAGCCGTCCGACGATCCCGCGTTCGCGCCGGAACGCGCGACGCCCGAGCACGTCGACGGCTGGTGCGTGGACGCGATCGCGTCGTTCGAGCGTGCGCTCGACGTGCTGCGCACGCGGCTCGACGCGCTCGATGCGGCCACGCGCGCATCGGCCGACGCGCTGCTCGCGTCGCGCGACGCGGCCGTGCTGGCGCTCGGCGAACTCGTGCCGCGCACGCTCGATGCGCAATGCACGCGGATTCACGGCGATTTTCATCTGGGCCAGGTGCTCGACGTGCAGGGCGACGCGCTGCTGATCGACTTCGAAGGCGAACCGGCGCGCCCGCTCGAGCGGCGTCGCGCGAAGTCGCACCCGCTGCGCGACGTGGCCGGCCTGCTGCGCTCGCTGTCGTACGTGAGCGCGACCGCGCAGTTCGCGATCGAGAAAGCGCCGCCGCAAGCCGCCGGCCGCAAGCGCGCGCTGTTCGACCGCTTCGGGCAGGCCGCCGCCGACCGCTTCGTCGAATGCTATCGCGCGGCCGCCGACCTCGCGCCCGCGCGCTTCGTCGACCCGCGCTACGCGGACCGCCTGCTCGCGCTGTTCCTGATCGACAAGGCGTCGTACGAGCTGTGCTACGAAGCCTCGAACCGGCCCGACTGGCTGAGTGTGCCGGTCGGCGGGCTCGCGGCGCTGGTCGAGCGCCTGCTCGACGACGGCGTGCCGCCCGACGACGGAGGACACCCATGACCGACACGCTGTTCGAACGCGCCGACATCGACGCACTGCTCGCCGGCCGGCATCCCGACCCGTTCGCGTGCCTCGGCCCGCACGAACAGGCCGACCGGATCGTCGTGCGGGCGCTGCTGCCCGGCGCCGAACGGGTGCGCGCGCTGGCGCCGGACGGCGCCGAGCTCGGCGCGCTCGCGTGCATCGACCGCGCCGGCTGCTTCGCGGGGACGATCGCGCACGACGGCGGCTGGCCCCATTACCTGCTCGCGATCGACTGGCCCGGTGCGCACCAGGTGACCGACGACGCGTACGCATTCGGCACACTGCTCGACGACGCGGCGCTCGCGCGCTTCTCGGCCGGCGATCCGGCCGCCGTGCTCGAGTGCCTCGGCGCGACGCCCGTGCGCATCGACGATACCGACGGCGTGCGCTTCGCCGTATGGGCGCCGAACGCGCAGCGCGTCTCGGTGGTCGGCGATTTCAACGGCTGGGACGGGCGCCGCCATCCGATGCGGCTGCGGCGGCCGTCGGGCGTGTGGGAGCTGTTCGTGCCGGGCATCGGCGCGGGCGAGCGCTACAAGTACGAGCTGCGCGCGGCCGACGGGCGCGTGCTGCCGCACAAGGCCGATCCGTGCGCGCGCGCGACCGAAGCGCCGCCGCGCACGGCGTCGGTGGTCGCCGACGTCGCGGCGCTCGACGCGTTCGCGTGGCACGACGACGGCTGGATGCAGGCGCGGCCGCGCCACGACCGCTATCGCGTGCCGTGGTCGATCTACGAGGTCCATCCGGAGTCGTGGCTGCGCATCCCCGAGGAAATGGAGCGCAGCGCGACCTGGGACGAGCTGGCCGAGCGGCTGATTCCGTACGTCAAGGGCATGGGCTTCACGCACGTCGAGTTCATGCCGATCGCCGAATACCCGTTCGGCGGCTCGTGGGGCTACCAGCCGCTCGCGCAGTTCGCGCCGTCCGCGCGCTTCGGACCGGTCGACGGCTTCGCGCGGTTCGTCGATCGCGCGCATGCGGCCGGCATCGGCGTGCTCGTCGACTGGGTGCCCGCGCATTTTCCGAACGACGCGCACGGGCTCGCGCAATTCGACGGCAGCGCGCTGTACGAGCACGCCGATCCGCGCGAGGGGATGCATCCCGACTGGAACACCTGCGTGTTCAACGTCGGGCGCACGGAGGTCGGCGCGTTCCTCGTCGCGTCGGCGCTCGCGTGGGCGCGCCGCTATCACGTCGACGGCATCCGCGTCGACGCGGTCGCGTCGATGCTGTACCGCGACTATTCGCGTAAGGAAGGCGAATGGGTGCCGAACGTATACGGCGGCCGCGAAAATCTCGAATCGGTCGCGTTCCTGCGCCGGTTGAACGACACGCTGCACGGTGCGGCCGCGCCGGCCGGCGTCGTCACCGTCGCGGAAGAATCGACCGCGTGGCCGGGCGTCACCGCGCCGACCGGCGACGGCGGGCTCGGCTTCGACTTCAAGTGGAACATGGGCTGGATGCACGACACGCTCGCGTATCTGCATGAAGACCCGATCTATCGCCGCTATCACCACGACCGCATGACGTTCGGGCTCGTGTACGCGTTCTCCGAGCGCTTCGTGCTGCCGCTGTCGCACGACGAGGTCGTGCACGGCAAGGGTTCGCTTGTCGCGAAGATGCCCGGCGACGCGTGGCAGCGGCTCGCGACGCTGCGCGCGTATTTCGGTTTCATGTGGGCGCATCCCGGCAAGAAGCTGCTGTTCATGGGCAGCGAATTCGCGCAATGGGCCGAGTTCGCGCACGATGCGTCGCCGCACTGGGACTTGCTCGACGCGCCCGCGCATCGCGGCGTGCAGCGGCTCGTGCGGGACCTCAACCGCGCGTATGCGGCCGAGCCGGCACTGCATGCGCTCGACTGCCATGCGGCCGGGTTCTCCTGGCTAATCGGCGACGACCGCGACAACAGCGTGTTCGCGTTCGCGCGCCGCGACGACGCGGGGCACCTGGTCGTCGCCGTCTGCAACTTCACGCCCGTGCCGCGCGCCGGATACCGCCTCGGGCTGCCCGCGCCGGGTCACTGGCGCGAACTGATGAACACCGATGCCGCGTCGTACGGCGGCACCAACGCCGGCAACGACGGCGCCGTGTGGGCCGAAGCCGTGCCCGCCCACGGCGAGGCGTGGTCGGCGACCTTGCGACTGCCGCCGCTCGCCACGCTGTGGCTGACACCTGCTTGATTTACCGCGCCCTCGACACGGAGATCCGCCCCATGCCGACCGCCCTGCCCGCCCGTCTCGAACCCGGCCGCTGCTACCCGCTCGGCGCCACGTGGGACGGCCTCGGGACCAACTTCGCGGTATTTTCCGCGCATGCGCAGCGCATCCAGCTGTGCGTATTCGATCCGACCGGCCGCAAGGAGCTCGCGCGCCTCGACCTGCCCGAATGCACCGACGAGGTGTGGCACGGCTACCTGCCCAACGCGCATCCGGGCACCGTGTACGGCTTTCGCGCGGACGGCCCGTACCAGCCGCAACACGGCCACCGCTTCAATCCGACCAAGCTGCTGCTCGATCCGTACGCGCGCAAGCTGGTCGGCCAGTTCCGCTGGTCGGACGCGTTGTTCGGCTATCGCGTGCATTCGAACCGGGCGGACCTGTCGATCGACCGCCGCGATTCGGCGCCCGCGATGCCGAAGGCCGTGGTCGTCGACGAAGCGTTCGACTGGAGCACCGACCGCCGCCCGAACGTGCCGTGGCGCAGCACCGTGATCTACGAGACCCACGTGCGCGGCGCGTCGATGCGCCGCGCGGGGCTGCGCCCGCCGGAGCGCGGCACGTTCGCGTCGCTCGCGCATCCGGCGTTCGTCGATCATCTGCTGTCGATCGGCGTGACGACGGTCGAGCTGCTGCCGGTCCATGCGTTCCTGCAGCAGCGCGCGCTCGTGCATCGCGGGATGCGCAACTACTGGGGCTACGACACGGCCGCGTTCTTCGCGCCGGAACCCACGTATCTCACGACCCGGCGGCTCGACGAAATGCGCATCGCGATCCGCCAGCTGCATGCGGCCGGCATCGAAGTGGTGCTCGACGTCGTCTACAACCACACGTGCGAAGGCAATCAGCTCGGCCCGACGCTGTCGTGGCGCGGCCTCGACAACGCGAGCTACTACCGGCTGCGGCCCGACGATCCGCGTTACCACGTCGACGAAACCGGCTGCGGCAACACGCTGAACCTGTCGCATCCGCGCGTCGTGCAGATGGTGATGGACTCGCTGCGCTACTGGGCGACCGCATTCAACATCGACGGCTTCCGCTTCGATCTCGGCGTGACGCTCGGCCGCGAGGATCACGGCTTCGAGCCGGGCGCGGGGTTTTTCGACGCATTGCGGCAGGACCCGGTGCTCGCGCAGCGCAAGCTGATCACCGAGCCGTGGGATCTCGGCCCCGGCGGCTATCAGCTCGGCCGCCATCCGCCCGGTTTCGCCGAATGGAACGACCGGTTTCGCGACACCGTGCGGCGTTTCTGGCGCGGCGACGCCGGACAGCGCCCGGAACTGGCCGCGCGCCTGTCGGGCTCGGCCGACCTGTTCAACCACGGGCGGCGCCGCACGTGGGCGTCGGTCAATTTCATCACCGCGCACGACGGCTTCACGCTGGCCGACCTCGTGTCGTATGCGGGCAAGCACAACGACGCGAACGGCGAGGACAACCGCGACGGTCGCGACGACAACTGCAGCGCGAACTGGGGCGTCGAAGGGCCGACCGACGACGCGGCGATCCGCGACGTGCGCGCACGCGTCGCCCGCTCGATGCTCGCGACGCTGTTTACCGCACTCGGCACGCCGATGCTGGTCGCCGGCGACGAATTCTGCCGCACGCAGCAGGGCAACAACAACGCGTATTGCCAGGATAACGAACTGTCGTGGCTCGACTGGGACCTGGCGCAGAGCGAAGAAGGCGTGCAGATGACGCGCTTCGTGTCGCGGCTCGCCGCGCTGCGGCGCATGTACCCGGTGATGTCGGCGCCGCGCTATCCGTCGGGCGACCGCGACGGCGCGCCGGGCATGCGCGAGATCGGCTGGTTCGACGAACGCGGCGATGCGCTCACCGTGCCCGCCTGGGAAGACGGCGAAGGCCGCGCGCTGACGATGCGGCGCGTCGGCACCGGCCGCACCGGCCGCACCGAGGCGTTGCTCGTGATGCTGAACGCGTCGGCCGCGACCATCACGTTCATGCCGCCCGCGCCCGTGCTCGAGTACCGCATCCTGCTCGATACCGCCACACCCGACGCCGGCCCGCGTTCGTGGCCGGAAGCCGGGCTCGACGTCGCCGCGCACGCGGCCGTGATCGCGGTCGCGGCCGTGCCGCCCGATCACCCTTCCTGAGGACCGCCATGACCACCCGTTCCGCGCGCCCCACCCGCACGCATGCATTCGAATCGTCGTTCGGCGCGACCTGCGTCGATGCCGAGCGCACGCGCTTCCGGCTGTGGGCGCCCGCGAGCCGCACGGCCGCCGTCGAGCTGCAGGACGAAGGCGGCCGCGCGATTCCGATGACGCCGGCCGGCGACGGCTGGTTCGAGACGATCGCGCCGTGCGGCCCCGGCACGCTGTATCGCTACCTGCTCGACGACGCGCTCGCGGTGGCCGACCCCGCATCGCGCTTCCAGCCTTACGACGTGCTGGGCCCGAGCCAGGTCGTCGATCCGGCCGCGTACCGCTGGCGTCACGACGGCTGGCGCGGCCGCCCGTGGCACGAGACGGTGCTGTACGAGCTGCACGTCGGCGCATGCGGCGGCTACGCGGCCGTCGAGCGGCGGCTGCCGTCGATCGCCGAACTCGGCGTGAGCGCGATCGAGCTGATGCCCGTCAATGCGTTTCCCGGCGCGCGCAACTGGGGCTACGACGGCGTGCTGCCGTTCGCGCCCGATGCGTCGTACGGGCGGCCCGAAGAGCTGAAATCGCTGGTCGACACCGCGCACGGGCTCGGGCTGCAGGTGTTCCTCGACGTCGTGTACAACCACTTCGGCCCCGAAGGCAACCTGCTGCCGCGCTACGCGCCCGAGTTCTTCCGCGCGGACCGGCAGACCGCGTGGGGGCCGGCGATCGACTTCTCCCGCCCGCAGACGAGCACGTTCTTCATCGACAACGCGCTGTACTGGCTCGACGAATACCGTTTCGACGGGTTGCGCATCGACGCCGCGCACGCGATCGACGACGACGCGTGGCTGCGCGAACTCGCGCGCCGCGTGCGCGCGTACGCGGGCGACGCGCGCCACGTGCATCTCGTGCTGGAGAACGAGCGCAATACCGCGAGCCTGCTCGGCCGCGGCGGCTTCGACGCGCAATGGAACGACGACTTCCACAACAGCGCGCACGTGCTGCTGACCGGCGAGCGCGACGGCTACTACCGCGCGTACGCCGACGCGCCGCTGCGCCATTTCGCGCGCACGCTCGGCGAAGGCTTCGCGTACCAGGGCGAGCCGTCGCCGCTGCACGACGGCGCCGCGCGCGGCGAGCCGAGCGCGCATTTGCCGCCGACCGCGTTCGTCGCGTTCCTGCAGAACCACGACCAGATCGGCAATCGTGCGTTCGGCGAACGGCTGCGCGCGCTCGCGAACGACGACGCGGTGCGCGCGGCGACCGCGCTGATGCTGCTCGCGCCGTCGATTCCGCTGCTGTTCATGGGCGAGGAAGACGGCAGCACGCAGCCGTTCCAGTTCTTCACCGACTATCGCGGCGCGCTCGCCGACGCGGTGCGCGACGGCCGGCGCCGCGAATTCGCCGCGTTTCCCGCGTTCGCGGACGCCGCGCATCGCGACGCGATTCCCGACCCGAACGACATCGCCACGTTCGTGCGTTCGTCGTCGCACCATCCGCCCGACGAGTCGTGGCCCGACGCGGCCGCGTGGCGGCGGTTCTACCGCAGTGCGCTGGCGGTGCGCGCGGCGCTCGTGACACCGCACCTGCCCGGTGCGCAGTCGCTCGGCGTCGACCTGCTCGCGGGCGACGACGACCCGCAGGCGCTCGTCGCGCGCTGGCGCCTCGGCGACGGCAGCACGCTCACGATCGCGCTGAATCTCGGCTCGCACGACGCGGCGCTGCCCGCGCTGCCGGTCGGCAAGATCGTGTTCGAGACGCCGCCGCGCGCACGCGACCGGCTGCCGGGCCGGCACTTGCCGCCGCGCGCGTGCATCGCGTGGCGCGACGGCGCGGTCAACCAGGATGCGCGGCAGCATCGCGCGAACGGACGGAGCCCATCATGACGACCGACGTCCCGATCGCGGCGCTCGCCCGTGCGGCCGGGCTGGAGCCCGACTGGACCGACGCGGGCGGCATCGCGCGGCGCGTGGACGACGACGCGCTCGTCGCGCTCGTCGACGCGCTCGGCTGGCCGTGCGGCACCGCGATCCAGCGGGTCGACAGCGCGGCGGCGCTCGCCGACGCGAACGCGTCGCCGCCGCGCGTCGTGACCGGCGACGCCGGCCTGCCGCTGACGCTGCCCGCGACCGTCGCGTCGCCGGGCGCGCGCTTCCGGATCTCGCTCGAAACCGGCGGGCACGTGGACGGGCGCGTGGGCGACGCAGGCGAACACGGCACGCTGCCGCCGCTCGCGATGCCCGGCTATCACGCGCTCGACGTCGGCGAGCAGCGCATCGGGCTGGCGATCGCCCCGCCGCGTGCGCAGCCGTTCGACGGGTTCGCACGCAGGCCCGACGCGAGACGCTGGGGTATCGCGGCGCAGCTCTACAGCCTGCGCCGCGCCGGCGACGACGGCGCGGGCGACTACACGGCGCTCGCGCGGCTGGCCGCGCAGGCGGCGCGCCACGGCGCGCAGGCGGTGGCGATCAGCCCGACGCACGCCGGCTATCCGGCGCTCCCCGCGCACGACAGCCCGTATTCGCCATCGTCGCGACGCTGGCACAACGTCGCGTATCTCGACTGCGACGCGGTGCCGGGCGCCGAGGCCGCGTCTCGCGCATCCGCGGCCACGGCCGACACCGCGCTGATCGACTGGCCCCGCGTGCTGCCGATGAAGCTGCGCCGCCTGCGTGCGTGCTTCGACGCGTGGCGCGCCAGCGATGACCCGTCGCGCGACACCTACCAGCGTTTTCGCGCGGCGGGTGGCGCGGCGCTCGACGCGCATGCGCGCTTCGATGCGCTGCAGGCGTTCTGCATCGAGCACGGCATCGGCGCGGACTGGCGGCAGTGGCCCGCGCCGTGGCGCATGCCGGGATCGGCGGAAGTCGACGCGTTCGCGCACGCGCATGCCGACACGATCGCGTTCCACACGTTCCTGCAATGGTGCGCGTCGCGCGCGCTCGGCGACGCGCAGCACGCGGCGCGCGGCGCGGGCATGGCGACCGGACTGATCGCCGATCTCGCGGTCGGCTCGGATCGCGCCGGGAGCGACGCGTGGGCGCACGGCACGACGCTGCTGCGCGGCGTGTCGCTCGGCGCGCCACCCGACCTGTTCAACGCGGCCGGCCAGGCGTGGGGCGTGACGACGTGGTCGCCCGAGGCGCTGCGCGCGGACGGCTTCGTGCCGTTCATCGAGCTGCTGCGCGCCGCGTTCGCGCACGCGGGCGGCATCCGCATCGATCACGTGCTCGGCTTCGCGCGGATGTGGATCGTGCCGGACGGCGGCTCGCCGCGCAGCGGCGCGTACCTGCGCTATCCGCTCGACGATCTGGTGCGACTCGTCGCGCTCGAGGCGGCCCGCCATCGCGCGATCGCGATCGGCGAGGATCTCGGCACCGTGCCGGCCGGGTTGCGCGAACGGCTCGGCGCGCAAGGTGTCGCGGGCATGCGCGTGCTGTGGTTCGAACGCGACGCGAATGGCGCGTTCCGGCCACCGTCCGCGTGGGATCGCGAGGCGATCGCGACGACCTCGACGCACGATTTGCCGACCGTGGCCGGCTGGTGGCGCGGCGTCGATCTCGGATGGCGGCGCATCGCAGCCGAGGCCGACGCCGCGAAACGACGCGACGCCACGCCGCCGCGCGACGTCGCCGCCCCGGCGCCGGACGATGCGAGCGCGCACGATTCGGACGAGATCGTGCAAGGCATGGCGTTCGGACACGACACCGTGCCGCGTCCCGAACCCGGCAACCCGACGCCTCCGCCGGCGCCGCCTGCCGAGCTGCTCGCCGCGCACGCGGAACGCGCCGGCGAGCGCACGGCGCTGTGGCGCGCGCTGCAGGAGGCCGGGTGCGTGCCGGCGGGCGCCGCGATGCCGCCGGCCGACATGCCGCCGGTGACCGCCATCCTCGGATACGTCGCGAGCGGCCCGTCGCCGCTCGCGCTGCTGCCGCTCGAGGATCTGCTCGCGCTCGACGCGCAGCCGAATCTACCGGGGCCGCCGTGCGGCCATCCGAACTGGCGGCAGCGGCTGCCGCGCACGATCGACACGCTGTTCGACGCCGACGTGCGCACGCGCATCGCCGCGATCGTGCACGCGCGCCGCGCGCCGAGGCACGGCCCATGATCCCGCGCGCGACGCTGCGACTGCAGTTGCATGCGGGCTTCACGTTCGACGACGCGGCCGCGCACGTCGACTACTTCGCGCGGCTCGGCGTCAGCCACCTGTACCTGTCGCCGGTGTCGACGGCCGAACCCGGCTCGCTGCACGGCTACGACACCGTCGACTACGGCGCGCTCGGCGCGGAACTCGGCGGCGAAGCCGGCTTCATGCGGCTCGTCGACGCGCTGCGCGCGCGCGGCCTCGGCGTCATCGTCGACATCGTGCCGAACCACATGGGCGTCGGCGGCTCGTCGAACGGCTGGTGGAACGACGTGCTCGAATGGGGACCGGCGAGCCCGTACGCGCGCACCTTCGACATCGACTGGCATCCGCCCGACCCGGCGCTCGACGGCAAGGTGCTGCTGCCGTGCCTCGGCGCGCCGTACGGCGACGCGCTCGCGGCCGGCGACATCACGCTGCGCGTCGATCCGGCCGCGGGCCGCTTCACCATCGCGTGCCCGGGGCGGCGGCTGCCGGTCGCCGTCGCCACCTACGCGGAGATCCTGCGCATCGCGAACCGCGCGGACCTGAACGCGCTCGCCGAGCGCTTCGACGCCGCGCCGGCACGCGACAGCGCGCGGCTCGCCGCCGCCCATGCGGCGCTACGCGACCATGCGCGCGCGCACGGCCCGCACGCGTTCGACGCGATCTTGCGCGGCGCCGACCCGCGCCGCGCGCGCTCGCGCGCGTGCCTGCACCGGCTGCTCGAACGTCAGCACTACCGGCTCGCGTGGTGGCGCACGGCCGCCGACGAGCTGAACTGGCGGCGCTTCTTCGACATCGCGACGCTCGCGGCCGTGCGGGTCGACGACGATGCGGTGTTCGACGCCGTGCATGCGCTACCGCTGCGCCTCCATGCGGCCGGGCTCGTCGACGGCGTACGCGTCGATCACGTCGACGGCCTCGCCGATCCCCGCGCGTATTGCCGCCGGCTGCACGCGCGGCTCGCCGCGCAGCGCGACGCGCGGCCCTACGTCGTCGTCGAGAAGATCCTCGCGCCTGGCGAGACGCTGCGCACCGACTGGGCCGTCGACGGCACCACCGGCTACGACTTCATGAACGACGTCGGCGCGCTGCTGCACGACCCGGCGGGCGCCGAACCGCTGGCCGCGCACTGGGCGGCCGTATCGGGTTGCGCGCGCACGTTCGCGCAGCAAGCCCTCGACGGCAAGCGGCGCGTGCTGATGCGCCAGCTCGCCGTCGAGCATGCGCGGGTCGCGCGTTTGCTGCACGGGATCGCGCGCGCATCGCCGGCGACGCGCGACGTCAGTCGAATCGCGATCCAGCGCGTGCTCGGCGAACTCGCGGTGCGGCTGCCCGTGTACCGGATGTATCCGGCGCCGGGCGACGAACTCGCCGAGGCCGACCGGCGCGTGCTCGCGCATGCGTACGACGGTGCGTACGCGGCGGTCGATCCGGCCGACCGGTTCGCGCTCGAGCGCGTCGCCGCGTGGCTCGGCCTGCCGGTCGTGCGCGTGCCGCGTGCGAACCCCGACGCGCTGGCCGCGGCGCGTGTCGCGTTCGCGCAGCTCACCGCGCCGCTGGCCGCGAAGGGCGTGGAGGATACGGCCAACTATCGCTATGGCCGGCTGCTGTCGCGCAACGAGGTCGGCGCCGACGCCGGCGACTTCAGCCTGTCGCGCGGCGCCTTCCATGCGCGCAACCGGCGCCGCGCGCGCACCGTGCCGCACGGGCTCGTCGCGACGGCCACGCACGACCACAAGCGCGGCGAGGACGCGCGTGCGCGGCTCGCGGTGCTGAGCGAAGCGCCCGATGCGTGGCGCGCGGTGTCGCTCGACTGGTCGGCGCTGAACCTGCCGCATCGCGGCGGCGCGCATCGCGACCTCGCGTGGACGCCCGGGCCGGCCGCCGAGGCGATGCTGTACCAGACGCTGGTCGGCTGCTGGCCGCCGGCGCTCGCACCCGACGATGCGGCCGGGCTCGCCGCGCTCGCGACGCGCGTCGTGCAATGGCAGACGAAGGCGCTGCGCGAAGCGAAGCAATACACCGACTGGCTCGCGCCCGAGCCCGATTACGAGCACGGCTGCGAAGCGTTCGTTCGCGCGATCCTGACGCCGCGCGGCGCCGGCGATTTTCCGCATCGGCTGCACGCGTTCGTCGCGCGGATCGCGCCGGCCGGCATCGTCAACAGCCTGACGCAAACCGCGCTGCGGATCGCGTCGCCGGGCGTGCCCGATCTGTATCAAGGCACCGAGTCATGGGATCACTCGCTCGTCGATCCGGACAACCGGCGCGACGTGCCGTTCGCGACGCTGGCGGCGCAGCCGGTCGACAGCCCGGTCGCGTCGTATCTGCCGACGTGGGCCGATGCGCGCGTGAAGCGCGCGCTGATCGAGCGGATGCTGGCGCTGCGGGCGCGGTGGCCGGCGACGTTCGCGGACGGCGCGTACGTTCCGCTGCGCGTGCGCGGCCCCCTCGGGCGGCATGCGGTTGCGTTCGCGCGGTGCGACGACGCGGCCACCGTGGTGGTGGTCGCGACGCGGCTCGCGTGCCGGTTGCTGGGCGAAGCGCCGGGGTTGCCGCGTGTGGCGCCTCGCGAATGGGGCGATACGGCAGTCGTGCTGCCGCGCGGGGTGGAAGGGCCGTGGACCGACTGGCTGAATGCGCGGGATGCGATCGACGTGCCGGATGGCGTGCTGGCGCTCGATCGCTGTTTGGGCGAGTTGCCGGTGGCGGTGCTCGTCGCGGCATCGGCCAATCAGGATCGTCTCCGCAACGCACGCGCCCGGTAGCTCGATCCTGTCGGATCGTCGTCACCGATCAAACGGAGGTCCCAGTCGAGCGGTCGGATATCGATTTCCACGGCCACAGATTGGAGGTAATCAAATTTATGCAAAACAGGCCGCAGATAATCGTTTTTGTGCATCCGTAATCGATTGGTGTACAAACCGGACGTTTCTAATCGATTTTGCGCAGAAGTCGAGCCGACCGACAGGCGCTTCTGCGTGCTCGTCGAAATGCCGGATCACCAAGCCGATCGGGTCCTGCGCTCGATCGAGCAAAACCATGGACAACTCAGCAACGTCCTGGCGAAGGAAATGCCCGTTCTGCAACAACCCGGTATCTGGCCCACTATCGTCGATGCAGTCGCCGCGGCATTTCGCGACGGTGAGTCGGTCAACGTCGCGATTGCCGATCGTTACCGGCCCGAACGGCCTTCGGGCCAGTAACGGCCGCCCCCTCACGACCACTCTTCCGGCGGCATCTCGCCGCGGTCGTCCTCCCACAGCGGCTTCCTCCCCTCGTCTTCTCCACGGCTCGGCGTCACCGGGCCGTTCCCGCCGTCGTGACCGCGCTCAGCTCGCCGCGCGCCGTCGCGCGACCCCGCCGCCTGCGTGCGTGCTCGCGTGCGCGTCGGCGTCACGGTCCGCTGTCCGTTGCGGCGGCGCTCGTCCGTCGCTGCGTCGTGGGTCCGTCGTGCGTTCGAATCCGTAGCCATTTTTTTTCTCCCTGAATTGAGTCATCGAAGAATCGGTCGCCCGAACGCCGCAATTTCGGTGCCGCCCGCCGGGCAAGCGTCTTGCTATCCCGATTCGACCGCAACCGTTCCGGAGGTGACGATGCCGACGAATCGCAACACGCCGCCCGCCACACGCCGCCGCCTCGGCGGATGGATGGCCACCGAGGAATCGCACATGGCCGCGTTCCGCGAAAAAATCGCGAGCGAAGCGCGCGCGCATGCCGGCGACCGGCTGCGCACGCCGGCCGTGCAGGCACTCGCGCGGCTGTTCGACGACGACGCCGTGCTGCGCATGAGCCTGAGCCGCGCGATCGACGAAGCGCGGGAAGCGGGATACCGGCTCGGCTACGCGTCGATCGGCGAGCTGATGACCGTGCTCGACCATCTGATGACCTACACGCCGCCGTTCAGCGAGGAAAGCCTGATCGTGTGCCCGTTGAACGCGTTCTTCGACTGGCCGATGTGCATGCCGTCGGGCCACGCGGTGTTTCGCGACGCAGCCGTCAATGCGCAGTTGAAACGCGTGCTGAACGTCTGGTGCGACTTCCTCGGCGGCCCGCATTCGCGCGCGCATCTCGACACGTCGGCACCCGACGGCTGGTTCTGCGACGCCGCGCGCAAGCGTCTGGGACTGTCGCAGTTCCAGTATCGCGAAGACCAGCCGCACTGGGGCTTCGATTCGTGGAACGATTTCTTCACGCGCCGCTTTCGCGACGGCGCGCGGCCCGTTGCGGCGCCCGACGATCCGCACGTGATCGTCAGCGCGTGCGAAGCCGCGCCCTATCACACCGAAACCAACGTCAAGCTGCGCGACACGTTCTGGATCAAGGCGCAGCCGTATTCGCTGCGCGACCTGTTCACGCCCGCCTGGCAGTCGCTCGCCGAGCGCTTCGTCGGCGGCGACGTCTACCAGGCCTATCTCAGTGCGTACAACTACCATCGCTGGCATGCGCCGGTGCGCGGCGTCGTCACGCACGCGTATCGGGTAGACGGCACGTATTACTCGGTCGCCGAAGCGGAAGGCCCGGATCCGGCCGGACTCAACGACTCGCAGGGTTACATGACGGCGGTCGCCGCGCGCGCGGTGGTCGCGATCGCGAGCGACGATCCGGGCATCGGCACCGTGGCGGCCGTGTTCGTCGGGATGGGCGACGTGTCGTCGTGCGTGATCGAGGTGGTGCCAGGCCAGCGCGTCGACAAGGGCGACGAGATCGGCTATTTCCAGTTCGGCGGCTCGACCTACTGCCTGCTGTTCGAGGCCGGCGTGATCGACCGCTTCCTGCACGCGCCGCCGTTCGAAGGCCAGCCGCCGGTCGTGCAGGTCAATGCGTCCGTCGCGATCGCGCGGTGAGCGCCGCGCGCGGCCCGGCGCGTCACGCGTCGCCGACGTCGAGCGCTCGGGATTCGTCGGCGTCGTGACGCTGCACGCACCGCAGCACCGACAGTCCGTCGGCCGTCAACGCGGGCCGGCGCGTGCCCGACGCGTCGTCGCGCTGCAGCACGATCAGCGCTTGTTCGACGAGCGCGACGACGTCGTCGCGGTCGATCTGGATCTGTTCCGGCGCGCGGTGCACCAGGAACAGCGCGGCAAATTCATGGGCGGTCAGCATGCTCGTTCCCCGTTGGCGGCGACGCACGACGCGACACCGGCGTCGCATCGGCAGCCGGCGCGAAGCGCGCGCCGGCGACGTTACGAGCACGCAGGGATCGTGCCAACCGGCGTCGCGCGACCGGCGTCCGTGCGGTGCGCGCGCCGCGCGATGTGGCACCGGACTGCGCGTTCGAGCCGCTGCAAAGTTTTCAACGGCATGTAAGGGCGGGCGAGTGAAGGCGGCGGAAGCAACGCGGCGGCAAACGCGATCCCGTCACGACCGCCCGTGGCGAAACAACCCGGCCCGCCCGCGCTTGGCCGGCGCACGGAAATATCCGCTATGCAGCACCACGTCGTGGTCGCCGCTCGCCAGCACGTCCGCGCACGCGGCTTCGATACGCGCGCGGCCGCGCTCGAACGCGTCGCGCAGGTCGGCTTCCAGCGCGGACTGCGCGCCGAAATGATCTTCCAGCGCCTCGACGGTGATCGCGCAGGTCTGCGGCACGCCGGCGACGTCGACGACGAAGCGCAACTGCAGCGCCGCACCGTCGAACGCGGGCGGTTCGTCGGCGAGCGTCACGGGGCGGGCGGAATCGGCCGGCATCGGCTCATGCCCCCCGCGACGCGAGGCGCTCGACGAGCGCGCCGTTGAACGCGGGCAGGTCGGCCGGCTTGCGGCTCGTGATCAGGTTGCCGTCGCGCACGACCTCCTCGTCCACCCACTTGCCGCCCGCGTGGCGGATATCGTCCTGCAGGCTCGGCCAGCTCGTCATCGTCTTGCCCTCCACGAGCCCGGCCGACACGAGCAGCCAACCGCCGTGGCAGATCGCCGCGACCGGCTTGCCGGCGCCGACGGCCGCCGTCACGAATTCGCGCGCGGCCGGCAGCGTCCGGATCGCGTCGCCGTTCACGACGCCGCCCGGCAGCACGACCGCGTCGTAGTCGCCTTCGCGCGCATCGTCGAACGTGCGGTCGACCTTCACGCGCTCGCCCTTGTCGACGTGCCGGAAACCCTGGATCTCGCCGCGCTTCTGCGAGATCACGTCCACCTGCGCGCCTTCGGCCGCGAGCGCGCGCTGCGGTTCGACGAGCTCGGCCTCCTCGAAGCCGTCGACCGCGAGAATCGCTACCTTGCAATGATCCAGCCTGCCGCTCATGAATGCCTCCGTGAATGGGGGATAGGGATAGGGCGGCACACGTCGTGCCGTGCCGTGATGCAGCAATCGCCGTTCCGGCCGCCCGGCCGTTGCGCGCCCGCACCCGTCCCGACATCGGTCGGGGAACGACCCGCAATCGGATTGGGACACGCTCTGCCGAGGCCGCTCGCCCTGTGACGACACCGCCCCGCTGCAAAGATTTCAACCCGATGTAACGCGACGCCGTGCGTCGAGCCGGCGATTACTGCAGATGGCGTGCGGCGTCGAGCATGGCGTCGGTCAACTCGATCGTCAGCGTCAGGTTCTCGTCGGTATCGGGCAATTGATCGAGCGTCTGCTGCACGGCATCGTGCAGCATCGCGTGCACGCGCATGCGCGCGCCGTCGTCGAGGTCCGCGTAGCGTTCCATCGTCGAGCATTCGAGCGCGAGCACGACCGAATGTCGGGCCGCCTCCGGCGGCGCCTCGACGGCATTCGCCCACGCCGCATGGAACATGACCCTGCCCGTCTCGACGTCCACGTGGACCGTCGTGTCGAGATCGTCCGTGTCGACTGCATCGTCGTCGAGCCCGTCGTGCTCCAGGGAAATCCGGGAATTCGATTGCATGATGTCCTCCTGCGTGGTGGCGGCGCGCCCGTCCGGGGAAACCGCGCCGCCATCGCGCCGTGCCGGCCGCGCCGGCACGACACCGTCAATAACCGCTGGACCCGCCGCCGCCCGAGCCCGTCGAGCCCGCCGAACCGCCGCCGCCGGTACCCATACCGCCGGCACCCGTCCCGCCGGAGCCGCCCGCACCGCCGGCCCCACCCGAGCCGCCGCCGACACCGCCGCCCGTGGCGCCGCTGCCGCCCTCGCCCGCGCCGTTCGGGCCGCCGCCCGGCTTCGTGTGACGGGCCGACGCGCCGTGCGAGCGCATCCCGTGCTTCGCGCCGTGCCGTTGCGTGCCCGCGGGCGGCGGCGGCGCGACCGTATTGCCGTTGGCGCTCGGCGTCGACGTGTCCATCGACGGATTCGGCGCGCCGGTGCCCTCGTCCGAGCGCTGCGAGTTCTGCGCCCACGCGGCCGGCGCGGCCGCGACGATCGCGACGGCCGCGCAGGCCAGCACGTGCCGCGCGACGAACTTCGATTCGAATGCTGACTTCATGGCGTTTTCTCCCTATGGATGATCGCGTGATGGAGATTCCTGCTCCGATCTTTCAGCAAGGGCCATGCCGGAGCGCGGACGACCTGCGCGACGCGGCACGCGGTTTGCGTCGCCCCCTTCCGTCCGCCTGTCCCGCAATCCCATACGGAGCCCTGCCTTATGCCTTCCGCTTCTGCTTCCCACTCGCACGGCAAGCGCCACACGCGCCGCCCGGGCCGCGCGCGAAGCGCCGATCCGGCCCACCGCAAGCGCTGGTCCGGCGAAGTCATGCAAAAAAGCGATGCGCTCGATCTCGAGCCCGACATCTTCAAATCCGACGATCCCGCCGCGATCGCCGCGTCGCTGAAGCGCTCGGCCGAACACAGCCGCCGCCGCAAGGCATCGCCGTTCCAGTCGGCGATGTCGATGCTGAACTTCTACGTCAACCGCGCGGGTCGCAACCTGCCCAAAACGCGCCGCACGACGCTCGAACGCGCCAAGAAAAAATTGCGCGAGGCGTTCGGCCGCAAGCCCTGACGATCGGCGCGCAATCCAATCCGAATTGCCGCGATCGCCCGCATGCACGAAACCCTCTGGTACCTGATCATCGGCGCGGTGCTGTTGGGCATGGGCGTGGTGACGTCCACGCTGCGCCACCTTCCATGCAGCTCGGCCATGATTTACCTGGTGCTCGGCATCGGGCTCGGCCCGGCCGGCGCCGGCCTCTTGCACCTCGACCTCGAACGCGACGGCCGCCTGCTGCGCGAGATCGTCGAAGTCGCGCTGCTCGTGTCGCTGTTCGCGATCGGGCTGCGGTTGCGCGTGCCGCTGTCCGACAAGCTGTGGCTCGTGCCGTGCCGGCTCGGGCTGTTCGCGATGATCGTCACCGTGCCGCTGCTCGCGGCGTGCGCGGTGCTCGCGCTGGGCCTCGGCTGGGGCCCGGCGCTGCTGCTCGCGGCGATCCTCGCGCCGACCGATCCGGTGCTCGCGCACGACGTGCAGGTGCACGATCCGGGCGATCGCGACCTGGTGCGCTTCGCGTTGTCCGGCGAAGGCGGGATGAACGACGGCATCGCGCTGCCGTTCGCGCTCGCAGGGCTCGCGCTGTGCGGCGCACCCGGCGCGACGCACGGCATCCCGCCGCTGTCGGGCACGTTCGCGCTCGTCGCGCTGTGGGGCATCGCGGGCGCGGCCGCGATCGGCGGCGGGCTCGGCTGGGTCACGACGAAGACGATCGGCTGGCTGCGCACGCGCCACGCGCAGGCGCTCGGCCTCGAAGGCTTCTTCGCGCTGGCGCTGATCGTGCTGTCGTTCGGCGCCGCGCAGCTCGCGCATACGTTCGGCTTCATCGCGACGTTCGCCGCCGGCGTCGCGATGCGGCGCGTCGAGCATCGCGCGAGCGGCGACCGCCCGCCGCGCGAAGTGATCGGCCAGATCGATTCGGAAGACGTCGTCGCCACCGAAAAGCATCCGGAGAAAGCGCATGCGTTCATGGCCGAATCGGTGCTCGGCTTCACGATCGAGCTCGAACGGATCGCCGAAGCGATCGTGATGACGATGATCGGCAGCGTGCTCGCGACGCTGCCCGGCCCGCTGATCACGTGGGGCGCGGGCGCGCTGGCCGCCGTGCTGTTCGTCGCGGTGCGCCCGCTCGCGGTGCTGATCACGCTTGCCGGCTCGCGTGCGACCCATGCGCAGCGGCGGCTGATGGCGTGGTTCGGCATCCGCGGAATCGGTTCGTTCTACTACCTGCTGTTCGCGCTCGAGCATGGACCGTCCGACGTCGTGCGCCCGCTCGCGGCGCCGGTCCTGGCGGTCGTGTCCGCGTCGGTGGTCGCGCACGGGATTTCCGCGACGCCGCTGATGAACTGGTATTACCGGCTGCAGCACCGGCGCTGACGGCCGGTCATGCGTCGGCGCCGAGCCGTGCCCGCATCGCGGCGGTGATGCGCTGGCGCGCCTTCGCGTAACCGTCCCACGGATCGCGCTTCAACGTGTCCAGACGTTCGTGCAGCGTGTCGATCGTCCATTGCGCGCCGCCCGTCGTGTCGGGCACCTCGTCCCAGTCGAGCGGCACCGACACGCCCATGCCGGGGCGCGCGCGCACCGAATACGCGGCGATCGTGCTCGCGCCGCGCCCGTTGCGCAGGTAGTCGATGAAAATCTTGCCGCGCCGGTGGCGCGGCCCCATCGTCGCGGTGAAACGGTCGGGCAGCGTGCCGGCGACGTGCTGCGCGACCGCGCGCGAAAAGTCCTTCACGTCGTCCCAGCCCGCATGCCGCGTGAGCGGCACGACGACGTGCAGCCCCTTGCCGCCGCTGGTCTTGCAGAACGACACGAGCCCGAGTTCGTCGAGCAGCCCGCGCACGAGTTGCGCGGCGTCGATCATCGTGCGCCACGGCAACGCCGGGTCGGGATCGAGATCGAACACGATGCGGTCGGGCCGCTCGATGTTCGACGCGTGCGCGTTCCACGTGTGCAGTTCGACCGTGCCCATCTGCGCCGCGCCGAGCAGCGCATCGACGCCGTCGATCGACAGCAGCGGCCCGTGGCCCGGGTCGAGCCCTTCGTGCTGCGTGACGAACGGGATCTCGCGGCGCTCCGCGTGCTTCTGGAAGAACAGTTCTCCGGCGATGTCGCCCGGTGCGCGGACGAGCGAGACGGGGCGGCCTTTCAGGTCGGGCAGCAGCCACGGCGCGACCCATTGCCAGTACCGCGCGAGGTCGATCTTGCGCGTGCCGCTTTGCGGGTCGAGCACGCGCTCGGGATGCGTGATGCGTACGCGGCCGAGCGTGTCGGCGTCGGCATCGGCCCGCGCGCCGCGCGCATTGCCCGCGCTCGCGTGACGATCGTTGCGCGACGGCCGCCGCGGCTTGTCCTGCGTGGTCGAACGCTGATCCATCGCCCCCTCCGTTTCCATGTGTTTCGGCCTCTCGCGGACGATCTGTTCCGCCGGCTTGTCCTCGCGCAACGCGATGAACGCGGCCTGCCGCACGATGCCGTCGCCGGTCCATTCGGCGAATTCGCATTCGGCGACGAGGACAGGCTCGACCCAGTGCACGCGCGTGCGCGTGCGTTCGCGCGGCGGCGCATCGAACGGCATCGTGTCGCGTTCGTGCCGGCGCAGGATCGCGGCGAGACGATCGAGCATCCGTGCGTCGAAGCCGGTGCCGACGCGGCCGACGTAGCGCAGCGGCCCGGCCCCGCGCGGCCGTTTGCCGGCCGGCGCCGGTTCGTGCACGCCGAGCAGCAGCGCGCCGAAGCCGTGCCGGCTGCCCGACGGCTCCGTGAAGCCGCCGATCACGAACTCCTGCCGGCGCCGGCATTTGAGCTTGATCCACGCGGGCGAACGGCCGGCGCGATAGCGCGAGTCCGCGCGCTTGCCGATCAGCCCTTCGAGGCCGGTGTCGCAGGCGCTCGCGATCAGCGACGCGACGTCCTCGCCAAGATCGGGCGAAAAACGCACGCGCGCCGGATCGCTGTTCGCGAGCAGCGGTTCGAGCAGCGCGCGACGGGCCGTAAGCGGCGCGTCGCGCAGGTCGTATCCGTCGAGATAAGGCAAATCGAACACGAAGAAAACGATCGCGTCGGCCCGTCCGGTGCCGAACGCGTTCTGCAACGCCTGGAAATCGGGCAGGCCGTTTTCGCCGAGCACGACGGCCTCGCCGTCGAGCCATGCGTCGTCGACGTCGAGCGCCGCGAGCGCGTCGCGCTGCGCGCGCAGCTTCGCGGTCCAGTCCCTGCCTTCGCGCGTCATCAACGTGACGCGCCGGCGCGCGCCCTTCCCTGCGATACGCGCCAGGATCCGATAGCCGTCGAACTTCAGTTCGTAACCCCAACCGGCCTGGGTCGGCGGTGCGTCGACGAGCGTCGCGAGTTGCGGCGCGACGCGCTCGGGCAGCGGCGCACGCACCGCACCTTCGACTTGCGACGGTTCGGCAGGGCGCCGGCTGTCGCGTCGCGCGTTGCGGGCCGCGCCGGTCGATCCGCGGGGCCGCGCCGCGCCGTTGGACGCACCGTCGTGCACGCTTCCCGGCCGCTCGCCGACGACGTCGAATTCATCCGCGCCGCGTGCTTCGTCGTCGCGCTCCTTGATCAGCAGCCACTGCTCCTGGCGCCCTTCCTGCCGGCCGCTGCGCACGAGCGCCCAGCCGCCGTGCAGCTTGCGGCCGTCCAGCCGGAACGTCAGCTTGCCGGCCCGGTAGCCTTCGCGCGCGTGCGCGATGCCGCCATCGGGCGTCCACGTACCTTCGTCCCAGACGACGACCGACCCCGCGCCGTAATGCCCGGCCGGGATCTCGCCTTCGAACGACGCGTATTCGAGCGGATGGTCCTCGACGTGCACGGCGAGCCGCTTCACCCGCGGATCGAAGCTCGGCCCCTTCGGCACGGCCCACGACTTCAGCGTGCCGTCGAGCTCGAGCCGGAAGTCGTAGTGGAGCCGTCGCGCATGGTGCTCCTGGATCACGAAGCGCAGCGGATGACGTGTGCGCGCGGCAGGCTTCGTGTCCGCTTTCGTCCGCGCTTGCGCGCGACGCTTTCCGTGCGCCCCTTCGGGCTCGGGCGTCGCGCCGAAATGGCGCTTGCGGCGATACGGATCGAGCTTGCCGGCCATCGCGTCACCTCGTCGGAGTCGGAATCGGAATCGGCGACATCGGCATCACGCCGCGTGCTTGCGGCGCACGGCGGTCTTCTTCGCCGCAGGGTCGCTCGCCGCGCCGCGTTTCGCGGCGGTTCGCTTCGCCGCGGTTTTCGTCGCCGCGCCTTTCGATGCGGATTTCGCCGTGGTTTTCGCCGCCGGCTTGCGGCGCGCGCCGCCCCGCGACGACGACGCGTCACGCTCCGCTTCATCGCGCTCGTCACGCAGATCCGCCGCGCGCGCGCCCGCGCCGCCCTTCAGGCTGCGCTTCAGAAGCTCGGTGAGATCGACCACGTTGCTCGCCGCGCGGCCGGTCTGCGCGGGCCGGTCCTCGATCTCCTCGATCTTGCCCGCGCGCACCTTGCGCTCGACGAGTTCGAGGATGTCGTCGCGGAACGTGTCGTGATATTCGTCGGGCGTCCATTTGCCGGACATGTCGTCGATCAGCTTCTTCGCCATGCCGAGTTCGCGCGCGGTGACGCCCGCGCCCTTCGCGTCGTCGGCCGGCACCGACAATTCGTCGAGCGGCCGCAGTTCCTCCTGCCAGCGCAGCGTATCGAGCGCGAGCATCGGCCCGACCGGGATCAGCGCGCCCAGATGCTGGCGGTCGCGCATCACCACGAGCGCGATGCCGATCTTGCCGCTGTCCTTCAGCGCGTCGCGCAGCAGCGCGTAGACCTTCTCGCCCTTGCGGTCGGGCACCAGGTAGTACGGCGTGTCGAGATAGAGAAACGACACGGCGTCCTCGTCGACGAAGGTCAGGATGTCGACGGTCTGCGTCGATTCCGGGTTCGCCGCGCGGATCTCGTCGTCGCTGAGCACGACGTAGCGCTCCTTCTCGTATTCGTAGCCGCGCACGATGTCCTCGCGCGCGACCTCCTTGCCGGTGCGCTTGTTGATCTGCCGATAGCCGATCGGGTCCATCGAGCGCTTGTCGAGCATCCGGAACGACGGCTTCACGGTGCGCGTCGCCGGGAACAGCTGCACGGGCACGTGCACGAGCCCGAAGCTGATCGCGCCTTTCCATATCATCCGCGGTGCCATGCGTGGTTCCTCCTTGCCGGATGCGCGCCCGCCCGAGAGCGGGCGCGCCGTACGGCGCAAGCCGCCGCCGGCCCTATGCCGGCAGTTCCGCCGCCTGCTGTTCGCGCGCCCACACGCGATGCTGGCCGAGGTGATCCGACAACGCGTTCAGCACCTTGTCGAGATCGACCGCCTGCCCGACGCACACGCCTTCGGCGGGATCCGGCAGGTGGGCGGCGCTGAGCAGTTGCCGCCCCGACCCGACGGCCGCGATCGGCTTCAGGTGCTTGAACGCCTCGCGCACGAAGTGGCGGGCTTCGGCGCTGTGCGCGAGGTCGCGCCCGTCGCCGTCGCCGCCGCAGACGAACACCGCATCGAACATCACCGACGGCATGCCGGCCAGCGTCGCCTCCGGCACGATGCCGCCGATCGGCGCGAGCGTCGGCGCGACGATCGTCGGCACCGCGTGCGCGGCCTGCAGCGCGTCGCGCACCTGCTCGACCAGCACCTGATTCACGCCGGGCGTCGCGATCAGCGCGATCTTGCGCGAGCGGATGCCGGGCTTCGCGCGGCCGATCAGGCTCAGCGCGGGCGAGCGCTGCGCGACGGCCGGCGTGGCCGCCGCCTGCGGCGCGGGCAGCCCGAGCCGTTCGGCGACCTGCGCGGCGAGCCCCGCGTCGAAGCGCGCGATGATCTCGTTGACCACCCGTTCGCGAATCTTCGGCTGCGTCACCTTGCCGAGTTCGAAGCAGTACGCGTCGCGGATATGCCGCTGCTCGATCTCGGTCATGCTCTGGTAGAACAGCGCGGCTTGCGAGAAATGGTCGGCGAACGATTCGCTGCGCACGCGCACCTTGTGACCTTCGAGCGGCTCCGGCACGGTCTCGAAACCGCCGCCGGACGGCGCCGGCGGCGTCTCGCGCGGCCAGCCGCCGCTCGTCGAGTTCGGCTCGTACGACGCCTGCCCGACGTTGATCGTCTGCCGGTGCATCGCGTCGCGCTGGTTGTTCGCGAACGGACACACCGGCCGGTTGATCGGAATCTCGTGGAAATTCGGGCCGCCGAGCCGGCTCAGTTGCGTATCGGTGTACGAGAACAGCCGCCCCTGCAACAGCGGGTCGTTCGTGAAATCGATGCCCGGCACCACGTGACCCGGGTGAAACGCGACCTGCTCGGTCTCCGCGAAGAAGTTGTCGGGGTTGCGGTTCAGCGTCATCCGGCCGATCGGCCGCACCGGCACGATTTCTTCCGGTACGAGCTTGGTCGGGTCCAGCAGGTCGAAGTCGAATGTGTCGGCATCGGCCGGATCGATCATCTGCACGCCGAGCTCGAACTCCGGATAGTCGCCGCGCTCGATCGCCGTCCACAGGTCGCGCCGGTTGAAATCCGGGTCGTGGCCGGCGATGCGCTGCGCCTCGTCCCACAGCAGCGAATACGCGCCGCTCACGGGCCGCCAGTGGAATTTCACGAAACGTTCGACGCCGGCCGCGTTCACGAAACGGAACGTGTGCACGCCGAAACCGTCCATCGCGCGATAGCTCGCCGGCAACGCGCGGTCCGACATCAGCCACAGCACCATGTGCGTGGTTTCCGGCACCAACGACACGAAATCCCAGAACGTGTCGTGCGCGGACGCGCCGGTCGGCATCTCGTTCGGCGCTTCCGGCTTCACCGCGTGCACGAAGTCGGGGAACTTGATCGCGTCCTGGATGAAGAACACCGGCATGTTGTTGCCGACGAGGTCGTAGTTGCCTTCCTCGGTATAGAACTTCACCGCGAAGCCGCGCACGTCGCGCACGGTGTCGGACGACCCGCGCGGCCCCTGCACGGTCGAGAAGCGCACGTATACCGGCGTTTCGACGGCCGGGTCCTGCAGAAACGCAGCCTTCGTGTAGTCGGCCATCGGCTCGTACACGCGGAACACGCCGTGGGCGGCCGAACCGCGCGCATGCACCACCCGCTCCGGAATGCGCTCGTGATCGAAATGCGTGATCTTCTCGCGCATGATGAAGTCTTCGAGCAGCGACGGGCCGCGCGCGCCGCCTCGCAGCGTGTTCTGGTTGTCGGCGATCCGCACGCCCTGGTTGGTGCGCAACGCTTCGCCGTCGGGCCGCGCGCGGTTCTCTTCGAGCTGGCGCGACTTCGCGCTGTCGGGCGGTTGCGTCGGCGGGGTCTGGCCGGCGGAGGGGGGATTCGTCATCGTCAGGAGTCCTCGTGGGATTCGCTAGGGAACCGCCGCACGACGACGCGCCGCGGCGCGCGCGTGCGGACGGCAGGGAAAGCCGGCCTCGATGCCGCGAAACGGTCTCGAATGGCCGCGAACGACCGCGGGCCGGCCGTGGCGTCAGGGCGCGCGCAGGGCCGCGTCGAATTCGGCGCGCGTCACGTCGAGCGCCACGTTGCATTCGATCGCGGCATCCTCGATGCGCGGCTTGTGCTCGTCCACCGCGCGCCGCGCGCGGTCGCACAGCTGCGTGCGCACGCGCAGCCGGTCGGCCGCTTCGAGCGACGCATAGCGTTCGACCACGTCCGCATCGAACCGCATGTCGACCGCGCAGCGCCATTCGCGCGCGTCCTCGGCGGACGGCACGCGCACCCACGACACGTGAATCGTCAGTCGTCCCGATGCGTCGTCCGCATGCACGACGACGGTCGACTGCGACGGAAAGCCGATCGCGAACGCGTGCTCGAGTTCCCTCACGCGCTGCGACCGGTCGGGCGTCACGCTCATCGTCGCACGACGCCCAGGAGCAGCGTGACCAGGAAGATCACGACGAAGATGTAGAACAGGATCTTCGCGATCTCGGCCGCGCCGGCGGCGATGCCGCCGAAGCCGAACACGGCCGCGATGATCGCGATGACGAAGAAAATGATGGCGTATCGAAGCATGGAACCCTCCTGGATGACAGCAGTCGTCACTAAACGTCGGCGCCGGTCACGCATCGTGCTTGTGTTTCGGTTTGCCGTGCGTGGGCGTGGACGCCATTTTCTCGAGCTCTTTCTCGCTCATCGACTTGGCCATCGATTTCGCCGGAGGCTTGAGATCCTTCATTTTCGCGTCGCCGCGCTTGGCCGACAGCGCGGCCCCCGCGGCACGCTGCTGGGCCTGGGATTTGGCTGGCATGGTTGCGCTCCTCTCGTTGGCGCGCGAGCCGACGCGACGCGCGGCACGCGCGGGTTGGAACAATCGGGCCGTCACGCGGCGTCGCGACGCCGCAGGTCGGCCGGCGGAATCTTCATCGCCTGGCGATACTTCGTCACCGTGCGACGCGCAAGAAGAATGCCGCGGCCCGCGAGGTTCTCGGCGAGCGCGACGTCGGACAGCGGATCGGTCTGCCGCTCGGCCGCGATCATGTCGCGGATCAGCACCTTCGCGGCCGATGCCGAACACACGCCCTTGCCCGCCGCCTCGAGCTTGCGCGGGAAGAAATGCTTGAACTCGAACGTCCCGTGCGGCGTGGCCATGTACTTGTTGCCGGTGGCGCGCGAGACGGTCGATTCGTGCAGGTCGAGTTCTTCCGCGATGTCGCGCAACACGAGCGGCTTCATCGCGATCTCGCCGTAGCGGAAGAAATCGCGCTGCCGCGCGACGATGCATTCGCCCACGCGCTGAATCGTGTCGAAGCGCTTCTGCACGTTGCGGATCAGCCAGCGCGCTTCCTGCAGCTGCTGGCCGAGCGGCGAATCGCGCTCGCCGCTGGACTGCGCGAACAGCGTCGCGTAGCGCTCGTGCAGGCGCGCACGCGGCAGCACGGCCGGATTGATCGTGACGATCCATTCGTCGCGCACCTGGCGCACGATCACGTCGGGCACCACGTAATCGCCGCGCGTGCTGCCGTAGTGATTGCCGGGGCGCGGGTCGAGCCCGCGCACCAGCGCGCAGGCCGCGTGCAGCGTCTGCGCGTTGCAGCCGAGGCGCCGCTGGATCTCGGCCGTCTCGCGGCGCGCGAGCCGCTCCAGATGCTCGCGCGCGATCGCTTTCGCTTCCGCGAGCGCCGGCGTGCCGGCCGGAATCGCATCGAGCTGCAACACCAGGCATTCGGACAACGAACGGGCGGCGATCCCCGGCCGGTCGAGCATCTGCACGAGCCGCAGCGCGACCGCGAGATCCTGCTCCGACAGCAGCCACGCCGGATCGGCGGCGACCAGGAGTTCGGGTAGCGCCTGACGCAGGTAGCCGTCGTCGTCCAGCGCATCGATCACGAGGCGCGCGGCTTCGCGATCGCGCTTGTTGAGCGGATAGAGCCGGAGCGCATCGTGCAGCTGCTGATGCAGCGACGGCTCGGCGGCCATCCATTCGCCGGGCGACAGGCCGTCGCCGTCCTCGCCCTGGCGGCTCGTGCCGCGCGGCGCGGGCGCGGCGGTAAACGGCACCTCGCCATCCGGCGGACGGATTTCGTCGGGCTCGGGCGCCGCGTCGGGCGCGGTCGCTTCGGTCGGCTGCTCGGGCGTCCCGGCAACCGTTTCCTCGTCGCCCAGACCGTCTTCGAGAAACGGATTCATGTCGAGCGCCTGACGCAATTCCTGTTGAAATTCGAGCGAGGACAACTGCAGCAGCCGCAGCGACTGCTGAAGCCTCGGCGTAAGTGCCAGATGCTGTCGCATCTGCAGCGCAAGCGAGACGGGCATCGAAAGCCTCCTGACGGTTCGGTTCGCGGTATGTCTTCTACCGGACGTCATGCAGCTTCCGTGCCAATCGCGCGAAGCGCGGTACGTCGCGGCTCTCGCGGGTTCGAACCCCGTCTCGCCCCATGCCGAGAAAGCTTTTTTACAAGCGGGGGGAAGTTTGGGGCACGCATTTCGCTCGGGGAAAAAACGCGCGTCGTCACCGCTTCGCATCGATGCGGTCGACCGCCGAACGATCGAGAAACGCGGTCGTCAACTCGGGCAGATGACGCAGCAACCATGCGGCCATGTCGCGCTCCTGCTGCAGGATCCGCTCGCAACACGCGCGGATCTCTTCCTCGCCGGCCGCCTGCGCCGCCGCGACGAGCGCCGTGTACGCGGCGATTTCGAGTTGCTCGAACGCATAGCCGGCCAACACCGTCTTCACGACTTCGTCGTCGGCCAGCATGTCGCTCGCGATCTGCCCGTAGGCGGCGACGCGCGCGGACAGATCCTTGGTCGCCGACGGCGACGTGCCGAGCCGCATCAGGCACGCTTCGACGAGCGCCTGCTGGCCGAGCGTCTCGTCGAGATGCAGCCGAAGCCGATCCTGCAATTGCGGATAGTGACCGACCCGCTTCATCTGCGCGTCGATCATCGTCTCGGCCTGGCGCTCCATCGCGTATGCATCGCGCAGCCAGTCCTCCAGGTGCTCGTGCTGATTCGCCATCGCATTCCTCCGGCCGCATCGCGATGCGGCATGCCGTGACGCGGCGTCGCGTCACGACGCGTCAGGTCAGTACTGCATCGGCGGCGGCGTGCCCGGCAGCGGCGGATCGCCCTGCGTGCCGTTCGGGCCGGGCGGCGGCACGTCGGCCGGTTCGCCGACGGTCGCGCCCTGCGGCATCGTGTTGCCCGGCGACGGACGCGTGTCGTAGCGCGTATTCGCGTCCGGCATCGTCGTGGTCGACTGCCCGCCGCGGCCGTCGGGCGGCGCGGGCGGCGCCGCATGCGCGCCGTACGGGCCGCTGGTCGGTTGCGTGCATGCGCCCAGCGCGCACGCGGCGGCGAACGCGCAGGCGCCCACCCGTATCGTCTGGATCGTGTTCATCGAATCCTCCCGGGAGTCGACGGCCCGGAGCAACGCCGCGGCGGCGCCGCTCAGAGCCGGTTGAAATGGAAATCGCCCGCGTACGCGGTCGGCCCGCGGCGCGCCATCATCGCGTCGAATTCGGCCGCGACGCGCGTGAGCGCGCCGCGCTGCCGTTCGACATCGGCCCGTTCGAGCGCGGCGAAGGCGTCGGGGTCGAACGTGACGGTCAGCGACGCCGGATGGCCGTCGACGTGAAAGCCGACGTGCAATGCACCGGCCGGCTGCTCCTCGACGTGGAACGGCATCTCGCGCGCCTCGAAATGGCGGCCGAGCGTCTCCGCGATGTCGCGCAGCAGGCCGGGTTTCACGCGAATGCTCATTGCAGGCCCTCCCTGCGTACGAGCGGCATCGCGCGCACCGGCGGTTCCGGGGACGGTGGATCGCGTTCCGGCGGCGCATGCCCGGGCGGGTCGCCCTCCGGTTCCCGGTACGGTTCGGGCATGTCCGGCGGCACGTCGTCGGGATCGGGCGGCTCGGGGTCCGGCTCGATGTCGGGGATCGGTGGCTCGGGCCGTTGCAGCCACCGTGCGAGTTCGGGTGTCATCGGCATTTCCTGTCGTGGCGGGGTTCGGATCGATACCGGCGCGACGGCCGCGTATCGACGATTCGCAAACCGAAGCTTCGCAAACCGCGTGCCGTCCGCTCCGTCGCCCCTGCGCGGGCGTCGACGCGCCGCGGCGCGGCTCGACGCGACGCGCCATGCCTTCGCTACACCGTTCGCTGCAAAACTTGCAAGCACGCCGCTACGCGTCGTATGCGGCCATGACCAGCCACAGCTCGCGGCCGTCGTCGCGCACGCGCGCCGCGAGCGCGTACGGATCCGACGGCTCGCACGCGCGCTGCAGCGCGAAGCGCGCCGGCTCGGTCGCCCCGAACGTCTCGTCGCCGAGCGGCCGCACGTCGGCCTTGCCCTCGAACATCCGGCGCTCGGGCCGGTAGATCAGCGGTTCGTGCTTCCACGTGTCGAAATGGCTCTTCACGGAATCGAATCCGCCGCCGCATACGTTCACTTCGTAGCGCACCCCTGGTCGTCGTTTCGGAATCATCGTCGTACCTCCCGCTCGATATGCGCGCAGCAGGCCTGCTGTTGCGCCGTGTCGTCATGGTCGTCGTCGTGGTCGGCGTGGGAGCGGCAAATCACGTGCCGTGCGCGCGGACCGGGAACGCCCGTTGCGCCGGAGGCGGCTCATCGTCCCCGATACGGAGCACCGCCATGAAGGATTCGACCCGGCACGGCCACGACGCACCGGCGCACGAGCGGCAGCCCGACCCGCACCCGCCGCTGAAGGACCAGGACCGCACGCACACGCGCCACTCGGAGCGTCATATCGACAAGCAGCTCGAGGACACGTTTCCGGCGAGCGACCCGCCCGCGACCGGCGGCGTCACGCGCATCGAGCCCGACACGCCGCCCGGCACGCACGACGACGGGCCGTGGCAGGACAAGCGGGAACGCGACGACGAATGACGCGACGCCCCGCGCACGGCATGCGGTTTGCTGGATCGCAGCGGCCGCATCGGCCCATTGCTTCACCCACCGCCAAGGAGAATTTCATGCATCGCGTCAACGAAATCATGTCGCAGGACGTCGTGCGGATCTCGCCGACCGACTCGATCCGTCACGCCGCGCAACTGATGGAGCGCTACGACATCGGCGCGCTGCCCGTGTGCGACAACAACCGGCTGATCGGGATGGTGACGGACCGCGATCTCGCGGTGCGTGCGATCTCGGCCGGCAAGCCGCCGGAGACGCGCATCCACGAGGTCGCGTCCGGCCCGATCGAATGGTGCTTCGACGACGATTCGCTGGACGAGATCCAGCATTACATGGCCGATGCGCAACTGCGCCGGCTGCCCGTCGTCGATCACGACAAGCGCCTGGTCGGCATGCTGTCGCTCGCCGACATCGCGACGCGCACGGCCAGCCCGGAGCGCGACGACGTGGCGAACACGCTGGAAGGCGTGTCGCAACCGAAGCAGACGTGACGGAGCGATTTTCGCCCCGCCCCGACAACCCGCGCGACCCGCAGGGCCCGCCCCCCGGGCACGGTCGCGCCCCACGCAGCCTGGAGGAAACCATGCAGACTCCCGATCAAGGTCAGACCCGCATCATCGGCAAGGGCGCCGCGACGGCGGCCGGCCCCGGCCCCGACGTGATGGCGGCCGATACGCTCGAAGGCGACAAGGTCTATACGACCGACGGCGACGATGTCGGCAAGATCAAGGACATCATGCTCGACGTGCGTTCCGGCCGCATCGCGTACGCGGTGCTGTCGAGCGGCGGCATCCTCGGCATCGGCGACAAGCTCCATGCGATTCCGTGGAGCGCGCTGACGCTCGATACCGAGCGCAAGTGCTTCCTGCTGTCGGTATCGTCCGAGCGGATCCGCAACGCGCCGGGGTTCGACAAGGACCACTGGCCGGCGATGGCCGATCCGCAATGGGCCGAGCCGCTGCACGAGTTCTACGGCAGCACCCCGTACTGGAGTGCCGGCGACGAGCTCGGGCTGACCGATCCGACCGAAGACCTCGACGATCCGCGCACGCGCGGCCGCCACTGACCGCCCCGCGACGCGGTGCCGGTTCGCCGGCGCTTCCGTTCGACACGCCCCGCCCGCGCGGGGCGTTTTTTTGCCTGCGCCGCGGCGCGCCGCCGGCCTTTTTACAAGGGTCGTGTAACGCCCTCGTCCGGCGTCACCGCGCCGCCGCTCGCCGATTCGAGGTAGCCCAGCAGCCGGTGCGGCGTCAGCGGCTTCGCGCAATGCGCATCGAAGCCGGCCTCCTTCGCCTGTTCGCGATCCCGCCGCGACGCCAGTCCGCTGCACGCGATCAGCAGCATGTCGGCCGTTCGCGGATCGCCGCGCAGCCGCGTCGCCAGTTCCAGTCCGTCGAGGCCCGGCATCGCGATATCGAGCACGACCGCGAACGGCTGCCAGTCGCGTGCGACGTCGCACACGGCGAACGGATCGTCGGCGACCCGGCACTCGAAGCCGCGCGCCTCGAGCAGCAGGCGCAGCGCGTCCGCCGCATCGCGATAGTCGTCGACGACCAGCACGCGGCGCGGGCGGCGCGGCACGCTGTCGGGGGCGCGCCACAGCAGCACGTCGTCGGCGGCCGGGTCGTCGCCGGGGTCGGGTAGCATCTGCTTCTCCTGTCGTTGGACGGACCTGTCACGCAAGGCGCGCGCCCATACCGACTGCATGCGGCATGCCGGTTGCTGCATGGTTCGCATCGTCGATCCGGGAGTCCTTCATGCGTGCGATGCGGCATCCATCGTCCCGTTTGCGTCCCTCTGCGCGTGCGACCATGCGATCGCCGAAGCGTTCCGCCCGCTCGCCGCGCGCCGCCGCGCCGGCCCGCACCGGAGGCGCCGCATGACCCGCAAGGCGCCCGACGCTCCGGCACCGCCGCCCGACGACGAGGCCCCGCGCACGCTCGACGCGTGCCGCCGCTGCGCGCTGTGGGAACACGCGACGCAGCCGGTGCCGGGCGCCGGGCCCGTCGATGCGACGATCATGCTGGTGGGCGAGCAGCCGGGCGACCAGGAGGACCGCGCGGGCATGCCGTTCGTCGGCGCGGCCGGCCGCATGCTGGACCGCGCGCTCGACGAAGCCGGAATCGAACGCTCGCACGTCTACCTGACGAATGCGGTCAAGCACTTCAAATGGGAACCGCGCGGCAAGCGGCGGCTGCACAAGACGCCCGCGCAGCGCGAAGTGGCCGCGTGCCGCTACTGGCTCGAGCGCGAGCTGGCAGCCGTGCAGCCGCGCGTGGTGGTCGCGCTCGGCGCGACGGCGTTGCGCGCGGTCCTGCAGGACAACGACGCGACGCTCGAGCGCACGCGCGCGCCGGTGCGCACCGACGACGGCCGGCTCGTCGTCGCCACCTATCATCCGTCGTACGTGCTGCGCACGCGCGGCGCCGATTCCCGCGAACATGCGTACCGCACGCTGGTCGACGCGTTGCGTACCGCGTCGCGCCTCGCGCGCGAGCGACGCGGCGGCGGCGCTCGCCCGTCGCACGGGGACGCCGGATGAGCGGACTGGGCGATGGCGCGCGAGCGGCGGCCGAGGCGCCGCCGCCCGCCGCGAAACCGTGGTATCGGCGGCTCGGCCCCGGCCTGCTCGCGGGCGCGTCGGACGCCGATCCGAGCAACGTCGCCGTCTACGCGCAGGCCGGCAGCCAGTTCGGTTTCAACATGCTGTGGATGATCGTCGTCACGCTGCCGATGATGGTCGCCGTGCAGCTCGCGGCGGCGTTCGTCGGGCGACGCAATCGCGAAGGCCTCGTGGCCGGCATCCGCGAACGGTTTTCCGATCGCGTCGCGAAGACGCTGATCGTGATGGTCGTGATCGTCAACGTCGTGAACGTCGGCGCCGACCTCGCGGCGATGGGCGATGCGACGGCGCTCGTCGTCGGCGGCCGCAGCTACTGGTATGCGCCGCTCTATGGAATCGCATCGCTGGCGTTGCAGGTGATGCTGTCATACGAACGCTACGCGCGCTGGCTGAAATGGATGACGCTCGGCCTGATCGCGTACGTGCTCGAACTCGGCTTCGTGCACGTCGACTGGGGCGGCGTGCTGCATGCGATCGTGCTGCCGCAGATCGCGTTCACGCATGCGTATGCGACCACCGCGGTCGCCGTGCTCGGCACGACGCTGAGCCCGTACCTGTTCGTGTGGCAGGCCGCGCTCGAAGTCGAGCAAACCACGGCCGAGCAAAAGAACGGCGAGCGCGACACGCGCCGCGAGACCGAACAACGCGTCACGGTCGATACCTGGACCGGCATGGTCGTCACCAACGCCGTGTCGTTCTGCATCATGGTGATCGGCGCGGCCGTCTTCTTCGCGCACGGCCGGCACGACATCGGCAGCACCGCGCAGGCCGCCGAGGCGCTGCGGCCGATCGCCGGCGAAGCCGCGTTCCTGGTGTTCGCGTTCGGCATCGTCGGCTGCGGGCTGCTCGCGATTCCCGCGTTCGCGGGCAGCGCCGCCTACGGTTGCGCGGAAGCCTGGCGCTTCCGCGAAGGGCTGAACGAGCCCGTGCGGCGCGCGCCCGCGTTCTACACGGTGCTGGCGCTGTGCGTGATCGTCGGCATCGCGATCTGCTTCAGCCCGATCGACCCGATCCGGGCGTTGTACTGGAGCGCCGTGCTCAACGGCGTCGCGGCGGTGCCGATGCTCGTGCTCGTGATGCTGCTGTCGGGCAAGCGCGAGGCGGCCGGCCAGCCCGGAAGCGGCCCGGTATCGAAACTGTTCGGCTGGGTGGCGGTCGCGCTGATGGCGGCGTCGGTGGTGACGATGCTCGTCGACCTGCTGACGTGAAGGACCGACACAATCGATCGATGTCGGTTGCGCACGCAACCTTCATGGGCGGCGGGCGGGCGCTGCGCGGAGCGCGACGCCGCCCGCCCGGGCGTTACATCATCTTGCCGCGCGAGCGCTCGGCACGTGCCGCATCGGCGGCGGATTCCACCTTCTTCACTTCCTCCGGCGGCGGCAGCACCGCCTTGAAGCCCATCGACTCGATCCACATCTCGCGCGCCCAGCCGCGCGTGTGATACAGATGATGATCCTCGTCGGCCTCCACCTCGTCGTGCGCGGCCTTCAGCGCCTTCGCGGCGTCACTGTCGGGCAACTGGTCGGCCGCGTAGCCGATCAGCTCCCAGTTCAGGTGATCCTTGGTTTCGGCCAGCACCACGCACTCGGCTGCCACCACCTGCGCGACGGCCGGGTCGGCCTGCTTCTTCGCCTGCTCGATCACCTGCACCAGCGACTTTCCGGTGGCGGCCACCGCGGCGCGTCCCGGCGATTGCGCATCGGGATCGAGGCCGAGCGTTTCGAATACCTTGCGCAGCACCTCCTGGTGATGCAGCGTCTCGCGGTGGTACTTCTCCCATTCCTTGTGCAGATCCTCGTCGGTCGCGCACTGGAGCGCGGCCTCGTAGATCTGCGCACCGCCAAGCTCGGTCTCGTATGCCTGGCAGAGCAGTTCGAGGATGCCTTCGTGCTTCGATTGCCGTTGGGCCATGACTGCTTCTCCGAAAAAGCGGGCCGCCCGTGCGGCCCGAGGGTGGAACCGGGCGCGCGTTATTGCGCGCCCACCTTGCGTGCAACCGTCTCTGCCATGCTCAGGTGATGCTTGAGCGTCGGCAGCGTGGACTTGGCGAACGCGCGCAGTTGCGCATCCTGGCCGTCGCGCGCTTCGTCTTCGAACAACGCGACCGCCTTCTTGTGTGCATCGGGGCCGGCTGCCGCCAGATACGCGGTGTCGAAATCGCGCCCACTCTTGCCGCGCAGCGCCTCCACGTCGGGATCCGAAATCTGGTCGACCTGCGGCTTCATGCCCTTGCGCGCGGCGAGTTCCTCGAGCTTCGCATTCGCCTTGCCGTGATCCGCGACCATCCGTTTCGCGAACGCGCGTACGTCCGCCGACTGCGCCTGCTTCAGCGCGAGCTGGCTGGCTTGCACTTCCGCCTTGCCGGCCATCGCGGCCTTGTCGACGAACTCCGCGTCGGCGCCCTTCGGCGCTTTCGCGATGCCGGGATCGCCCGCGGCGCCCGCGCCCGACGACGGATTGATCACGCCGCCCGGCACATGCGAATTCGACGCGGGCGGCTCGCTCGGCATCTGCGCGCGGGCGAGGCCCGACACGGCGAGCACGCCGGCGGCGAGCGCGGCGATCGTCCAGTTGGGTTGTCTCATCTGCTTTCTCCTTGGCATTGCGTGAGCGCGGCCGTCAGCCGCCGACGATCGAGCCGCCGTTCGGATGCAGCGTCTGCCCGGTCATGTAGCTCGCGCCGTCCGACGCGAGCAGCACGTAGCAGTCGATCAGTTCGTCCGGCTGCCCCGGCCGCTTGAGCGGCACGTTCGAGCCGAATTTCGCGACCTGTTCGGGCGTGAACGTCGACGGAATCAGCGGCGTCCAGATCGGCCCCGGCGCGACCGCGTTCACGCGGATGTCGCGTTCGGCCAGCTCGATCGACAGCGACCGCGTGAACGCGACGATCGCGCCCTTGGTCGCCGAGTAGTCGGGGAGTTTCGGGCTGCCGTGATAGGCGGTGACCGACGCCGTGTTGACGATGCGCCCGCCCGCCTTCAGGTGCGGCAGCGCAGCCTGCGTGCAGAAGAACATCCCGTACACGTTCGTGCGGAACGTGCGTTCGAGCTGTTCCTCGGACACGTCCTCGATGCCCGGCTGCGGATGCTGCTCGCCCGCGTTGTTCACGAGCACGTCGAGACGGCCGAGCCGTTCGACCGTGCGCGCCACCGCGTCGCGCGCCTGCCGGCGATCGCCGACGTCGCATGCGATCGCCTCGCAGCGCCGGCCGGCCTGCTCGATCAGCTGCTTCGTATGGGCGGCGTCGTCGGATTCCTTCAGGTAGACGATCGCGACGTCCGCACCTTCCTTCGCGAAGCCGATCGCCACCGCGCGGCCGATCCCGCTGTCGCCGCCCGTCACCAGCGCGACCTTGCCGGCGAGCTTGCCGCTGCCGACGTAGTCGGCCGCTTCGTCGCGCGGCTTCGGATGCATCTCGCGCTCGGTGCCCGGCCGATGCGATTGTTTCTGCGGCGGCGGGGTCTGTTCGTGGGTCATGGGTTCCTCCTTGAACGAATGCCGCCGATGCCGCGCAAGCGGCGTGCCGCGTGCGCCGCACGCCGGCCTGCGCGCGGCGACCGTGTTTCGACGGTTGGCGTTGCAAGCGTCTGGAAAAAGGGCGTAGTCAGCGCGGGCCGCCGGACGCGGCTTCGTCGGGCCGGCGCACCGGATCGAAATCGCGCCATTCGCCGTCCTGCCAGTCGCCTTCGACGCGCTCGATCGACTTCGCGCCGGTCGCGCGCAGCACGTCTTCCGCGGTCGTCGCGGTATCGGGCGTCACGCGCGCGGCGAGGATCACGCCGGTTTCGCTCTGCGCGAGCGTGCCCTTGCCTTCGGCCTGCTCGCCGCGCATCCGGCCGAGCGCGCCGCCGAACGCGCCGAGATACGCGCCGGCCAGCGCGCCCGCGGCCGGCACGAACCAGTAGCGCACGCCGAGCGCATACACGATCAATCCGACGACGACGCCGATCAGCAAGCCGCGAATCGCGCCGACCATCGCGCCGCGGCCGCCCGGTTTCGCCGCCGTATCGGCATACACGTCGCCGCCGATCGGGAAGCGCGCGTGCTGGCCGCCGGGGTTCAGGAAGAAGATCGACACGTCGTCGCGCCCGAACGCGCGCTCGTAAAGGTGACGCGCCCCACCTTCCGCTTCATCGAACGTCGTGAAACGGCCTGCGACGATCATCGCCATGGTCGTGCTCCTCGTGATGGGTGCGCCGCGCGCTCGCGCACGCGGCGCGACGGGGCGGCGCCTACATCAGCCGCCCGAGTTCCTTCGATACCGACGCCGGCGTGTCGTACTCGCGCTCGGGAATCTTGCGCAGCATGTCGAGCACCTCGCGGTCGGCATGCGCGCGTTCCGCGCACTGCACGACGTCCGACTTGCTGGCCGGATAATCCATCCCCTTCAGCGCCTTCTGCACGTCGACCGGGCTCGGCGGTTTGCCGTGCCCCGTCTGGTGTCCGCCCTTGTCGTGGTCCTGCTGCGTGCGCTCGCCTTCGTGCGCGCGCGAGTGGCTGTATTCGTGGCCCGTATGTTGTCGGGATGTCATGAAAGCCTCCTTGGAAAATCGATGAAATCACGCGGACGAGCGGCGCGAGCGCGCGTACGCGGCAAACACCACCGCCGCCGCGCCCAGCGCGACCGCGCCGGCCACCTTCGGCCGCTGCACCACCGTGTTGTACGCACAGCTGCGCAGCACCGGCCCTTCCATGCCCTCGCGCTCGTGCAGCGCGTGGCGCGAGTCGTACAGCGCGTTGTCGTCGCGCGGCCGCGCGGGGCGCACCGTGCGCTGGCCGCGCGAGAACAGCGTGGCCGCGACGCGATCGAACAGGCGCGGCGCGTGGTACGCGCTCGCCGACGTGAACTTCGCGGCGCCGCCGACGAACAGCGTGCGGCGCGCGTGCGCGGCCGCGAACAGGATCGCGTCGGCCACCAGGTCGGGGTCGTAGATCGGCGGCGGCAGTTTCGCCTCGACGTTCATGTAGTTCTTCGCGTGCATCACGAACATCGTGTCGATCGCGGCCGGCTTGATCAGCGTGACGGACACCGGCAGGTGGTCCGCTTCCATCTCGAGCCGCAGCGAATCGGTGAAGCCTTTCACCGCGTGCTTCGACGCGACGTATGCGCTTTGCAGCGGCACGGGCGCGTCGGACGCCTCGCTGCCCATGTTGATGATCGCGCCGCCGTGGAAATCGCTTTTGCGCCGGAAATGGTCGGCCGCGACGAGCGAGCCGTGCACGACGCCCCAGTAGTTGGTGTCGAACAGCCGGCGCTGATCCTCGAGCGGTACCGCGGCCGCCGTGCCGAAGATCGACACGCCCGCGTTGTTGACCCAGGTGTCGAAGCCACCGTACGTGTCGGCCGCCGCCGCGGCCGCGCGCTGCAGATCCTCGATATTGCCGACGTCGCCGGCGACCGGCACCGCGAGGCCGCCGTGCTGGCGGATTTCCTCGCACAGCGTGTTCAGCGCTTCCTCGTTGCGCGCGAACAGCACGAGCTTCGCGCCGCGCCGTGCCGCCTTGCGCGCGGTGACGAGACCGATGCCGCTGGTCGCACCGGTGATGACGATCGTCTGTTCGCCGACGGGTTTGAGCATGCAGTTCATCGCTGGACTCCTTTGCGGCCGCGCGGTTATTTGGGCCGGATGGTCAACTGGTCGCGCACGCTCTGCACGCCGTCCACCTGCTTCACGACGCCGACGGCCTGCGTGCGCTGCTGCTCGTCGGGCACGCTGCCGGTCAGCGTCACGGTGCCGTGCCGCGTCTTCACGTGGATGTCGCCGGCCGACAGGCCGCTCGTGCCGACGAGTTCCGCTTTCGCCTTGGTCGTGATCGTCGCGTCGCGGATCTTCGTGCCGGTACTCGAATGCGACGACGACGACGACGTCGACGACGATGCGGCGCCGTCGTCGCCGGCGGCGACCGCGTTCGGCGCGACGACCATGCACGCGGCGACCGCGGCGGCCGCGACCGCCATGCCGGTGCGCATCGCGCGCTGACGACGGATGCGCGGGGAGCGGGCTTGCAGCTGGAATACCTTCATCGTGACCTCCTTTTCATCGGGCCGGGCGAGCCGGCAGGTGAACAGAGGTCGCGCAAATCGCGTGCCGCGGCGTGCGCGCCGCATGCCGGCGGGAAACCGCGATCAGACGCCCTTTCATCCAACGCGTTGTAATTTTTTCGGCACAGCGGGAAGCGGTTTTCCCCGCAATCCGGCGGGCATGCCGATTGCCGATGTACCGACGACGGCGGCCCGTGAGCGCGGCCCCGATATCGGGAGCAAGACCATGCAAAGAATCGCGTTGATCAGTGAACATGCATCGCCGCTGGGCGTGATCGGCGGCGTCGACGCCGGCGGTCAGAACATCTATGTCGCGAACGTCGCGAAGCAGCTCGCGGAGCGCGGCCTCGACGTCGACGTCTACACGCGCTGCGACAATCCGCATTTGCCGGAAGTCGTGCCGATCGGCTCGCACATGCGCGTGATCCACGTGCCGGCCGGGCCGCCGACCGACGTGCCCAAGGAGCGGCTGTTGCCGTACATGGGCGCGTTCGCGCAATACATGATCGCGCGCATGCGGCGCGAGCCCGACCCGGTCGACGTGATGCACGCGAACTTCTTCATGTCGGGCGACGCGGCGCTGCGCGTGAAAAAAGCGCTCGGCATCCCGCTCGTCACGACGTTCCATGCGCTCGGCCGCGTGCGGCGGCTGCACCAGGGCACGGCCGACGGCTTCCCCGATGCGCGCTTCGCGATCGAGGACACGCTCGCCCGCCGCTCGGACCGCCTGATCGCCGAATGCCCTCAGGATGCGCTCGATCTGACCACGCACTATCGCGCCGACACCGCGCGCATCGAGATCGTGCCGTGCGGCTTCGACGAGCGGGAATTCCGGCCGGTGCCGCGCGTCGATGCGCGCGCGCGGCTGGGCTGGCCGCAGGACGCGTTCGTCGTGCTGCAACTGGGCCGCCTGGTGCCGCGCAAGGGCATCGATACCGTGATCGACGCGCTCGCGCGCATGCCGCGCGATCCGCGGCGGCCGACGCACCTGTACGTCGTCGGCGGCAGCCAGGCGACGCCCGACCCCGCCCGCGACCCGGAACTCGCGCGGCTCGCCGCATTCGCGCACGAACTCGGGATTGCCAACCGCGTGACCTTCGTCGGCCGGCGCGATCGCGACGCGCTGCACCTGTACTACAGCGCGGCCGACGTGTTCGTGACGACGCCGTGGTACGAGCCGTTCGGCATCACGCCGGTCGAGGCGATGGCGTGCGCGGCGGCGGTGATCGGCAGCGACGTCGGCGGCATCCGCACGACGGTCGACGACGGCACGACCGGCTATCTCGTGCCGCCGCGCGACCCGGCCGCGCTGGCCGCGCGCCTCCTGCAACTGCGTGCGAAGCCCGAGCTGTGCGCGGCGCTCGGCCGCGCCGGCTACCTGCGCGCGCATCGCTTCTACACCTGGCAAGGCGTAGCCGACCGGCTCGTCGACATCTACCGCGACGTCGCGCACGCGCAGCGCGCCGGCACGTCGGCCGGCACCGGCCGGCGCACGCCCGTCGGCACCGCGACGGCCATGCTCGCACACCGCAAGGAGAATACGTAATGAAGGGCTACGATCGAAAACGCGTCCTCGTCACCGGCGGCGCCGGCTTCCTGGGTTCGCATTTGTGCGAACGGCTCGTGACGGCCGGCCACGACGTGCTGTGCGTCGACAATTTCTACACGGGCACGAAGGACAACATCGCGCACCTGCTCGATGCGCCGAACTTCGAGCTGATGCGCCACGACGTGACGTTTCCGCTCTACGTCGAAGTCGACGAGATCTACAACCTCGCGTGCCCGGCGTCGCCCGTTCACTATCAACGCGACCCCGTGCAGACGACGAAGACCAGCGTGCACGGCGCGATCAACCTGCTCGGCCTCGCGAAACGCGTGAAGGCGCGCATCCTGCAGGCATCGACGAGCGAGGTGTACGGCGACCCCGACGTCCATCCGCAGGACGAGCACTATTGCGGCCGCGTCAATCCGACCGGCGTCCGCGCGTGCTACGACGAAGGCAAGCGCTGCGCGGAAACGCTGTTCGCGGACTATCACCGCCAGTACGGCGTCGACGTGCGGATCGCGCGGATCTTCAATACGTACGGCCCGCGCATGCACCCGGCCGACGGGCGCGTGGTGTCGAACTTCGTCACGCAGGCGCTCGCGGAGCAGCCGTTGACCGTCTACGGCGACGGCAAGCAGACGCGCTCGTTCTGCTACGTGGACGACATGGTCGATGCGCTGATCCGGCTGATGGACGAACCGGGCGATGCGAGCGAGCCGGTCAATCTCGGCAGCGACGTCGAGATCGCGATGATCGACGTCGCGCGGGAGGTCGTGCGCATCGTCGGCGCGACCGTGCCGATCGAATTCCGGCCGCTGCCGTCCGACGATCCGCGCCAGCGGCGGCCGAATCTGGCCGCCGCGCAGAAGCGGCTCGGCTGGCGCGCGACGACGACGCTCGCGAACGGGCTCGCGCACACCGCGCGCTACTTCATTCAACGCCAGGTCACGCACCACACGCCCGGCGACCTCGTGCGCAGCACGCGCATCGCGTCGCATCTGCTCGCGCAGGTCCACACGCAGAACCGGCCGGCGCCGACCACCTGACGCGGCCGGTGCGCAAAGCGCGTCAGCCGTCGCGCTTCGTCACGTGCACGATCTTGTGCGCCAGTTCGCGCACGTCGACCGGCTTGCACAAGTAGCCGTCGAAGCCGGCCTCCAGCGCGCGGCGTTCGTCGGCGAGGCCCGCGTGCGCGGTGACGGCCAGCACGCGCACGTCGGGCGGGCCGCTGTCGCCGTTCGTCGTGCCGCGCCGCAATGCGTCCAGCAGCCAGAAGCCGTCGCCGTCGGGCATCGCGAGATCGGACAGCACGACCGTCGGCCGCATGTCGGCCGCCATCGCGAGCGCCTCGCGCCCCGACGACGCGATCGCGACGGCCGCGCCGAACGTGGTCAGCGCGGCCGTGAGGCTGGCACGCGTGGTCGGATCGTCGTCGACGATCAGGATGCGCTGCGTATCGAGCACGAGCGCGTCGCGACGGCTGCCCGCCTGCACGATTCCCCACGCTATCGCGCCGCCCGGCTGCCACCCGGCCGGCAGCGTCACCGTGAACGTCGTGCCGCGATCGCGGCCCGCGCTCGCGACGGTCACCCGGCCGCCGTGCAGCTGCGCGATGTGCCGCACGATCGACAGGCCGAGACCGAGCCCCCGCCGCGGCGACGCGGGCGAATCGTCCGCACGGCGGAACATGTCGAACACGTACGGCACGAACTCCGGCGCGACGCCCTGCCCCGTATCGGCGACGGTCAGCACCGCATGCGCGTCGTCACGCGCAAGCCCGACCCTCACGCTGCCGCCGGCCGGCGTGAATTTCAGCGCATTCGAAATGAGGTTCGACAGCATCTGCCGCAACCGCTCGGCGTCGCCCGACACGATGCACGCCGACGCGTCGCAGTCGAATTCGAGCATGATGCCGGCCGACGATGCGGCGGTCTGGAACGTGCCGACCTGGTCGGAGAACAGCCGGACGATGTCGACCGGCGTCGTGTCGAGCCGCAGCTTGCCGGTCGCGAGCGACGACGCATCGAGGATGTCGCCGACCATCCGCGTGAGCGAACGCGCGCTGCGGTCGATCGCATCGATCGCCTGATGCTGCAGCGCGTGGTCGCCGGTATTGCGCAGCACCTCGATCCACCCGTAGATCACGTTCAGCGGCGTGCGCAATTCGTGCGACACCGTGGCCAGCAGCTCGTCCTTCAGCCGGTTCGACGTGTCGGCCTGCTCGCGCGCATGGCGCGCGCCCTGCAACGAGCGCTGCGCCCCGAGGTCGTGCCGGCGCTGCGCGCCGGTTTCGCGCAGCGTCAGCGACAGCGCGACGCAGGCCCGCGCGTCGCCCTGCACAGGGCACGCCGATACCGTCGCCCGAAACCGCCGGCCGTCGCGCCGCACGCACAGCAGTTCGAGCGGCCCGACAGGCTCGCGCATCGCGTCGAACGATTGGGCGAGCGGATGGCGCCGCAACCAGCGCGGCGCGATCAGCGTGTCGAACCGGCGGCCGCGCGCATCGGCGTCGTCGTACCCGAAGATCCGCTGCGCGGTCGGGTTCCAGCTCGCGATGCGGCCGTCGGCGTCGATCCCGACGATCGCATCCGGCGATGCATCGACGACCGCATGCAGCAGCCGCGACGCGTCGACGCGCGCACGATCCGCGCCGGCATCGCGCAGCAACAGCACCGCGCCGTCGAGATTGCCGTCCGTATCGCCCATCGGCGACGCGACCGCGACGATCGGCACCGGATCGCCGTTGCCGGCCTGCAGCCAGTGCCGGTCGGACGTCGCGTCGGCGCCGCCGAGCGCGCGATCGAGCGGCGTGGTCGGCACGCGGCGGCCTTCGTGATCGACGATCCGCAGCACGTCGCGCACCGGCCGCCCCATCGCGTCGTCCGGCCGGCAGCCGACGAGTTCGGCCGCGGCCGCGTTGAGATAGGTGAGCCGGCCTGTCGCATCGGTCGCGATCACGCCGTGCGGCAGCGCGCCCAGCACGGCTTCGAGCTGCCGGCGCGCGGCCGCCTCGCGCCGGCCGGCGCGATCGTTCGTGACGCGCGTGTGATGCAGCATCGACGCGATCGCGCACACCAGCGCGCCGATCAGCATGAACGTGCCGAGCTGCACGAGCCGCTCGGGCAGCGGCGCCGTATAAGCGGCCGGGTCGGACAGGAACAGCGTCCACACGAGCAGCCCGCTGACCACGGTCGACACGATGCCGAACAGGAAAGATGTCACCCACGCGGCGCCGGCGAGCAGCGGGTAATACAGCACCAACGGCAAATTCACGCCGCCGAACCGGATCGCGAGCGTCTGCAGCACGGTCGCGATCGCGACCAGCATCACGGCCGTTGCGTAATTTCCGGCCTGCGGCCGTGCAATTTCGGTCATTGAACACGCTCCTGCGGGAACAGTCGACAGCGGGCGCCGGGGGCGCCGCCGGCGGGCACGGCGCATGCTGGCCGATCGGCACCGGCGGCCCGGCCGCTCACGATGGAGATCCTCACGCCATGCCCGACCCGACACGCTGGCTCGTCGTCTCGCCGCATCTCGACGATGCAGTCTTCAGTTGCGGACAACTGCTCGCGCAGGCGCCCGGCTCGATCGTCGTCACCGTATTCGCGGGGATCCCGCCGCACGGCACGCCCGCGCCGCCGTGGGATCGCCGCGCAGGGTTTCGCGACGCCGACGAAGCGGTGCGCGCGCGCCGCGACGAAGACCGCCGCGCGCTCGCGCTGCTCGACGCACGCCCCGTGTGGCTCGACTTCCTCGACGATCAGTACGGCATGCCGGCCACGTCGACCGCGATCGCGGCGCGCGTGGCCGCGACGATCGACGCGCACCCGGGCTTCGACGTGCTCGCGCCGGCCGGCCTGTTCCACCGCGATCACCTGCAGGTGCAGGAAGCCATGCTGTCGCTGCTGCGCGAAGACGATCCGGCGCGCATCTGGCGCTTCTACGAGGACGTGCCGTATCGCCGCATCGACGGGCTGATGGCCAGGCGCCTGATCGGCTGGCGCGAGCGCGGCTGGATCGCGCACCCGGTCGCGCCGCCCGCCGGCCGCGATGCGACGGGCGCCGCCGCGAAAGCCGCCGCCGTCGATGCCTATGCGAGCCAGGTAACGCTGTTCGAACCTCATATGCGCGCCGCTCTCCACGAACCCGAAACGATCTGGCGGCTCGAATGCGACGTCACGTCCGCGTAACGCCCGCGCGCATCGCGCTGCCGCCGGGCGAACCGCGCATGACCGCCATCGTGCTGACCTGCCGGCGCGCCGCCGAACTCACGCGCACGCTCGACCATCTTTCCGCGCTGCCCGACCGGCCGGCGATCGTCGTCGTCGACAACGCGGCGGACGCCGAGACGGCCGCGCTGATCCGCGAGCGCTTCGCGCATGTCGCGCTCGTGCATGCGCCGGGCAACCTCGGCGCGGCCGGCCGCAATCTCGGCGTCGCCGTGGCGCGCACGCGCCATGTCGCGTTTTGCGACGACGACACGTGGTGGGCGCCCGGTTCGATCGCCGAAGCCGCGAACCTGCTCGACGCGTATCCGCACGTCGCGGCCGTCACCGCACGCGTGCTCGTCGGCCCCGACCGACGCGAGGACCCGACCTGCCGGCTGATGGCCGACAGCCCGCTGGACGCGCCCGTCGCGCTGCCGGGCCGCCCGATCCTCGGGCTGCTGGCCGGCGCGACCGCGTTCCGGCGCGACGCGTTCGTACGCGCGGGCGGCTACCATCCGCGCTACTTTCTCGGCGGCGAGGAAGCGCTGCTCGCGCTCGATCTGTGTCGCGCCGGCCACTGGCTCGTGTATGCGCCGCACCTGACGGTCCATCACTACCCGTCGGCGCAGCGCGACCGGCCCACGCGCGCGCGCACCGCCGCCCGCAACGCGGTATGGACGGCGTGGCTCAGATGGCCGGCCGCGGCCGCGTGGCTGCATACGGTGCGCATGTTGCCGCTGCTGCGCCGCGAACGGGCGATCGTGCGCACGTTCGCCGGCCTGCCGTGGATCGTGCGCGAACGACGCGCGATTCCGCCGCATGTCGAACGCATGCGGCGGAGGCTCGAGCGCGACGCGCACCGCGAGGCCGAAACGGGACCATGAACGGAACCCTGAGCGCGAGCGGGGCCACATCAGGAGTCCGGTTTTTCCGTTTCGTCTTCCAGTTGCGCGAGCCGGTTGTAGATCGTCTTCAGGCTGACGTCGAGCACCTCGGCCGCCTGCGCCTTCACGCCGCCGCATTGCGCGATCGTGCCGAGGATCAGCTTGCGGTCGACCTCCTCGAGCGGCGTGCCGAACGGCACCGTCACGCGATCTTCATGCGAATCGACCATGCTCGACAACTCGTCCATGATCGGCGGAGGCAGCGTCTCGATCACGTCGGCATCGGTGAAGATGCTCGCGCGCTGCACGAAGTTGCGCAGCTCGCGCACGTTGCCGGGCCATTCGTAGCCCTTCAGCGCTTCGCGGGCAGCGGGCGAGAAACGCAGGTTGCGGCCGCTCTCCTCGTTGTAGCGCTGCAGGAACGCATCGGCGAGCATCGGGATGTCGTCGCCGCGCTCGCGCAGCGACGGCAGCGGAATCGGGAACACGTTGATCCGGTGGAACAGGTCGGGCCGCAGCTTGCCTTCCGCCATCGCCGCTTCCGGATCGCGGTTCGTCGCGGCGACGATGCGTACGTCGACGTCGATCTCGCGCGTCGAGCCGAGCCGCGTGACGCGCCCGGTCTCCAGCACGCGCAACAGCTTGACCTGCGATTCGACCGGCATCTCGGTGATTTCGTCGAGAAAGAGCGTGCCGCCGTCCGCGCGTTCGAAGAAGCCCTTGTGCTGGCGTTCCGCGCCGGTGAAGCTGCCGCGATCGTGGCCGAACATCTCGCTCTCGACGAGATTCGCGGCGATCGCGCCGCAGTTCACCGCGAGGAACGGGCCGCGGCGACGCAGGCTGAGGTCGTGCACGGTCTGCGCGGCGAGCTCCTTGCCGGTGCCCGATTCGCCGGTGAGCAGCACCGACGCTTCGGTGCGCGCGACCCGGCCGATCGCGTCGTAGACGGCCTGCATCGCCGGCGAGCTGCCGAGCATGCGGCCGAACCGGCCGAGCCGCTGCAGCTCCGAGCGCAGCTCCGCGATTTCCTCGTGCAGCGCGGTCGTGCGCGGCACGCGCGCGAAGATGCTGTTCAGCCGCTGCATGTTGAGCGGCTTCACCAGATAGTCGGTCGCGCCGCGCCGCAACGCGTCGATCGCGGTTTCGAGGCTCGCGTGGCCGGTGGTCAACACCATTTCGCAATGCCCGCGCTTGGGCAATGCGTCGAACAGATCCATCCCGTTGCCGTCGGGCAGCACGAGGTCGCACAGCACGAGATCGGGGGTATGCGTCGAGACGAGCGTGCGCGCTTCTTCAAGCGTCGCGGCCGTATCGCACGAAAGCTGCTGCGTACGCGCGAGCGTGGCCAGCATCGTTCGCGTATCGGCATCGTCTTCGACGATCAGGACGTAAGGCATCGAGGCTCCTTTTAATGCGGCCCGGCGCATGCGTGGGCCGGCACCGCGACACGTGCAGCGTCATGCACGCATCGGGCACACGACGCATCTTCAACGCTGCACACGATCGGGCAGACAAGCGGTCCTGCACTGAAAACGAGTGCTTAGCAGTATAGAAGAACGGTGTCGTGCATTCGCCGCTCATCGAATAAATCTATCTATCGACGCCAGCCGCATTGCCAGATTCAATGTCGACGAATCGGTATAAAAGGTATCCTGCATACGTGAATGACGACGTGTGCCACGTCGTTTTTTACCTGATCACGACACCTTCGGTCAAAACTTCCCAACTCGGTCTTACTCCATGTCGAAATCCGACGATGACGGCACGCGACTGTTCGGGCGTTCGCGAACAATTCAGGATTTGCTGCTGAAAGTGTCGCGCGTCGCCGCCACCCGCGTGAGTGTGCTGGTGGTCGGCGAAAGCGGGGCGGGCAAGGATATCGTCGCCCGGCTCATTCACGACATGAGCCCGCGCCGGCGCGGGCCGTTCGTGCCCGTCAACTGCGGCGCGATTCCGAAGGACATCGCGGAGTCGCAGTTGTTCGGTCACGAAAAAGGCAGCTTCACGGGCGCCGTCGCGCAACATGTGGGCATGTTCGAGGCCGCGCGCGGCGGCACGCTGTTTCTCGACGAGATCGCCGAGATGCCCGCCGAGCTTCAGGTCAAGCTGCTGCGCACGCTCGAAACCAACACGATCGTGCGCGTGGGCGGCCACGAACCGATTCCGCTCGACGTGCGGATCGTCGCGGCCACTCACCACGATCCGGTCGAGGCACTGCGCAGCGGCCGGCTGCGCGAGGACCTGTTCTACCGGATCGCGCCGATCGCGCTGCACGTGCCCGCGCTCAGGCAGCGCGAGGACGACGTCGGCGACATCGCGCTGCAGATCGTCGAACGGCTAAACGCGCGGCACCGCACGAGGAAGCGCCTGTCGACGCAGGCGATGAAGGCGCTGCGTGCGTACACGTGGCCCGGCAACGTGCGCGAACTGCGCAACGCGCTGGAGCGCGCGTTCATCCTCGCCGACGAGCAGATCGAACTGCAGTTGCCGCGCCGCCAGCCGCCGCGCGAAGAAGTGCGCCACAACGCGATGACGCTGCATATCGGCACGACGCTCGCGCATACGCAGCAGCGCTTCATCGTCGCGTCGCTACACCATTTCAACGGCGACAAGCCGCGCACCGCGAAGGCGCTCGGCATCAGCCTGAAGACGCTGTACAACCGCCTCGCGCTGCTGCCCGAAAGCGAGCGCAATGCAGCCAGCGGCGGCGCGCCGGCGGCGCCGAATGCCGCGAACGGCGGTAGTCCGCCCGCTTCGCCGCCCGCGACGACGCAATGAAGGCGGCGGGTGATGCCGCCTTCGTCACGTCGCCTTCGTCACGCCGTCACGTCGCGCAGCGCGGCGTCCCAGTCGCGCGCGAAGCGTTCGATGCCGAATCGCTCGCAGGCGTCGCGCCTCGCCGCCGCGCCCCACTCGCGCGCCAGTTCCTGATCGCGAATCAGCATCCGCATCGCGTCGATCAGCAAGGCCGGCCGCGTGTCGGCCACGCCGTTGCTGCCGGTCTTCACGAGTTGCGCCATCTCGGTCGTCGCGAGCGCGACGATCGGCAGCCCGATCATCATCGCCTCGATCACCGCGAGCCCGAGGCTCGTGTACCGGATCGGATTGAAGAAGAACCGGTAGTGCGACAGGAATTGCGGCAGCGCCGGATTCGGCACTTCGCCGATCCCGCCGAGTTCGGTCGAGCCCATCCCGACCAGATCGATCGGCACGCTATGCCGCACGACCTCGAACAGGTCCGCGCCGAGGCGTCGGCCGCGCCGCGCGAGGTTGTTCACGACGGCGACGCCCTTCGGCAGCGTGCCGTGATACTCGACGCCTTCCGGCAGCAGCACGCCGTGCTCGATCACGCGCGTCGGCGTCACGCCGTTGTCCCACATCAGCGCGTTGAACGGCGTCACGTGCACCAGCAACACGTTCGGGTCCTGCACCGGATGCAGCGTGTCGGTCGGATGCTCGCGCGGCGGATCGTGCTCGACGAACAGCGTCGGCAGCGCGCGCTGCGCGTCGCTCAGCAGCCGCAGGCGGTCGTTCCGGTAATGATTCACGTGCTGGTACAGCACGCAGTCGAATGCGGTGTCGCGCACGCACTCGGCCGGCACCTCGTGCACGTTGTCGCCCCACGGCAGGTGCCCGACGCGGCCCGCATAGCCGGGCGGATGCTGCGGCTTCGTCACGATGTAGAAATCGTGCGGCGCCTGCGACAGGTAATACAGGTAGTTGCCATGCACGTGCCAGGTCAGCACGCGCAATCGCTTACGTGACATGACGTCTCTCCTCGGCGAGCAGCTCGCCCGCGCGATCGATCACTTCGCCGACGCCGATCGCCGTCGCGCACTCGTGCCCGTACGGGCACGTATCGAACATGCACGGCCGGCACGCCGGGTAGTTCGCGAGCACGCGATGACGTTCGGCGTCGAGCGGCGCCCAGCGGGCCGTATCGCTGCCGCATGCGACGACGATGCTCGGCGTGCCGAGCGCCGCCGCGACGTGCGACACGCCCGTGTCGTTGCACAGCAGCAGCCGCGCGCGGGCGATCAGCGCGGCCAGCGCGCCGAGCGGCGTGCGGCCGCACAGGTTCACGCACGGCCGCCCGAGGTGCTCGGCGAACGCGCTCGCGAGCGCCAGTTCCGCGCGCGTGCCGGTCAGCACGATCTGCCAACCGTCGTCGGCGAGCTGCCGCGCGGCGAGCGCGAAGCGTTCGACCGGCCAGCGCCGCGACGCCATCCGCGCGCCGGGATGGACGATCACGTAGCGGCCGGGATCGAGCGCGTGTTCGTCGCAGAGCACGTGCCACAGCGCGTAGTCGAGCCCGCCGAGCGGGAATTCGAGGTAGTCGCCCCAGTCCGCGTAACCGAGCTTGCGCGTGAGCGCCAGATAGCGCGCCACTTCCGGTTCGCCGTCGCGCCACACGACCGTGCAGTCGAGCGCGGTCGTGCCGCCGTCGGCCGGCACGAAGCCGGCCGTGCGCGTCGCGCCGAGCGACGCGACGATCGCATTCGTGTGCGCGCCGCTGCCGTGCAGCTGGATCGCGAGGTCGAAGTCGCGCGAGCGGCATTCGGCGATGAACGCCTCGCGCGTGGCCGCGTCGGGTTCGGGCTGTTCGCCGAGCCCCGCCGCGCCGGGGAAGGCGATGAAACCGTCGATGTAGTCCGAAAAGCGCGACGCGAACTCGCGCGCCCACGGCAGGCCGATCAACGTGATGCGCGCATCCGGTTCGCCGCGCCGCAGCGCACGCAGCGCGGGCACCGCGCACAGCATGTCGCCGAGCTGCAGCGCGCGGAACACTGCGATCCGCTTCGGGCCGCTCGGGCCGCCGGAATCGACGCTGGGGTCGAGTTTCATAAAAACAGCACCCTGAAGTGAAGCGCGCCGCGCATGCGCCAGTACAGCGACACGGGCGGAATCGCGATGGACGTGACGATCATTTCGGCCACGTGCGACGCCGTGAGCTGCGTGCCGCGCAACCGTTTCGCGCAGAACGCCGCGGTAATCGCGGCCCACACCGCCGCGCACACGATGGCGGGCGCCGGCCAGCCGGCGGCGAAAAATCCGAGCGCACCGAGCGCGGCCAGCACGGCCGCGTAGTAATGCCACGGCGGCATCGGCCGGATATGACGCCGGTAAGTCGTGCGATGCTTCTTGTACAGCAGCGCATCGAAATACACCTTCGACTGCGCGCCGATGCTCGATCCCCAGCGCGCGGGACGCACCGGGTGCACGATGCGCGCGGCGTCGGCCTCGACGATCGGCCCCGCATGCTCGCGCAGCGCGAACATCAGGTCGGCGTCCTCGCGCCACGCGCGCGTGAAGCGTTCGTCGAAGCCGCCGACGCGTTCGAGCGCCGCGCGTCGCACGAAGCAGTTCGCGGTCGCGAATTCCGCATGCGCGAGCCCCGCCGCATCGCGTTCGTAGTCGGTCGGGCACGGCCGCAGCGGCACGTCGATCCGGCCGGCCGCGGCCGCCGCCGACGGCTCGGCCAGCAGCGCGGCCGCGCCGTGGCGCAGCCAGGTCGGATCGGGAATCGTGTCGTCGTCGGTGAACGCGATCAGCGCGCCGCACGCGCTGCGCCAGCCGACGTTGCGCGCGCCGGCCGGGCCCTGCGTGTCGGGTGCGGTCATGTAGCGGATCGCCGGCACGTCGGTCACGCGCGTGCGGCACGCATCGACGACGGCGCGCGCACTGCCGGCCGGATCGTCGTCCACGACGACGATCTCGTAGGTGGTGGGATCGAACACCTGCACGCACAGCGCGTCGAGGCAGCGTGCGAGCAGGTCGGGCCGCCGGTAGGTGGGCACGACGACCGACACGACCGGCGGCAGTTGCGTGTCGCGCGCGTTCATCTTGGCTTCTCCAGCAGGAACGGCCCGATCACGAGCGCGTCGAGCGGCGACGTCCAGAAGCATTCGATCGCGTCGCGCGGCGAGCACACGATCGGTTCGCCGCGCGTGTTGAACGACGTGTTGACGAGCACCGGCACGCCGGTGAGCGCGTCGAACTCGGTCAGCAGCGCATGCAGCAGCGGGTGCTGCGTTTCGTCGACGGTCTGCACGCGCGCGGTGCCGTCGATGTGGCGCACCGCCGGAATCCTCTCGGCGCGCTCGGGCACGACGTCGTACACGAACAGCATGAACGGCGCGCGCAGCGGCGTACGCCGGCCGCCGCTGAACCAGTGATGCGCACGGTCTTCGAGCACGACCGGCGCGACCGGCCGGAAATCCTCGCGATCCTTGATCCGGTTCAGCTTGCGCTGCATGTCCGGGTCGATCGGCGACGCGAGGATCGACCGTGCGCCGAGCGCGCGCGGGCCGAATTCCATGCGCCCCTGGAACCAGCCGATCACGCGATTCGCCGCGAGCAGCGCGGCCGTCTGCGCGGCGACGTCGGCGAGCCGCCGGTACGGCAGCTGCGCTTCCTTCAGGAACGCCTCGATCGCATCGTCGTCGTAAGCCGGCCCGAGATACGCGTGATCCATCCGCCAGCCGCCGCGCTCGCCGCGCATCCGGAAGTCGGTCCACAGCGCGGCGCCGAGCGCCGTGCCCGCGTCGCCGGCGGCCGGCTGCACCCACACGTCGTCGAACGGGCCGCGATCGCGAATCTTCGCGTTCATCACGCAGTTCAGCGCGACGCCGCCCGCCATCGCGAGCTGCCGCTCGCCGGTTTCGGCGGCCAGCCAGTCGACCGCCTGCAGCGTCGTCTCTTCGAGCACCAGTTGCAACGCGTGCGCGATGTCGCAGTGATGCGGCTCGATCGGACCGCCGCGTTCGCGCGGCGGGCCGAATTGCGCGGCCAGATCGCCATCGACCACGTCGTAGCGCCCTGCGTCGCGATACCGCACGAGCTTGCGCATCTCGTCGGCGAACACCGGCTTGCCGTACGACGCGAGCGCCATCACCTTGTATTCGTCGGACGAGTGCAGGAAGCCGAGATAGCGGGTCACGCGCTCGTACAGCAGCCCGAGCGAATGCGGCAGGTTGACCTGCCCGAGCCGCCGATACGTGCGGCCGTCGAACACGCCGTAGCTGGTCGTCGCGCGCTCGCCGCGCCCGTCCATCGTCATCACCGCGCAGCGCTCGAACGGCGCCGCGAGAAACGCGCTCGCCTCGTGCGCGAGATGGTGCTCGATGAAATGCCAGCGGAACGGCCCGTCGTGCGTGACGCCGCGAAAGCGCCGCTGCAGATGATGCGGCGCGCCGCCCGCGAGCTGGCGCGGCGCGTTGACGATCGACGACAGGAACAGCGGATGCCACGGCGACGCGCCGTCGGCGCGCGGCGCATGCGCGGACGGCGACAGCGGCAAGGTCAGCGCCGGCTCCGTGCCTTCGCGGTCGAGTTCGAGCCACGGGTCGTACGAATACGCGACGTGGTCCACGTCGGCGAGCGTGATGCCGGCTTCCGCGAGGCAGTAGTCGATCGCGTGGAAGGGCAGCTCCCAGGTCGAGAACGGCACCGGGCGCTTCGCGTGCTTCACGTGCGTGAAGCGTTCGTCCTCGGCCGCCGCGATCACGACGCCGTCGCGCACGATGCACGCGGCGCTGTCGTGGAAAGCGGCGTTGATGCCGAGCGTATGGATCGGGTCAGGCATGCGTCAGTTCCTCGTGATGACGTGCGCGAACGGCAGCACGTTCGATGCGTGCGCCGCGACCGGCTCGCCGCCGTGCGCGGCAGCCCGCGCGGCAGCGCGTTGCGCATGGCGCGCGCGGCCGTGCAGCAACGCGTGCACGGCGGCGACCACATCGTCGACGCTCACGCCGCGCAGGCACGGATGGCCGGGCTGATTGCAGACGCTGCGGTAGCAGTTGCGGCACGGCACGTCGACGTTCAGCACACGGTGCGGCACACGCCACGGCGTGTGCTGCGGATTGGTCAGCGCGTACAGGTCGACCACCGGCGTGCCGAGCGCGGCCGCGAGATGCACGGGGCCGCTGTTGTTCGACAGCAGCAGATCGGCCGTCTCGATCAGCGCGCCGAGTTCGCCGAGCGGCAGCACGCCGGCGAGCGGCACCGCGCGCGGCCCGGCGCGTTCGCACACTGCGTCGATCAGCTCGCGTTCGCCCGCGCTGCCCGTCACCGCGATGCCGTCGAACAGCGGCGCGACCGCGGCGGCGGCTTCGCCGAAACGCTCGGCCGGCCAGCGCCGCGACGCCGCGCTCGCGCCCGGATGGACGACCAGCCAGCGCGCGCGCCGCGCGTCCGGCCCGCGTGCGCCGCCGATGCGTTGCAACGCGGCCTGCAAACGCGCGTGCAGCGCACGCCGCGCCGCGTCGCCCGGGTCGAACGCCATCCGCCAGTCCGACGTCGTCGCGCCGACGGTGCGCACCAGCGCGAGCTGACGCGCGACCTCGTGGCGCACGTGCGATTCCGGCTCGGTTTCGGGCACGCGGTCGGTCAGCAGTTCGTACGGGTTCTCGCGACAATGCGCGAGCCGCAGCGGAATGCCGGCGAGCCAACACATCATCGCGGCGGGCAACGGATTCTGGCTGTAGACGGTGAAGATCACGGCCGCGTCGAAGCGGGCCGCCAGCAGCCGGTCGATCATGTCGAGATCGGCCACCGGGTCGCCGCGCACGTCGGGATGCTTGACCCACGGCGCGTCGTAGCGCCACACGTCGTCGACCATCGGCAGATGCGTGGCGAGCGCGGCGCCCGTGCGCGACGTCAGCAGCGTCAGCCGGCGGTCGGCGCCGCTTTCCTTCAGCGCGCGCAGCGCGGGCGTCGTCATCAGCACGTCGCCCATGCTGTCGAGCCGCACGCACAGGATGCGGCGGGCGCGGCTCCAGGCCATGTTCATCGCCGCACTCCCGAGCCGTGCCGGCGCACGGCTTCGCGCACGACGATGTCGGCGGCCAGGTCGATGCGGTCGACGACGTGGAGCGGCGTGCGCGCGGCGTTGACGCGCCACTCGGTCTCGTGACCGCAGTCGACCAGGATCGTGCCGCAGCGCGCGGCGCGGCCTGCCTCGACGTCGTCGAGGATGTCGCCGATCATCCAGCTCCATTCGGGCACGGCGCCGAGCGCCGCCAGCGCGCGCCGCAGCATGCCGGGGCGCGGCTTGCGGCAGATGCAGTCACAGGTGTAGCGCGGCACGCTGCCCCGCGGGTGATGCGGGCAGTAAAAAAAATCCGCCAGCGTCGCACCGTTCGCTTCGAACAGTTCGGCGAGACGCTGGCGGACCGCGCCAAGCTCGTTTTCGGTAAAGCGGCCGAGCGCGACGCCCGACTGGTTCGACACGACCGCCAGCGGCATGCCGGTCGCGCCGAGCGTGCGCAGCGCGCGTGCCGCGCCAGGCGCGAGGCGCATCCGGGCGGGATCGACGTTGTACGGCACGTCGTCGAGCAGCGTGCCGTCCTTGTCGAGCAGCACCGCGCCGGGCAGCCGCCGTTCGCGCTTCAGGGCCATGACGTCTCCTTCATCGGCAGCACCATCAGTTCCGGCACGACCGTGCCCGGCGGCTGGGTCAGCACGAAACGCACGGCGGCCGCGACGTGCTCCGGCGGCTGCAGCGTGTCCTCGTCGATGTCCGGAAAACGGTCGAGCAGGAACGGCGTGCGCATCCCGCCCGCGACGATCGCCGACACGCGCACCCCGCTCGGCCGCAGTTCGGCATGCAGCGCGTGCGACAGGCCGAGCAACCCCCACTTCGTCGCGTGATACGCGGACGCGTTCGGCCACGCCCGCTTCGACGCGGTCGACGCGATGTTGACGATATGCCCGTCGCCGCGCGCCTTCATCATCGGCACGGCCGCGTGACACATCAGGTACGGGCCGAACAGGTTCGTCATCAGCACCTGCTGCCATGCTTCGACGCTCACGTCGTCGATCGGCGCGGTCACGTCGATCGCCGCGTTGTTGACGATCACGTCGAGGTCGCCGAGCGACTCGCGCGCATCGTGCACGACCTGCAGCACCGACGCTTCGTCGCGCACGTCGAGCGGCCGGCCCACCGCCTGCCCGCCGTGCCGTTCGAGCCGCTGCGCCACGGCCGCCGCGCGATCGCCGTCGAGATCGGCGACCACCACGTGCGCGCCATGGCGCGCAAGCTCTTCGCAAATGGCTTCGCCGAGACCGCGGCCGCCCCCGGTCACGAGGGCGGTCCGGCCGGCGAGCGGCGGTCTGGCTGGATCGTGAGTCGCGTTCACCTGCACCTCCTGTCGATGTCGGAAAGCAATCCGGCTGACGGCGACGCTTGTCGCGACAACCGTCCGTGGATGAGGTACAGCGAAAACCGTGCCGGCCTGCGCGCGCCCGCGCCGCATCGGGCCGTGCCGCGCGCGCGCTGGCTTTTTTATAACCGGCTGTAAAAACGGGTCCCGGGCGGCCGCGCCTGGGCGGCCTCCTCAGATCGCCAGCCCGTCGGGCGTCGCCTGCGCACGGTGCTTCGCGAGCGCGCGCAGGCAGTGCGCGATGCAGCCCGCGAACGCCTCGTCGAACCACGGCTGCGCGCCCGACACGCCGACCACGATGCCGCCGAGCGCGACGCCGCCCCACAGGTTCGTGTCGCCGGCGCGCAGCCGGTACGGCTCGAGCGCCTGCACGACGTGGCCGTCGCGGCCCGTTTCCCATGACAGCCGCGCCTTGGCCCGCGCATACGCGCGATAGTCGGCGTCCCAGTCCTTCGGGTCGGGCAGCGAAAATTCATACAGGATCGCGTCCTCGAACGCCGCGTCGTGCGGCCCGAGCGCCGGGTCCATGATCACGATGTGCAGGCAGCCGCTGTCGCCGACGAAGTCGCTCTGCAGCGCGGCGGCCAGGCTCGGCAGCAGCAGCTCGACGGCCGCCACCGCGGCCTGGCGGTCGGCGAACGCACTACCGCCGCGACGCGCGTTCAGGGCTTCGGGTGTCGTCGGATTCAGAAGGTTCGGCATGGATTTCTCCGGAGGAAAACGCGAGCGCACGCAACGCCGCGATCAGGTCGGCCGCTACCGCGGGCTTGGTCAGGTACGCATGGAAACCGGCTTCGACCGCGCGCGTGCGATCGCGATCGCGCGCATGGCCGGACAATGCCAGCGCCTCGAGCGGCGCGCGGCCGTCGCGATCGCGCGCGGCGTCGAGCTGACGCACGCGCGACATCACCGTATAGCCGTCCTCCTCGTCGTCGCCGAGGTCGATGTCGCAGACGAGCAGCGCCGGCCAGTCGGCCCGGCGCGCGCGCCACAGGTCGTCCAGCAACGCCTGGCCCGACGCATACGCGTGCACGTCGGCGCCGGCCACCTGCAGCAGTGCGGTGAGCGCGTCGCGCGCCTCGTCGTGGTCGTCCACGCACGCGATGCGCAGGCCGTCGAGCGGCCTGGCCGTCGCCGCCACGCCGGCGTCCGCGTTCGGCACGGCGCCGCCCGGCTGCATCGACGCCGGCGCCACCGCGCACATCGGCAGCGACAGGTGCAGCGTCACGCCGACATCGTCGCGTTCGCGCACGACGTAGCCGCCGGCCTCCTCGATCGTGTCCTGCAATCGTTCGAGATCGATCAGCGACAGTTCGGTGGCATCGACGCCCGCGCACGCGATCGTGATCCGCGCTTCCGGATCGTGGCGCGCCGTGCGCACCTCGAGTTGCCCGCCGCTGCTCGCGTCGATCGCGCCGCGGCACAGTTCCCACACGAAGCGCCGCAGCGCGGCCGGATCGGCCTTGACGACGAGATCCTCGTCGGACATGTGGCGGAACACCGGCACGCCGCGCTGCGCGGCCGCCTCCGCCAGCGCATCGAGCACCTGCGACACGAGCGGGTTGATCCGCACCGGCTGCCGCGCGAACTTCGCCTCCGTGCGTTCCAGTTCGCGCTGCTTCGCCTGCAGCGACCACATCTGCGCATACACGCCGCCGCTTTCGAGCAGCTCGTCGTGGGTGCCGTGCTCGACGAGCCGGCCATGCTCCATCACGAGGATGCGGTCGGCATCGACGATCGTCGACAGACGGTGCGCGATGATGAGGCTCGTGCGATGCTGCGCGACACGCATCAACTCCTGCTGGATTGCGCGCTCCGAGCGCGTGTCGAGCGCCGACGTCGCCTCGTCGAACACGACGATCGGCGGCGCCTTCAGCAACGCGCGCGCGATCGCGACACGTTGCCGCTCGCCGCCCGACAGCCGCACGCCGCGCTCGCCGACGCGCGTGTCGTACGCGTCGGGCAGCCGCTCGATGAACGCGTCGAGCTGCGCGCCGCGCGCGGCCGCGATCACTTCGCCGCGGGTCGCGTCGCGCTTGCCGTATGCGATGTTGTACGCGAGCGTGTCGTTGAACAGGATGGTGTCCTGCGGGACGATGCCGAGCGCGTCGCGCAGGCTGCGCTCGGTGACGAGCCGCAAGTCCTGGCCGTCGATCCGGATCGTGCCCGCGTCGGGCTGATACAGCCGGAACAGCAGCCGCGCGAGCGTCGACTTGCCCGAGCCGCTGCCGCCGACCACGGCGATCGTCAGCCCGGGCTCGATGCGGAACGACACGTCGAACAGGATCTGCCGGCTCGGCTCGTAGCCGAAGTCGACATGCTCGAACTCGATCGCGCCGCCGCGCACGACGAGCGGCTGCGCACCGGGCGCATCGCCATCCTCGCCGGGCTTGCCGCGCGCATCGAGCAGCCCGAACAGCCGCTCGACGTTCGTCATCGCATCGTTCGCCTCGCGAAACACGAAGCCGAGCGCGTTCAGCGGCAGGCTGATCTGGATGATGTATGCGTTGATCAGCACGAGATCGCCGATCGTCATCGCGCCGCGCGCGACCTGCTGCCCGGCGAGCAGCATCACGGCCGCGATCCCCGCGCCGATGCACGCGCTCTGCCCGATATGCAGCGTCGACAGCGCGTACTGGTTGTCGACGCCGGCTTCGCGCCACGCGTCGAGCACGCGATCGAGCCGGTCGCGCTCGACGTCCTCGCGCGCGAAGTACTTGACCGTATCGACGTTCAGCAGGCTGTCGACCACCCGCGAATTCGACTCGGCCTCGAGCGCGTTCACCCGCCGCTGGTAACGCATGCGGCGGCGCGTGAACACGACCGTATAGGCCGCGTAGACGGCGAACGTGACGAGAATGATCGCCGTAAAGCCGCCGCCGTACTTGCCGATCACGATCACGAGCACCGAGCCGATCTCGATGGCCGTCGGCACGATCGTGAACACGGCGACGCCGAGCAGGTAGCCGATGCCGGCCGTGCCTTTCTCGAGGTCGCGCACGACGGCGCCCGTCTCGCGCTGCGCATGAAAGCGCGCGCCCAGCCGGTGCAGGTGACCGAACGTGCGCACGGTAAACGACGCGACCGTATGCTGCGTGACCTGCACGAAGGTCATGTCGCGCACTTCGTTCAGCGCATTCGACGCGAAGCGCACGACCGCGTACGCGAACAGCAGCAGCACCGGCCACGCCAGCGGCTGGCCGGCCACGCGGCCGAAACCGTCGACGATGTCCTTGAGCAGCAGCGGCACCGACACGGCCGCCGCTTTCGCGAGCACCAGCAGCCCGATCGCTGCGAGCACGCGCGCGCGGTAACGCCAGATCGCGCGCCACAGTTCGCCCGCGATCCGCAGCCGCAAGCCGCGCGCGTCGCCGCGCGCGCGGGGTGCGGGGGCATCATGGTGCCTGGTCGGCGTGTCGTCGATTCCGGTCGTCATGCACGCGTTGCCCGCGATCGGGGTCGAGCCGTTTCACCCACGGCCGTCAGTGGCGCGATTCACGCTCGCGGCCGGGCACGACGGTGCCGGGCTCGGGGTCGCGCGCGGCAGGCTGGGTCGGCGTGACGGTCCGCTGATCCGGATGCAGCACCATGCCCGTATCGTGTTCGCCGTCGCGACGCACGCGCACGCGATTCTCGACGTCGCGCACGCCCATGCAGCCGTCGGCCAGATCCTCGATGTCGTGCCTCATCCAGCGTGCCGGCACCGTGCCGTCCAGCTCGACGCGCCCCTCCTTCACCTGCACGGTCACATCGCTCACGTCGATCTCGAGCGCGTGCGCGAGCCGCTCGCACACGTCCTCGCGAATCCGCTCGTCCGAGCGCGTATAGCCTTTCGGCCCGCGGCGATGGCGCAGCGCATCGCGTTCGGCTTCGCTGCCGAACCGCGACAGGTCCGGGGCGCGGCCGCCGTATCGCGGGTCGCCGCGAGGGTCGCCAACGTCGCGCTCGCCGCCGTACCAGCCCATCCGGTGCTGACCGCGGAATTCCCGGCGTTCGTCGCCGTACCGGCCTTCGCGGCCCTCCGCGCGACGACCCGTCCCGCCGTAGCCGCGCTCGGGGTCCCGCGCCGGCTGGCGCGCGCCGCCCGGCCAGTCCGGGCCGGCGCCGCCGCGCCGCTGGTCGGCCGGGCGCGCGGCGCGCTCGGTCCATTCGCTGCCCCAGTCTTCCGGGCCCACGTCCTCGCTCGCGAAGCGGCGGTAGGCCGATTCATCGTCTTCTTCCGGCCATCGCGCCGGGTCGTCCGGGATGCCGCGCTCGCCGGCGCCCCGGTACGCGCGTTCGTTGCGCTCCTGCCAGTCGGGCGGGCCGCCACGCGCGCCATGCCGTCCGGGATATCGTCGTTGCATCGTGTCTCTCCTTGATCGCGCCTGCGCCGCGCATGGCCCCATGCCGCGTCGCGGCGCGCATCGGTCGGGTCAATGCAAATCGCGTGCCGGGGCCGTTGCCGGGCCGCGACGGTTGGGCGCCGCAGCGCCGGGAAGCCGTCCGCGCCCCAATCTGCAACGCGATTGCAGTTTTTGCGCGCCGGGTGTCACGGCGCGCCGCCGGGGCCGCCCCCGTCGTCCGGTTCGTCCGTGCGACCGGGCTCGCTCAGCCGCTCGGTGCGGTCCGGCTCGATGTCGGCACCCTCCTCGAGCGTCGAGTCGCCGTCCGCCGACGCGCGCTCGCCGGTGCCCGCGCGGTCGGTATCGCTGTCGAGCGAGGCGTCGCCGCGTTCGAGCGCGTGATCGTCGAGCGGCGAATCGACGTCGAACGGATGGCGCCGCGCGCCCGCCGTGTCGCTGCCGCTGTCGGACGAGTCGCTCGGGCCGAGCGCACGGCCGTCGCGACCGCGGCTGGCGTTGTCGTCGTCCGGGCCGGCCGGTTCGTTGTCGGGATTCAGTGTGCTGTTCATGTCGATCTCCTTGCCTGGCTTGCCTGCCGTGCAGCCGGCCGGACGGCCGCGGCACGGCAGGGGGACCGAACCGTCGTGCAATCGGCATGCCGCGCCGGCCGTCGTCGGACGCGCCGGCGCGAATCCGGCTCGCGGTGCGGTGGACGGCACGGCCGATGCGCACCCATTGATCAGCCGAATCGAGTTCCCTTATTCTTTCGGACGTGCCAATCCGGTTCGCGTAGCCGCCCCCGGCGTGTCCGGCGGCGGGCGGACGGTATTCGGCCGCCCGCATTTTGGACCTGCCGCCCACCGATGACGAACGACGACGCCGACCTTCACCCGCCTCTGCCGCCTGGCTCGCACGACGCGCGGGACCTGCTGCACCGCTTCGCCGAATTCCGGTTCCAGACCGTGGTGGAGGCGATCACCGATTACGCGGTGTTCATGCTCGACCCGCAGGGCAACGTCGCGACCTGGAACGCCGGCGCGCAGCGCATCAAGGGTTACCGCGCCGCCGAGATCGTCGGCCGGCACTTCTCGCAGTTCTATCCGTCCGACGCGATCGCGGCCGGCCGGCCGGCGCACGGGCTCGCGCTGGCCGCCGCGCACGGCCACTTCGCGGACGAAGGGTGGCGCGTGCGCAAGGACGGCACGCAGTTCTGGGCGAGCGTGACGATCACGCCGGTGCGCGACGCGACGCACCAGCTGTGCGGCTTCATCAAGATCACGCGCGACATGACCGAGCGCAAGCGGCTCGAGGAACTCGAAGCATCGACGCACCGGCTCAGCGTGTTCATCGCGATGCTCGCGCACGAGCTGCGCAATCATCTCGCGCCGCTGCGCAATTCGGTCGGCGTGCTGCAGACCCTGCCCGATCCTGCACCCGAGCTCGCGCGATGCCGCGACGCCGTGCACCGTCAGGTGGGGCAACTGACGCGGCTCGTCGACGATCTGCTCGACGTCGGGCGCATCACGGCCGGCAAGGTCGAACTCGACGATCGCCCCGTCACCGTGCGCGACATCGTGTGCCGCGGCGTCGAGAGCATCCAGCCGAAACTGGCCGCGCGCGGGCAGTGGATCCGTGTCGACCTGCCCGACGATTCCGTGGTGCTGCACGGCGACGACGCACGGCTCGTCCAGGTGCTGCACAACCTGCTCGACAACGCATCGAAATTCTCGCCGCACGGCGGCCGGATCGACGTCGGCGCGCGTATCGACGGATCGTCGGTGGCGATCGACGTCGTCGATCACGGCGTGGGCATCGCACCCGGCGCGCTCGAAACGATCTTCGACCTGTTCCAGCAGGAAGGTGCGTCGGGCCGCTCTCCGTCCGGCGGGTTCGGGCTCGGTCTCGCGATCTGCCGGTCGTTCGTCGAGCTGCACGGCGGGCGAATCGTCGCGGCAAGCGACGGGCCCGGCCACGGCGCGACGTTTACGGTCTGGCTGCCGATCGTGCAAACGGCGCGCAACGAACGCAACGAGCGCGCCGAACCGCGCACGCCCGCCGCGCCCGCTCAGCCGGCCGTCGTGCCGCTGCGCGTCGTCATCGTCGACGACAACCGCGACTCGGCCGATACGCTCGCGGTGCTGCTGCAACTGAAAGGCCATGCGCCGCGCGTCGCGTACAACGCGGCCGACGCGCTGGCCCTCGCGCGCGACTATGCGCCGCAGTTGATGCTGCTCGACCTGACGATGCCGGACGTCGACGGCTTCGCGCTGCTGGAGGAACTGCGCGCGATCGATGCGCTGCGCGACACGATCTGTGTCGCGCTGTCCGGCCATGCACGCGCGTCGGATCTCGCGCGCACCGAACGCGCGGGCTTCGACGACCATCTCGTGAAGCCCGTCGAGATGGCCGTGCTCGATGCGTTGCTTCAGCGCGTCGCGCGCGACGTTCAGGGCACGCCGTAAGCGCCCGTGCTCAGGCCATCGCGCGGCACATCGCCGCGCAGGCCTCGCATGCGAGCGCGCAGCGGCGGCAATGTTCGTGCGCATGCCGCGAACACTCGGCCGCACACAGGTCGCACGCGTGCGCGCACAGCCCGCAAATGCGCGGGGCAAACGCGCTGCGGCGCGCCATCGCGCCCGACGCGAAGCGGCACAGCTGCGCGCATTCGATGTCGAGCGCGATGCAGCCGGCCAGCGCGTGCACGTCGCGCTCCGCGAGGCACGCGGCCGCACAGGTGTCGCACGCGTGCGCGCAGGCGTCGCACGCGGCCATGCAGTTGTCGTATCGATCCGTCATTGCAGTGCTCCCGGTTGAGGTTGGTGTCGTCACGGCGCCAGCTTCACCTTCATCCAGCCCGGTTCGCGCACGTCGAACGCGCGGTACGCGTCGATCGCGTTCGTCAGCGGCTCGCGGCGCGTGAGCACCGACAGCGGATCGAACGCGCCGCTGCGCACGAGCTCGACGAGCGGCGGCGTCACCGTCCGGTGATTGCAGTTGCCCATCTTGATCGTCAGGTTGCGGTTCATCGCCTCGCCGATCGGAAACACGCGAGCCGCCGGCGGATACACGCCGATCACCGCGACCGTGCCGGCCTTCGCGACCGCGCGCACCGCCCATTGCAGCACCTGCGACGGCCCGTCGCCCGGCACCCAGTTGCGGCCGTCCGGCTTGCGGTGCGGCGCGATCGCGTCGACTTCCGCATCGAACGCGCGCGCAGCCTCGCGATCGGCCGCCGCCGGCCCGTGCGTCGCGCGCATCGCGTCGACGCCCACCGCGTCGATCACGCGGTCGACGCCGATCCCGCCCGTCAGCCGCAGCACCGTATCGACCGGATCGTCCTCGGAAAAATCGACGATCTCGGCGCCCTGCGCGCACGCCATCTCGAGCCGCGACGCAATGCGGTCGATCGCGATCACGCGCCCGGCGGCCATCAGCTTCGCGCTCGCGATCGCGAACTGGCCGACCGGCCCCGCGCCGAACACGGCGACCGTGTCGCCCGGTTTCACTTCCGCGAGCTGCGCGCCGAAATAGCCGGTCGGGAAAATGTCCGACATCAGGATCGCGCGATCGTCGTCGATCGCGTCGGGCAGCCGGATCAGGCTCGCGTGCGCAAGCGGCGTGCGCGCGTATTCGGCTTGCAGCCCGTCGAACGGGCCCGTATCGGCCGGCCCGCCGAAGAACGCGGTGCCTGCCCGCGGCCCGCCCGGGTTCGCGGCGTCGCATTGCGCGGTGTAGCCCGCGCGACAGTAGGCGCAACTGCCGCACGCGATCGTCGACGGAATCAGCACGCGATCGCCGCGCCGCAGGTTGCGCACGTCGCGCCCGACCGCCTCGACGATGCCGACGCCTTCGTGGCCGAGAATCGTGCCCGGCTTCATGCCGCCGAGCGTGCCGCGCACCATGTGCAGATCGGTGCCGCAGATCGCGCTGGCGGTCAGGCGCACGACCGCGTCGGTCGCCTCGGAGACTTCCGGATCGGGCACCGTGTCGATGCGAATGTCGCCGATGCCGTGAAATACGACTGCTTTCATGTCTGGCCCTCCTTGTCGAAAGCGGAAACGGTGAATGTGACCGTCGAGCCGATCGAGCAAGGCATGCTCCTGTGCAGCGCGCGTGCGGCGCGCCGCGATGCACGGACAGGAAGCGCTTCGTTTTCGAGGAGCGGGGTCGGGCCGGCGTGTCGGTCGGTCGACGGGTCGCTGTCGCTGCTACACCGTCAGGCGCGTTCGAGATCGCTTCGACGAGCGTCGGTTCGGCGCCGATCGACGGTGTCGCGTCGGCTGCGTCGTCGCCCGGCGGCGCGCGGCGCGTCGATATCGGAACAGGACAACACGTCGCGCGTGGCTGATACGATCGACGCACCGCGTTCGCGCACGACGGAGGGCCCCGACCGATGCAAGCCACCGACACTTTCATGGATCACGAAATTCGCGTCGACGCGACGCGCAACGCGAACGGCGCGTGGGTCGCGCAGGTGCGGATCTTCCGCGACGGCGCGCCGGTCGATCTGCCCGCGCCCGAACTCGTCACGCCCGAATGGCTCACGTGCGACGAAGCGCTGCGCGGCGGCATCGACCAGGGGCGCGTGATGATCAGGACGCGCGACCGGTAACGACGCCCGGAACATCCGCGCGTCGCGATGCGCGGCGCGAACCCGGTTTCGAAACATGCACGGACGTCGGGGTTCGTCGCGCCTCCATCGACGGTTCGGCCGGTGCCGTCATGCCGCCGTCACGCGGCGGCCATCTGCCGCTCGAGCGCCGCTTCGGCCTTCAGGTTGTCGAGATCGCGGCCGATCGTCACGACCGCGAGCCGCGTGTTGCCGCGCCAGTAACCGATCGAGCAATCGTGCGCGCCGAGGTCGCCGTCGATCTCCACGCGATCCCATTGCTCCGCATGGCCGACATAGCGGATCGTCAGGTCGTACTGCTGACTCCAGAAAAACGGCGCCGCGTCGAACGGCCGCTGCTGGCCGAGCATGTTGCGCGCCGCGATGCCGCCCTGCCGCTCGGCGACGACCCAGTGCTCGACGCGAATCCGCTCGCCCGTCAGCGGATCGGGCCAGCGCGCGATGTCGCCGGCCGCGTAGATGTCGGGCGCGCTCGTCCGAAGGAAGCGGTCGACCGTCACGCCGCGTTCGACGGCGAGCCCCGCGTCCTGCGCGAGCCCGACGTTCGGATGCACGCCGATGCCGACCACGACGACGTCGGCCGGCAGCACGTCGCCGTTCGACAGCGTCACGCTGTCCGGCCCGATCCGCGCGGGCGTCGCGCCGAGATGAAACACGACGCCGTGCGCCTCGTGCAGCGCCTTGATCGTGTCGCCGAGCGCATCGCCGAGCACGCGGCCCATCGGATGCGCATCCGGCGCGACGACGTGCACGTCGAGCCCGCGCGTGCGCAGCGCGGCGGCCGCTTCGAGCCCGATGAAGCTCGCGCCGACCACCACGCAACGGCGCGCCGTTTCCAGCTTGCCGATCAGCGCATCGCAATCGGCGCGCGAGCGCAGCAAGCACACGTGCGGCAGATCGGCGCCGGGCACGTTCAATCGGTTCGGCTCGGCGCCGGTGGCGAGCAGCAGCGCACCGTATTCGACACGGCCGCCGTCGGCCAGCTCGACCGCCCGCTGCGCGGGATCGATGCGCACGACCCGCGTGTTGCAGCGCACGTCGATCCGCTGCTCCGCATAGAACGACGGCGCACGCAGCGGCAGCCAGTCGGCCTGCGCGGTGCCCGCGAGGTAATCCTTCGACAGGTTCGGCCGGTCGTACGGCGGATCGGCATCGGCGCTCAGCAGCGTGATCGAATGCGGATAGCCTTCCTGCCGCAGCGTCACCGCGGCCGCGATCGCAGCGGCGCCGCCGCCGACGATCACGACCGACGCGGGCAGCCCGGCTGCCTTCGGCGCAGCCGGTACGGCGGCCGGCCGCGCATCGAGTACGACGGCGCGACCGTCGCGCCGCTCGACGCGCCAGCACGGCAGCCCGTCGAGCGCCGGCGCGCGCTCCATCTCGCCGGTGCGCAGGCAGAACGCTGCGTGATGCCACGGGCAGCGAATCGTGTCGCCGACCAGCAGGCCCTGGACCAGCGGGCCGCCGTAGTGCGGGCATTGCGCGCCCACCGCGAACAGTTCGTCGGCGCGGCGCACGAGCAGCACCGCCGCGTCGCCGACATGGCCCTCGATCATCGCGCCGTCGGCGAGATCGTCGAGGGCGATCCCTTGCGTGAGATCGGGTGAGGACGCAGCATCGCTTCCAGTCATGACGTGACTCCCGGAAAGTCAGGTAACGATTCCATTATCGACATCCGTCCTGGAAAGAACAGGCACAGACGCCCCGCAGCGCACGCAAATGCCGACCGTAGCCTGGACGCGATCCATGGCCGGCGTAGCACGCGATCGACGTTGCGGCGCAACACGGCGGCCGCTCCGCGAGCGGCCGTCGCAAGCCGCGTGCCGACGCGCGCCCGCCCTCCGAGCACCGGCGCGCAGCCGTACCGGCCGCGATGACGGCGCACCACGCGGCGGTGCGTTCAGCCGACGCAGGCTGCGGCGAGCTTGCCGACGACGACGACCGCGTGCTCGATCTCCGGCGACCAGGGGCTGCTGTAGTTCAGCCGGATGAAATTCCGGTAGCTGTCCGCAATCGAGAACATGTAGCCCGGCCCGATCGTGATCCCCTGCTCCAGCGCGAGCTGATACAACCGCATCGCATCGACCTGCGCGGGCAGTTCGACCCACAGCACGTAGCCGCCCGCCGGGCTCGACATGCGCGTGCCCTCCGGAAAGAACCGCGACACCATCGCGCGCATCAGGTTCGCCTGCTGCGCATACGCCTTGCGCAAGCGCCGCAGGTGATGCTCGTAGCCGTCGCGCTCGAGAAACTCCGCGATCGCGAGCTGCGGCAACGACGGCGTCGCGAGCGTATTCAGGAATTTGAGTTTTTCGACCTGTTCGCGATAGCGCCCCGGCAGCGCCCAGCCGATCCGGTACGCGGCCGTCAGGCTCTTCGAGAACGACGAACAATGCAGCACGATCCCGCTACGGTCGTACGACTTCAGCGAACTCGGATGCGTGTCGCCGAAATACAGTTCGTTGTACACACCGTTCTCGATGATCGGCATTCCGGCCTTGGTTGCGAACTCAACCAGTTCGCGCTTGCGCTCGTCCGGCATCTGGAAGCCCAGCGGATTCTGGAAGTTCGGTATCACCATGCACGCGGCGATCGGCTGCGATTTCGCGATCGCGGCCAGCGCCGCGATGTCGATCCCGTATTCCGGATGCGTGGCCACTTCGATCGCCTTCATCCCCATCCGCTCGATCGCGTGCAGCATCGCGTAGAACGTCGGCGACTCCACCGCGATCGTGTCGCCCGGCTTCGCGACCGCCTGCAGGCACAGGTTGATCGCCTCCGTCGCACCGACCGTCACGATGATCTCGTTCGGATCCACCGACATCCCGTTTTCCAGGTAGCGGCGCGCGATCTGCCGGATCAGCCGCGGGTGGCCCGGCGGCAATCCGTCGGTCACGCCCCACAGCGATTTGTCGCGGCCGGCCGCGTACGCGTAGCGATTCAGCTTCTCGAACGGAAACAGGCTCGGGTCCGGATACGGCGAGCCGAGCGGCACCGCGTCGTCCGTGCCGATCGAGCGCAGCGTCGACAGCACGAGCCGGCTCACGTCGACCGACGACGAGATCGCGATCGGCTTCGACGGTCGCAGCTCGCGAACCGGCGCATGGCTGTCGTCGCGCCGCAGGTTCACGAAATAGCCCGACTGCGGCCGGCTTTCGAGCAGCCCGCGGCTCTCCAGCAGCAGATACGCGTGCAGCACGGTCGTGATGCTGATCCGGTGCTGCTGGCTCGCCTGCCGCACCGACGGCACACGATCGCCGTGTCGATATACCCCTTGCCGAATGAGTCGCTCTACGTCGTTTGCAAATTTCTCGTAGAGCTTCATCCGCCTCGCCCCGCCAGCGATGAACCGGCCTGCCCCGCACGAGCGGTACGGCCACGCCGACGCATGAAGCCGGATAGCCGTCGCCGGGCGCGGGTGTCCCGGTGCGGACCTCGTCCGTTACCGAAATTGAAGGCGGATAGCAATGCGAATCTCATCAAGACAAGGTTCGGCATCCTACTGCGTCATTTCGGCGAATGTAAGTGACAGTTTGGCGAGGAAACCGCAAATCCGGCCGGTGTGGTGAACAGATGCGAACGCGACGGCGCGGCCGCGCCGCGGCCGTTCGCCGCGCACGTCATGTCATGAAGTACCGCGGGTGCCGAAGGCGCCGGCGGTAATGCGAGGCCCGGCCACGCGCGGGCTCGCTCGCGCTCACGCGTCGTCGACGTTGTCCGCGTAGTGGTCGATCGCGACCTTGCACTCGTCGAACACCGCCGTCAGCAGCGCGACGTCGTTCGACTCGATCCACTTGCGGATCTGCAGGAACTGGCCGGTGCCGAGATCGGCGATGCGGTCCGGATCGTCGGTCGTCACGTCGACGACCGCGATCGCGCGGTTGCCGGGCAGCGGCGACAGCGTCGCCGCGATGTCGAAGCGCCGGTACGATTGATCGATACGCATGCCATGCCCCCGAATCGGTTCGAAAGGAACGCGCTCAATCGAGCGCCTGGCGAAAGACCTTGCCGCCGAATCCCGTCACGACGTTGTCGACCGAGAACGGCGTGTCCTCCTTCGCTTCGAGAATGACCGCGACGCTGCCGGGCACGAGCCGCGCCGCGACCGTCTCGACGAACGCACCGTCGAGCAGCGCTTTGCCGGCCGCGTGCGCGAGCATGCCGGCGCCCGCGCCGGCCGCCATGCCGGTCGCCACGCCGAGCGGCCCGGCGAGCAGGCCGAGCAACCCGCCCGCGATCGCGCCGATCACGCCGCCCTTGAACGGCCGCGATTCGGCGTCGAGTACCGCGAGCTTGCCGTTCGCGTCCTTCTCGACGACGACGCCGTTCTCGATGTGGAATCCTTCGTTCTTCTCCGACAGCGCGTCGAAATCGTTCGCGGCCTGCCGAGCCGTGTCGACGCCGCCGAACACGGCGACGATCAGTTGCCTGGTCATGCGACACCTCGTGTGGTGGGATGAAGGTAGGGCCGCCGCACCTCGCGCGGCGCGCCGGGGTTCGCTCCGCATGCCGCCCGCGCGTTACTTGCGGGCATGCACGTCGTCCTCGACATCGTCGACGTCCGCCGGAAAGCGGTGCTGCCCGAAACTCAGGATCAGCACGCCCACCGCGAGCAGCACGATTCCGAAGGTCGTCATCAGCATCCGCTCGGGACTGTCGGTCGCGCCGCGCAGGATCAGGTCGCGCGCGAGCGACGTCATCGCGATGAACAGCGGAAACCGCACCGGCAGCCGGCCGAGCCGCAGATAGCGCAGGTCCATCGCGAGCACTTCCAGATACAGGAACATCAGCAGCAGGTCGGTCAGCGACACTTCGCCCGCGAGCACGACCTTCCACGCTTCCTGCGTCATCGCGAACGCGGTCGCCAGCCCGATCACGACCAGCCCGGCCAGCTCGGCCGCGTGCAGGAAATGACCGAAGCGGCGGCGAATGCGCTCGGCGGTCGTATCGGCGGATGCAGTGGACGTATTCAACGCGTTGACCGGTGCAGTGTCGTAGAGGGTGCGATCGATGCCGCGTCGCCGCGGCGGGTGGTGTCGGGTAACGGAAAGCCTGCGACGGGCGAACCGGAAACCGTTGCGCACGCATCGGCTGCGCTCGCGCCGGTCGCCTGCGCGACCGCGGACAGCGTCCGCCGGCAACACGCGTAAAACGCGACGCCGGCATCGGTGCACACGACATCGTCGCCCGCGCGATCCAGCAGCAACCGGCAGCCGAGATAGCGTTCGAGGCCATCGAGCCGCGCATCGACCTGCGCGATGTCGAGCTTCAGATCGGACGCCGCGCCGCGCAGCCCGCCGTGCTCGACGATTGCACCGAAAATACGCATCGCTTCCAAAAGGTTCATCATGATGGCCGTCGTCGGGCGGAGCGGAACCTAATCTACTGCACGCGACACGCACGCTCAAGAGCACAGCGCCGCGGGCGTCAGGAGTACAGCTGCGCCGCCGCCGCACAAAACCCGGCCCGGTTTGATCCATTCGAATGACAGATCGTCGATACGTGTTCCAAAGACCCGCCGAAGCTGCTAGATTGCATGCTCGACGACGTTACGCGGTGCGGCAGTTCACGCGCCGGGCGAACGCGCGGCGCCACCGTCCGCCTTCCCTTCGCGCCGGGGGGCGGCCGCCGCCGCTGCGGCCCGTTGCGCGATGCCCGCGCAACGTCCTTCATCCGCATGTCACACAGAGCACAGAGAACCGTCGCATGACACAGTTCAACCGTTCGCCTTCGCGCGCCGCGGCTGCCGCGGCCCGTCCGTCCCGACCCGACTGACCGGCAGGCCGCGATGCAGACGCCCCCTCCCCCGATCTCCCAGGCCGTTCACAGCACGATCACGCGCAGCGCGATCTTTCTCGTGGCGACGATCAATCCCGGCGCCGATCACGCCGACACGATCCGTTCGTGGTGCGGCGACATCGCCGCGCTCGTGCGCTCGGTCGGCAAGCGCGTACCGGGCGGCAACCTCACGTGCGTATGCGGCTTCGGCTCCGATGCATGGGATGCGCTGTTCGGCGAGCCGCGTCCGGCGTCGCTGCATCCGTTCCGCGAATTCGGCGCCGGCCAGCGCGTCGCGGTCGCGACGCCCGGCGACATCCTGCTGCACATCCGCGCCGAAGCGATGGACCTGTGCTTCGAGCTCGCGACGCAACTGCTCGGCGCGCTCGGCGACGCGGTCACGGTCGTCGACGAAGTGCACGGCTTCCGCAATTTCGACCAGCGCGCGATGATCGGCTTCGTCGACGGCACCGAGAATCCGGAAGGCCGCGCAGCGGTCGACTTCACGGTGATCGGCGACGAGGATGCCGAATTCGCGGGCGGCAGCTACGTGCTCGTGCAGAAGTACCTGCACGACATGGCCGGCTGGAACGCGCTCGCGGTCGAGACGCAGGAGCGCATCATCGGCCGCACCAAGCTGTCCGACATCGAGCTCGCGCCGGACGTGAAGCCGTCGTGCTCGCACAGCTCGCTGACCACGCTCGACGAGGGCGGCCGGGAAGTGAAGATCCTGCGCGACAACATGCCGTTCGGGCGCCCGGGCGCCGGCGAATTCGGCACCTATTTCATCGGCTATGCGCGCTCGCCGGCGCCGATCGAGCAGATGCTCGAGAACATGTTCGTCGGTCGTCCGCCCGGCAACTACGACCGCCTGCTCGACTACAGCCGCGCGGTCACCGGCTCGCTGTTCTTCGTGCCGTCGGCCGACCTGCTCGAAGCGCTCGCCGATCGCGCGGCGCCGGCCGCCGGCGCCGCCCAACCGGAATCCGCGCCGTCCGCGCCGCAGCGCGACGGCTCGCTGAACATCGGCTCGCTGAAAGGAATCCCGACCTATGAATAACCTGCACCGCGAACTCGCCCCGATCTCGTCCGCCGCCTGGGAACAAATCGAGGAGGAAGTGGCGCGCACCTTCAAACGCTCGGTGGCCGGCCGCCGCGTCGTCGACGTCGACGGCCCCGCGGGGCCCGAGCTGTCGGCCGTCGGCACCGGGCACCTGCTCGACGTCGCCGCGCCGCGCGAGCACGTGAACGCGCGGCTGCGCGAGGTGCGCACGATCGTCGAGCTGACGGTGCCGTTCGAGTTGAGCCGCGACGCGATCGACAGCGTCGAGCGCGGCGCGCGCGACGCCGACTGGCAGCCGGCGAAGGAAGCCGCGCAGCGGCTCGCGTTCGCCGAAGACAACGCGATTTTCGACGGCTACCGCGCGGCCGGCATCGTCGGCATCCGCGAAGGCACGTCGAACCGCCGGCTCACGCTGCCGGCGGACGTGAGCGCGTACCCGGATGCGATCAGCGACGCGCTGGAGGCGCTGCGCCTCGCCGGCGTCGACGGCCCGTACTCGGTCGTGCTCGGGTCGGACGCGTACACCGCGCTCAGCGAAGCGCGCGACCAGGGCTATCCGGTCCTTGGCCATATCAAACGCATCGTCAGCGGCGAGATCATCTGGGCGCCGGCGATCAGCGGCGGCTGCGTGCTGTCCACGCGCGGCGGCGATTACGAGCTGCACCTCGGGGAAGACGTGTCGATCGGCTACACGAGCCACACCGACAAGGGCGTCCGCCTGTACCTGCGCGAAACGTTCACGTTCCTGATGCTGACGAGCGAGGCATCGGTGGCCGTGGCGCCGCAGGACGGCGCGGCCACCTGAGCGCGGTTGCCGGCGCGCGATGCCCGCCCGGGCGTCGCGCGCGACAGCCGCGCTGCCGGCCGCAGGTTCGTCGCCGATCCAGCCCATCTCGCATGGAGGATGTCATGAGCGAATCGAATGACGCATTACAGGCGCTGCAAGCGTCCGTCGCCACCCTGCAGCAGAAGGTCGATGCCAACGCGGGCAGCCAGGCCGGCGATACCGCCGTGCTGTTTACCGTCGTGTCGCTGATGCTGGCCGAGCTGCCGCCCGACACGCGCAACCTGATCGAGGATTCGTTCTCCGTCTGGGCCAATGGTCTGTCGAATGCGGCGCTATCGGCAGACGTAAAGCAGATCGCACGGCAACGGCTCGCGATGACACTGTCGGACTGATCGCGGTCGACCGCGGTTGCGCGATGTCCCGCGCGTACCGTGCACCCCGCGCTCGCCTGCGCCGGCCCCACGGCGCGCACCGGCTGCGGTGCGCGCGGGGCCGGGCGTAGCCGGTTCGCGCCCGCGCTGCGTGTCGCACTCAGGTTCGCTCGCCGCTTCACTCCCTGCTTTTCTCCCCGCTTTTCTCCGCCTTTCGCTCCCCGTTTGCCGGCTACCGGCGCCCTGTGCGCCCATGTCGCACCGCGCCGTTCGCCCGCCGCCCTTTACCGCTTTCCCGCCCCCTTCCACCGCCGGCGGCCCGTGCCGCCGTGCGCGCGCCCGTCTGTACTCCTTGCCGCCGAATCGCGCGCCGATGTGAGGGTGCAATTCACGGCCGGTCCGGCACGGAACTGTGTCTTGGAGGGCCCGCGCCGATTCGCTATTTTGAACGCAGTCGAAGCGATGCCGTGGGCTCCTCTCGGCACGCGCGCTTTCCGCCCGGACCGCGACCGTGAGCCACGCCGGCGCGCGCTGCGCGATCGCACGAGTGCGGCCCGCGCGCCGCCGCGGTGCGTGCCGTGCCTGCGGTCGGCGCGCGTGAGCGCCGCACCGCATCGGGCTTCACCCTTCGTCCCATCTTCACCGACAGGAGCCAGACCACCATGCCCGCACTTTGCGATATCTGTCACGCCCGGCCGGCCGTCGCGCGCGCAACCGTGATGCAGGACGGCGAGCGCAAGACGATCTCGATCTGCGATTACCACTTCCGCCAGCTGATGCGGCATCAGAGCATGCTGAATCCGTTCGATGCGCTGTTGGGCGGCGGCGGACCGTCGTCGTTGTTCGGCGGCCTCGGCGACGAATCGCCGCTCGCCGCCGAGATCCCGCGCGAATCGGTCGACCCGACCGACGCATTCAGCGAACAGACGCTCGAACTGCTGCAGCGCGCGGCCGAGAAGGCGCACGAGCTGCGCCGCAGCGAGCTCGATTCCGAGCACCTGTTGTACGCGCTCGCCGACACCGACGTCTGCGCCGCGCTGCTGAAGGAATTGAAGCTGTCGCCGCAAGACATCCGGTCGTACATCGACGAACACGCGCACACCGGCGCGGCCGCGCCCGATGCGCCGCTCGACAAGCTGTCGATCTCGCCGCGCGTGAAGAAGGCCGTCCAATACGCGTTCCAGGCGTCGCGCGATCTCGGCCACTCGTACATCGGCCCCGAGCACCTGCTGATCGGGCTCGCGTCGGTGCCGGACAGCGTCGCCGGCACGCTGCTGAAGAAATACGGCGTGACGCCCGAGGCGCTGCGCCAGAAGGTCGTGAAGGTGGTCGGCAAGGGCGCCGAGGACGGCCGCGTCGACGCGCCGACCGGCACGCCGAACCTCGACAAGTTCGGCCGCGACCTCACCGCGATCGCACGCCAGGGCAAGCTCGATCCGGTGCTCGGCCGCGCGCAGGAAATCGAAAGCACGATCGAGGTGCTCGCGCGCCGCAAGAAGAACAATCCGGTGCTGATCGGCGAGCCGGGCGTCGGCAAGACGGCGATCGTCGAAGGGCTCGCGCAGCGGATCGTCAACGGCGACGTGCCCGAAGTGCTGCGCGACAAGCGGCTCGTCGAAGTCAACATCAACTCGATGGTGGCCGGCGCGAAGTATCGCGGCGAATTCGAGGAACGCGCGAAACAGCTGATCGACGAAGTGACGGCGAAGCAGGACGAACTGATCCTGTTCATCGACGAGCTGCATACGATCGTCGGCGCGGGCCAGGGCGGCGGCGAAGGCGGCCTCGATATCGCGAACGTGCTGAAGCCCGCGCTCGCGCGCGGCGAGCTGAGCCTGATCGGCGCGACGACGCTCAATGAATACCAGAAGTACATCGAGAAGGACGCCGCGCTCGAACGCCGCTTCCAGCCCGTGTTCGTGCCGGAGCCGAGCGTCGAGCAGACGATCGTGATCCTGCGCGGGCTGCGCGACAGCCTCGAGGCGCATCACCAGGTGACGTTCGCCGACGACGCGTTCGTCGCGGCCGCCGAGTTCGCCGACCGCTACATCACGTCGCGCTTCCTGCCCGACAAGGCGATCGACCTGATCGACCAGGCCGCCGCGCGCGTGCGGATCGGCGCGACGTCGCGTCCGGTCGACATTCAGGAAGGCGAAGCGCAGATCGCGCAACTGAAGCGCGAGCAGGACTATGCGACCTCGCGCAAGCGCTTCGACGAAGCGAAACAGTTCGAAGAGCAGATCAACGCGAAGCAGAAGGCCGTCGACGAGAAGATGGAGGCGTGGCAGCGCAAGACCGGCTCGGAGACGCTCGAAGTGACCGTCGAATCGGTGGCCGAGGTCGTGTCGCGACTGACCGGCATCCCCGTGTCCGAACTCACGCAGGAAGAACGCCAGAAGCTGCTGAAGATGGAAGAGCAGTTGCGCGAGCGCGTGGTCGGCCAGAGCGATGCGGTGGTCGCCGTCAGCGATGCCGTGCGGCTGTCGCGCGCGGGGCTCGGCCAGACGCACCGGCCGATCGCGACGTTCCTGTTCCTCGGGCCGACGGGCGTCGGCAAGACCGAGCTCGCGAAGGCGCTGGCCGAGACCGTGTTCGGCGACGAGCAGGCGATCATCCGCATCGACATGTCGGAATACATGGAGCGCCACGCGGTCGCGCGGCTGATCGGCGCGCCGCCCGGCTACGTCGGCTACGACGAAGGCGGCCAGCTCACCGAGCGCGTGCGGCGCCGCCCGTACAGCGTGATCCTGCTCGACGAGATCGAGAAGGCGCACCCGGACGTCTACAACGTGCTGCTGCAGGTGTTCGACGACGGCCGCCTGACCGACGGCAAGGGCCGCGTGGTCGATTTCAGCAACACGATCATCATCGCGACCAGCAACCTCGGCGCGGCGATCATCATGGACAACCTCACGCAGCCGGAAGCCGCGCGCAAGACCGACAAGGCAATCCGCGACGAACTCATGCAGGTGCTGAAGGGGCATTTCCGGCCCGAGTTCCTGAACCGGATCGACGAGGTGATCGTCTTCCACGCGCTGTCGAAGGACGACATCCGCGCGATCGTGCAGATCCAGCTCGACCGCGTGGTGCGCACGGCCGCCGCGCAGGACATCACGCTCGTGATGGGCGACTCGCTCGTCGCGCACCTGACCGAAGCCGGCTACCAGCCGGAGTTCGGCGCGCGCGAGCTGAAGCGCCAGATCCGGCAGACCATCGAGACGCGACTCGCGAAAGAGATCCTCGCCGACCGGCTGAAGTCGGGCGACCGGTGCGAAGTCGACTACGACAAGGACAGCGACGAAGTGAAGTTCAACAAGCTCGCCGCGTCCGAAGCGAAGGACACCAAGGCAGCAAAAGGCACGAAGAACGCGAAGCAGGACGCCGACGGCAAGCCTGAAGCGAACGGCAAGGCCGGCAAGGCTGCCAACGCAACCGGCGACGCGAAGCCGGACGACACGCCCGCCGACGCCCCCCCGCCCACGGCGAAGCCCGGCAAGAAGTCGTCCGGCGCGAAGAAGGACGCCCGCTAGAAAAACGCATGCCCCGCCACCCGGGGCACGCATGACCGGCTCCGTCCGCCGGACGGAGCCGCCCCACGCCGCGACACGGCGCAACCGAGCCGCCCGCACCGGGCCCGGCTATTGGAGATTCACATGACAAATCGACGCGAAGTGCCAGGCATCAGGAAATACGACGGGCCCGCCGGCGGTTGGGGCGCGCTTCGCGCGACAGCCGATGCGGTGCGCACGCAGATGGAAACCATCGAGGCGCCGATCGTGCTGATGCGGACCAACCAGCCCGACGGCTTCGACTGCCCCGGCTGCGCGTGGCCCGACAAGGAGCACAAGTCGACGTTCCAGTTCTGCGAGAACGGCGCGAAGGCCGTCACGTGGGAAGCGACGACCAAGCGCGTGACGCCCGAGTTCTTCGCGGCGAACACCGTGTCGTCGCTGCTGCGCATGTCGGACTACGAACTGGAGAACATGGGCCGGCTCACCCATCCGCTCGTCTACGACCGCGCGACCGACACGTTCCGCGCGATCGAATGGGACGACGCATTCGCGCGCATCGGCGAAGTGCTGCGCGCGCTGCCGCCCGAGCAGGTCGAATTCTACACGTCAGGCCGCGCGTCGAACGAAGCCGCATACCTGTACCAGCTGTTCGCGCGCGAGCTCGGCACCAACAACTTCCCCGACTGCTCGAACATGTGCCACGAGCCGACCAGCGTCGGCCTGCCGCAATCGATCGGCATCGGCAAGGGCACCGTGTCGCTGGAGGATTTCGACCACTGCGAGCTGATCATCTCGATCGGCCACAACCCCGGCACGAACCATCCGCGGATGATGGGCACGCTGCACGAGTGCGCGCGCCGCAACGTGCCGATCATCGTGTTCAACCCGCTGCGCGAACGCGCGCTCGAACGCTTCGCCGATCCGCAGGACATGATCGAGATGGCGTCGTTCGGCTCGACGCGAATCGCGTCGACGTACTACCAGGTCGATGCGGGCGGCGATGCGGCCGCGCTGAAGGGCATCATGAAGGCGCTGCTGCGGCTCGAGGCCGAGCAAGGCAACGTGCTCGACCGCGACTTCATCGCGCAGCACACCAGCGGCTTCGAGGCGTTCTCGGCCGATCTCGACGCCACGTCGTGGGACGACATCGAACGCGCGAGCGGCCTGAGCCAGGCGCAACTCGAACAGGTCGCGCTCGCATATGCGAAGTCGAACGCGACGATCGTCACGTACGGGATGGGCGTCACGCAGCACAACAAGGGCACGGCCACCGTGCGCCTGATCGCCGACCTGCTGCTGATGCGCGGCAACATCGGCAAGCCCGGCGCCGGCGTGTGCCCGCTGCGCGGTCATTCGAACGTGCAGGGCAACCGCACGGTCGGCATCACCGAGAAGCCGTCGGCCGAATTCCTGAAGAAGATCGAGGACGTGTGCGGCTTCACGCCGCCCGCGCAGCACGGGCACGACGCGGTGCAGGCGATGCAGGCGATGATCGACGGCACCGCGAAGGCGCTGCTGTGCCTCGGCGGCAACTTCGCGGTCGCGCTGCCCGATCCGGAACAGTCGTTCCCGGCGATGGCGAAGCTCGACCTGAGCGTGCATCTCGGCACGAAGCTCAACCGTTCGCACCTGCTGGTCGGCAAGGAAACCTTCATCCTGCCGGTGCTCGGCCGCACCGAGCTCGACATGCAGGCCACCGGCCGGCAGTCGATCACCGTCGAGGATTCGATGTCGATGGTCCATGCGTCGGCCGGCAAGCTCAAGCCAGCATCGAACCAGTTGCGCTCGGAGCCCGCGATCGTGGCCGGCATCGCACACGCGACGCTGCCGAACAGCAAGGTCGCATGGCTCGACCTGATCGCCGACTACGATCGCATCCGCGACCTGATCGACAAGACGGTATCCGGCTTCGAGGCGTTCAACGAGCGCATTCGCACGCCGGGCGGCTTCCGCCTGCCGCTGCCGCCCACCGAGCGCGTGTGGCCGACGCCGACCGGCAAGGCGATGTTCTCGGTCTACAAGGGCGTGAAGGAGGACGCGGACGTGCTCGGCGCCGAACAGGTGCTGCGCCTGATCACGCTGCGCAGCCACGACCAGTACAACACGACGATCTACGGGCTCGATGATCGCTATCGCGGCGTGTTCGGGCGGCGCGACGTGCTGTTCATGAACGCGGCCGATCTCGAGAAGTACGGGCTCGAACACGGCGACCTCGTCGACATCGAGACGGTCACCGCATCGGGCCGTACGCTGCGCCTCGAGAAGATCACCGCGATCGAGTACGACATCGCGCCGGGCTCGGTCGGGGCATACTACCCGGAAGCGAACGTGCTCGTGCCGCTCGACTACATCGACAAGGAAAGCGGCACGCCGTCGTACAAGTCGGTGCCGGTGCGCGTCGTGCGCTCCGCCGTCGTGTGATGCCGCGGCAGGCGCGCGCCACGTAGCCCGCTGCGTGCCTGCCCGACTCCCGCCACCGCTCGCCGCCGCGGCGCGAGCGACGCGGCGGCCCCTTCTTCATCGTGCCGCCGTCGGCGGCATCGTCGCGCCCGTCTGCCGGCGCCGATACGCGCTGTCGCGCGTCGCGAGCCAGTAGTACAGCGGCGACGTCAGCAGCAGGCCCACGAGCCACGACAGGTCCGCGCCGCCCAGATGGGCGGGAATCGGGCCGGCGTACATCGGCGTGTTCATGAACGGAATCTGCACGACGATGCCGATCGCATACGCGAGCAGCGCCTGCGGATTGAAGCGGCCGTAGATCCCGCCGTCCGCCATGAAGATCGACTGGATGTCGTACTTGCCCTTGTGGATCACGTAGAAGTCGATCAGGTTGATTGCCGTCCACGGCACCAGCACGACCAGCAGCGCGAGCACCAGATCGACGAGGTTGCCGACGAAGTTCGTCGACGCGCCGATCGCCGCATAGCAGCAGGTGACGAAGATCGCGACCGACACCACCGCGCGCGTCTTCGCGGTCGGAATCCACTTGTATGCGAACGTCTGTACCGACGTGATCACCGCGAGCACCGCGCCGTACAGGTTCAGCGCGTTGTGGCTGATCACGCTCAGCAGGAACAGCACCAGCATCAACGGGCCGAGCGGGCCGGTCGCCTGCTTGACCGCATCCATCGTGTCCGCGCCGGCCGGCACCGCGAGCACCGCGACCGCGCCGAAGACGAACGCGAGCGTCGAGCCGATCGTGCAGCCGAGATAGGTTGCCCAGAACGTCGACGCGACGCCGACGTTTTCCGGCAGATAGCGCGAATAGTCCGACACGTACGGCGCGAACGCGATCTGCCACAGCGCCGACAGCGATACCGTCGCGAGCCAGCCCGCGAAGTCGAAGCCGCCGCGCGTCAGGAAATCGGCGGTGCTCACGTGCGACAGGATCATCCAGAAACCGACGGCGATGCCGATGCCGAGCACCCATGTGCCGATCCGGTTCAGGATGTGGATGAACCGGTAGCCGACGATCCCGATCAGCCCGGAGCCCACCGCGCCGATCACGATGCCGACGGGAACCGGCACCGACGACGCGATGCCGTGCACCGACTTGCCGGCGAGCACGATGTTCGACGCGAAAAAGCCGACGTACATCACGGCCGCGATCACCGTGACGAGCAGCGCGCCCCACGAGCCGAACTGCGCGCGGCTCTGGATCATCTGCGGAATCCCCATCTGCGGCCCCTGCGCCGAATGCAGCGCCATCAGCACGCCGCCGACCGCCTGGCCGACGACGATCGCGACGATGCCCCACATCAGGTTCAGGTGGAACATCTGCACGCCGAGCGCGCCGGTCACGATCGGCAGCGGCGCGATGTTGCCGCCGAACCAGAGCGTGAACAGGTCGCGCACCTTGCCGTGGCGTTCCGAGGGCGGCACATAGCCGATCGTGTGCTTTTCTATCATCGGGGACGCATTGCGTTCCGCGTTCGTCATGGTGATGTCTCCAGTCCTGCGCGGCGATGCGCGCGTGCCGTGTGCGCCGGCGCGCGTCGGGGGGCGCGCCGGCAATCGGTCCGGATACGCGAGCGCCGCCGCGCTGCATGCACGCGGCGGCGCCGAACGAAGCGTCGCGTGCGCCGCCAGGCGGGGACGGATGACGTGTCCTGCCGGCACCCACGCGGCCTCGTCGCGATCCAGGCTGGAGACGATGGTGCGCCATGCGCATCGGGACCGGAAAATACTAAAAATATTTCCGCGACATACGAAAAAGCTCTGCAGCGGAAATTTCGGCGCCGAACGACTTCAGGTAAGGTGCTACGCGAATCCAACAGCATGCGCCCGCGGCGGCACGCCGGGGCCGGGCATCAGGGGTGCTTGTGGCTCACTACACTTTGCGGCAACTGAAATACTTCGTCACGACGGTCGAATCCGGCAGCGTCGCCGAGGCATCGCGTCAGCTCTTCATCGCGCAGCCGTCGATTTCCAGCGCGATCAAAGGGCTCGAAGAGAGCTTCGGCGTGAAGCTGTTCATTCGCCACCACGCGCAGGGCGTGTCGCTGACGCCGAGCGGCACGCGCTTCTACCGGAAAGCGCAGGAACTGCTGCGCATCGCGCACGAGTTCGAACAGAACGCGCTCGCCGACAACGACGTGATCACCGGGCAGATCGACATCGGCTGCTTCGAGACGGTCGCGCCGCTGTATCTGCCGCAACTGATCGCGGGTTTTCGCGAGCGCTACCCGGGCGTGAACATCCGGCTGCGCGACGGCGACCAGCAGGAACTCGTGCAGGGGCTGACGTCCGGCACGTTCGATCTCGCGCTGATGTACGACCACGATCTCGACGGCACGATCGAAACCGAGCCGCTGATGCCGCCGCAGCAGCCGTACGTGCTGCTGCCGGAGCACCACCGGTTCGCGGGCCAGACGCACGTGTCGCTGCGCGACCTGTGCATCGAGCCGATGATCCTGCTCGACGTGCAGCCGAGCCGCACGTATTTCGTCAGCCTGTTTCACGAGCTCGGGCTCACGCCGAACATCGTGTTCGGCTCGCCGTCGATCGAGATGGTGCGCGGGATGGTCGGCCGCGGCTTCGGTTTCTCGCTGCTCGTCACGCGCCCGCATTCCGACTATACGTACGACGGCCAGCGCGTCGTGACGATCGGCCTCAGTGAAACGGTCAGCCCGTCCGGGCTCGTGAGCGCACGGCTGAAGCGCGGTCAGCTCACGAAACAGGCGCAGTCGTTCGTCGATTTCTGCCGCGAGCGGCTCGCGCAGATCGTCGCACAGCCGGTGCAATCGCCCCCATCGGCTCGATAGCGGCGGCAAGGTCGACGATCGGGAACGGGACGAGGACGACACGCGCGGCGCTGGGGCCGGCGCATGCGTGCCGGCCGCCCGTTCAGGCGGCGGACGAGAGATACGCGACCAGACGGCCCAGCATCGCGTCGCATCCATGCAGTTGTTCGAGCGTGACGAACTCGTCGGGCTTGTGTCCCTGATCCATGCTGCCCGGCCCGCACACGACGGTCGGAATGCCGGCCTGCCCGAACAACCCGCCCTCGGTGCCGAACGCCACCGTGCCGAACGCGTCGGACCCGCTCAGCAGCGCTAGCAGGCGCGCGGCCTCGCTGTCCGGCGCGGTCGCCAGCCCCGGATACGCGCCGAGCGGCTGCAGCCGGATATCGGTATCGGGCTGCACCGCGCGCATCCTCGGCAACAGTTCGGATTCCGCATAGTCCTGCAGCGTTCTCGGCACGTCGTGCGCATCGAAATCCGGCAGCGCACGCACCTCGAAATCGAATTCGCATTCGGCCGGCACGATGTTCAGCGCGCGGCCGCCCTTGATCAGCCCCGTCTGCACGGTCGAGAACGGCGGATCGAAGCGGCCGTCGTGCCGTTCCGGCCGCGCGAGCGCCGCGCCGATCTCGCCGAGCCTGCCGATCAGCTTCGCCGCATAGTCGATCGCGTTGACGCCCGACGGCGCGTAAGCCGAGTGACACGCGGCGCCCTTCACGTGACAGCGCATCGCGAGCTTGCCCTTGTGACCGAGCACCGGCTTCAGTTCGGTCGGCTCGCCGATCAGGCACATCCGCGGACGATGTTCGCGCGCGGCGAGTCGTTCAAGCATCGGCCGCACACCGAGACAGCCGACTTCCTCGTCATACGAGAACGCGAGATGCACCGGCAGGCTCAGCGGCCGCGCGACGAACGCCGGAACGGCCGCGAGCACCGACGCGATGAAGCCCTTCATGTCGGCCGTGCCGCGGCCGTACAGCCGGCCGTCGCGCTCGGTCAGCCGGAACGGCTCGACCGTCCACGCCTGCCCGTCGACCGGCACCACGTCGGTGTGCCCCGACAGCGCGACGCCGCCGCGATCGCGCGGGCCGATCGTCGCATACAGGCTCGCCTTCGTGCGTTCCGCGTTGTAGAACAGTTCGCTCGGCACCCCCCACCCGGCGAGATAGTCGTGGATGAAGCCGATCATCTCGAGATTCGAATCGCGGCTGACCGTCGCGAAGCCGATCAGCCGTTCGAGCAACGCGCGGCTCGACGGATCACTCATCGCCCGGCACTCCGTAGCTCGGCGCGGCGGTCGGGTTCAGCGCGCGTGTCTGGTAGTCCTGCATCTGCGGTCGATACGCGCGCCACAGCGCATCGAGCTGCCCGATCGGATCGGCGTCGGCCCAGTCGATGCGCAGGTCGACGATCGGCCAGGTCACGTCGCCGGCCACCTTCAACGCGGCCGAATGCACCGGGCCGGCCTCGCCGCCGGCCGTCATGGCCGCGTGCATCGCGGCCAGCAGCCTGTCGGCGAGCAGGCCGGACGCCTGCTCGAAGGCCCGCACCATCGCGTCGATCACGGCCGGCGCGGCCAGCAGGTTGCCGGCCGCCACGCATTGTTCGCCCTGCACCGCGTGATGCGTGCCGAGCGCCTCCTTGCCGGTGAAGCATGCCGTCTGCCCCTGCCCGTCGATCGCCGTGACCTGCCTGTACTGGCTCCAGCCGTTCGCGCTCAACGCGCGGTCGAGCGCCGCGGCAGGCGCGAGCAGGTCGTGTTCGATCAGGTCGAGAACCTGAGGGCCGAGCGCCGGCAGCGTGATGTTCTGCGTCGCGACGGCGCCGACGCCCGCGCGCACCCACGGGCAGCGCGCGCCCACCGCGATGCTCGACGAGCTGATCGCGATCCCGAGCTGGCCCGTCTCCGGGCAGCGCCCGACGATGGAGAAAGTCATGTCGCCCCCTATGCGCGGCTCGGCTGCCAGTTGTCGGGAATCACCGCGATCACGTCGATTTCCATCAGCCACTGCGGCTGCCCGAGCGCGGAGACGACGAGCCCCGTCGAGATCGGGTAGACGCCTTTCAGCCACTTGCCGACTTCCCGGTACACGGGTTCGCGATAACGCGGATCGATCAGGTAGGTCGTCGTCTTCACGACATGCGTGATGTCGCTGCCGGCTTCCTCGAGCAACTGCTTGACGTTCTTCATCGCCTGCTCGGCCTGCGCGCGCGCGTCGCCGAGGCCGATCAGGTTGCCGTCGAAATCGGTGCCGACCTGGCCGCGCACGTAGACGGTGTTGCCGGCGCGCACGGCCTGGCACAGGTCGTTGTCGAGCGTCTGGTTCGGATAGGTATCCTTCGTGTTGAACATCCGGATACGCGTATGGGTAGGCTGGCTCATCGAGGTCCTTCGAGTGTCGGTGGGGTCGCCCGCCGCGCCGGAAGCCGTCGCGACGCGGCTGGATGGGTCTGTTCGTCAGGCGATCAGTTCGCCGCTTCGGCGAGCAGGAGCGTGTCGGGCCGCGCCGCTTGCGGGGCCGCGCGGCGCTGCGACGCGTCGTGATACGCGAGGTACTTGCGCTGCGTGACGATGTGATCGGCGATGTGCTTCGCGTCGTGCCACACGCCCCAGATGAAGCTGGAGCCGCGTCGCGACAGCCAAGGCAGCCCGAGGAAATAGATGCCCGGCTCCTTCGACACGCCGCGCTGGTGCTGCGGCTTGCCGTTCGATCCGAACGCGTCGACGTTCAGCCAGCCGTAGTCGGCCGCGTAGCCCGTGGCCCAGACGATCGACGTGATGCCTGCGCCGGCGAGATCGAGCGTGAGGATCGGATGCGTCACGCAGTCGGGATCCGGCAGGATGCGCCGTGCGTCCGGCTCTTCCGGCAAGTCGAGGCCGTTGCGGGCCGCATACGCGTCGGCCGCGTCGAGCAGCGACAGGTAGTTCTCGTCGCCGCGCGCGAGATTGATCGCGAGATCGCGTTCGAACACGGCCACGCCGCCGTCGAACGACTTCGTCAGTCCGACCAGCGTCACGCCCTGGTTCGCGAGCGCGCGGAAATCGACCGTATGGCCGCCGCGTGCACCGCTCACCGCGATCGTCACGTGTTCGCGGCCGGGTGTCGCGACTTCCTTGTCCCATTCGCCGAGCACGCCGAGCCACCAGCAGAAGTCGCGGCCGCGATATGCACGCGGCGGGCGATCGTGCGGCCCGACCGACAGGTAAACCTGCCGGCCCGCACGCTGCAGCTCGTCGGCGATCTGCACGCCCGACGAACCCGCGCCGACCACCAGCACCGCGCCGGCCGGAAGCTGGCCCGGGTTGCGATAGTCGGCGGAGTGAATCTGCACGATGCGCGCGTCGTCCGGCGCGATCGGCGGAATCACCGGGCGCTGGAACGGCCCCGTCGCGACCACCACGCGGTTCGCCTCGATCGTACCGTCGGACGTCTCGACGACGAAGCCCGGCTTGCCCGTGTTGCGCACCACGTTCTTCACTTCGACGCCGGTGCGGATCGGCGCATCGAACTTGCGCGCATACGCTTCGAAGTAGTCCGCGACCTGGTCCTTCGATGCGAACGCGTCGGGATCGAGACCGTCGAATTCGAGGCCCGGGAACCGGTCGTGCCAGGCGGGGCCGTTCGCGACCAGCGAATCCCAGCGCCCGGTGCGCCAGCGTTCGGCGATACGGTCGCGCTCCAGCACGAGGTGGGGCACGCCCAGCTTGCCCAGATGCTCGCTCATGGCCACGCCGGCCTGCCCGGCGCCGACGACGAGCGTATCGATTGCGGTTGTTTCGACTGCCACGGCTGTCTCCTTCTGAAGTGCGGCTCATGCGACGCGCGTGGTCGCGTGAGCGGGAATGGAGACATTCTGCTGACAGGCTGCGTGGGGCGAAACGAGGTTTTTTGTTGGTGTTGACGAGCAAAAAGCTGGGGCGTGGGCCGGTGGCGAGCGACGTGCCTGCACGCAGTCCGAAGCGGCAAGCCGGCAGGGAGCAGTCCGACACCCAAGTATCGGAGCCGAAAAAACGGATGCGTCGACGCGAGCGACTCGATAGTCGGCACCATCGAACGATATGTCGCCGGCGCCCGCGCGCATCGCGGGCGCCGGTTTGCACGGACGGTGCCGGCTACACGTTGGTCCAGGCGTCGGTGCCCTTTTGATACTGCATCACGCCGCCGTGGATCCGCACCCGCAGGTTGCCGTCCGGCACCTGCACCCAGTCGATCATGTCGAGGCTCATCATCAACGCGACGAAGAAATCCTGCACCTTTTGCGACGTGCTGGCCTGCCAGAGGTCGATGCGCCCGACGCACGCTCGCATGTCGCCGCTTTGCTGCATGATCGTCTCGACCTGCCCGGCGACATCCGCGGCCGTGTCGTAGACGTTCGTGCCGCCGTCTCCGACGATAGACAGATGGATCCCGCGCACCAGCGTCGGCTGGCCCGGCGTCTGCTCGACGAGCGCGATGCAGCTCGTCATCGCGCCGAAATCGATCTCCGTCGCATCGCCCCATTTGCGCTCGCCAACCCGCAGCGGCGCGGGACCGTGTACGTTCTCAATGATGTAGGACATGGGTTCCCCTCATGACTGGACAGGACTGCCGGTAGCAGGCCGCGACGCGTTCAACCGGAACGTGCGTCGTGCCCGCCGCTCACATCCCGCATCGGCCCGGACGGCCCGGCGGGTCGTGTCGATCGATACTGTGTCGCTGCACGCACGGCAGGCGATCGCCCCGCGGTTCGCACGACGCGATTGCCCGCGGCGTTCGTCATCGGCGCCGCGCGCTGCGTGCGGCCAGGTGCGCTACGTGCCCTTCTTGTCCAGCAGCGCCTGATACTTCTGCAGGCTCTCGTCGATCCTGTCGAGCGCGACGCTCGCGGCCTCGCCTTCGATCGCCTCCGCGGCGCCCGCGACGACCGCCGCGGTCGCGACGAACAGGTCCGTCAACAGCAGACCCACCGCATCCATCGCCATGCCTTTCACGTCCTCGTCGATGGTCTTCTGCGCCAGATCCTTCATCAGCACGCTCTTGCCCGCGATCGCCAGCGACGTCGACGCTTCGAAGTAGTTGGCCGCGGCCTGCGCGACCATGCCGCCTGCCTGCGTGATCATCATGTTCGGGCCGACGGATATCTGCGTCGTCGCGTAGGACGCCGCCTCCGCGTTGATCGCCTGCACGGTCTTCAGCGCCGACGGGGCGCCCCCGGTCGCACCCGCGATCTGGTCCGGCGCCTTCAGCGCATCGGTGAACCTGCGCAGCCGGTTGATCGGCCATGCACGCTTGCCGGCTGCCGAAGCAGCGGCGTGCGGCGCGGCATCGGCCTGCGTCGTCGCTTCGGCTGCGGCGTTAGCGACGTCATCCGGCGCTTGCGTCGCGCCTGTTCCGCGTCCATCCAAAAGACCTTTCATGTTCATGACTTAGGTGTCCCGATAGTCGTCGCGTCCTAATGCGTGGGGCCCGTCTGCGGCCCGGCCGCCGTGGGTAGCGCCGCGCCGCCCGATGGCGGCTTCGGCGACGCCTCGACGGACAGGATCATGGCCACCGCCTTCGACACGACGGCGTTCGAAATCTGGTTCAGCGCCGCCTGCTGCTGCGTCATGTTCTGCGCCGAGATGCCGACGGCCTGGCTGAACATCTGGTAAAGCATGCCCAGCGCCTGGGCCGGCGATCCCGCGACGACGTTCACGTTGGTCTGCGTCAGCGCGTCGGTAATCTGCTCATTGACTTTGTCTGCCACGAGGCCTCCTCGGATCTCGGCTCCGGCATGCGATTGAAGGAACGGGCGGGCCGGCAGGCCATCGACGCCGTGCATGCAGTCAGGAACGCTGGCTACCGGCATTCGTGAACGCGCTCACGCGAGTTCCTCGCGCAGCTTCTTGCGCAACAGCTCGACGCGCTTTCTGGCAAGCGGCTCGTTGATCCCGAGCGTCGCGGCGATGTGCAGATAAGGCCGGTCCTCCTCGAACTTCAGCGTGAACAGCATTTGCTGCTGCGGGGAGAGCATCGACAGCGCCTGCTCGAGGCGCAGCAGCTGTTGCCGAAGCAGCAGTTGCTGCTCCACCGACGGCGCGTGGCCGGCCAGCTCGACGGCGTGATCGTCGTCCCAGGCCGGGTCGAATTCGAGCATGCCGCTTTCGCGCAGACGGCGGCGCGCGCCATCGAGAAATGCGTGATTCAGCGCCAGAAAGAGAAAGCCCGCGAGGTTGCGAACGCGTTCGGGCGAGCGCTGCAGGTAAATGTGGACCTTGAGTGCGGTATCGGAAAGCAGTTCGTCGGCACGGTGAATATCGCCCTTGCACAACAGGCGCGCGCGGCGCCGCAATTTCCCCTGCATTTCCCGCCACGTGCGATCGAGCTGCTGCGCCGAAGACTCGGGCGTCGGGGCAGCGTGCTGGTTCGAGGTTGTCATCCCGTGTCTTCCTTTTTTTATGGAAAACACAGAATCGATTCGACACCGGGAATGGCGCTGTTACCCGCGTAACACCGATATAACGATAATCGGTTTCGGTAAATTTTCTTGATTATTATGAACGGAAATTTTAATTCACCGGCATAGCCCGATCCGTCGTTTCAGATACGCCGCCGGGCCTGACCGAATAACGGCATTGCGATGAAAAAGAACGACTACCGCCGCGATGCGTCCGTGCGTCGGCATGCTGCTTTCCATGTCGGTCGATCCAGCGCGCTTGCCGCCGAAATGCCGCCCTGTCCGGACTGCCTGCCGATTATTTCAATTCTTTCGTTATTCATTTTTCACGTCATGCCGAAGGCAGCGTTTTTCGCTAGGTGGCCGCATCGTCAAACAACCTCGCGCGGAAAACATGCCTGCCCTTGCTGACGCTCAAACGCTGCGCAATATACCGATACTGACCGATCTCCCGGACAGTCTGCTCACCCACATCGAGCGGCACGTCACGCCCTGGCCCGAACACGGCAATCGCCTGTTGTTCTTCAAGGGCGATCCGGAGGATTTCGTCGCGTTCGTGCGCCATGGCCGCGTCTACAAGACGCTGCACGAACCCGGCGGCCGCGAGATCATTCTCGGCCACGCCATACCGGGTGACCTCATCGGCGAAAACACGCTGATTCGCGCGCACCGGCGCAGCTTCACCGCCCAGTTGAGCTCCGACTGCCGCGTTTTGCTGCTGCATCGCCAGCACTTCGCGCCGCTGCAGGCCAACGCGGAATTCATGGCGCGCGTCCACGACCAGCTGTGCCGGCACATTCATCAGTTGAGCGACTTCGTCGAGTCGGCGTGCCTGTACCGGCTCGAAGCACGGCTCGCGCGCCATCTGCTGAACCGCATGCAAGGGAATGGTCTCGAGGTGCCGCTGCCGGAGAGCCAGAGCATCCTCGCCGCAATGCTCAACGTCAGCCGGCCGCGGCTGAACAGCAGCCTGCAGAAGATGCAGCGCGACGGCCTGATCCGGCTACACGAACACGGCGTGACGATCGAGAAACCGGAGCGGCTCCGGACCATCGCCGACGCCAATTGACACCCGCCCCGGCAAGCGCATGCGCAATGCAGCGCCGCCGTGCGGGCAGGTGGCGCGCGCCGGGTTGCGCGGCGCGCCGTAACGGTCAGCCGCGGGTCAGCCGCGCCCGTGGCCGATGGCGTTCATCAACTGCGCGACGGCGGCCAGTTGCGATACGAAGTTGTCGTTCGCCGACCGCGCCGCGCTGGCCAGCGCCACCGGCGAGCCGGCATAGAGTTGCATGATGCCGACGGTCGTGGCGGCAAGATTGGACGCCGCCTGGTTCGCCTGCATCTGCACCGCGTTGTGAAGCAGGATCGCGGACGCATGGCTGTTCGACTGCATGAGCGTGCCCAAGGCCACGGCGGGCGCTTCGCCCACCACCTTGACGTTGGCTTGCGTGACTGCATCGGTCATCGCAGGGGAAACCTGTTCCGGCATGTCGTTGCTCCTGGTGTGCGCGCCGCCGAGGCGCAGTCATGAAGGCGTCGGTGGGTCGGTCGGCGCCGTCGATGCGCGGCAGGGCGCCCCGCCGCCACGGGCGTCGACACGACGTCGGGCGCCGGGCGACGGCCACCGCGATCGGGGCCGCTGCCCGGCGCCGACGCCGGCTTACGCGTCAGGCCAGCGCCTGGCCGAGCGCGAGCACGTCGGCCAGTACGGACAGCACGCCGTTCGAGCCGATTTCCGTCGCGGCGGCGCCGGCGCTCGCCGGCCCGAGCGTGTACAGCTGCATCGTGCCCACGTTCGTCGAGGTCGGCAGTTGCACCGCGGACTGCGACTGCTGCTGCACGGCGTTCTCGAAGAGCACGCTGAGCGAATGGCTCTGGGCCTGGTACAGCGAGCCCGTTGCCATCGCCGGCGCTTCGCCGACCACCTTGACGTTGGTCTGCGTGACCGCGTCGGTGATCGCGGCGTTGACCGTACAAGTCTTGCAGGGGTCCTTCTGGTCGTTTGCGTCATTCGGCATCGTATTTCTCCTGGTTGTCGAGCGGACACCGCATCGAATCGGCTCTGCCCGCTCCGTCGTTTGCTCCGGAACACCGCACGGCACCGTGGGTCAGGCACCGGCGGTCATGCTGCGACTCCGCGGCGCGGCGGCGGTATCGGCGGCGCGTGCCGCCTGCGCCGCCGCTCGACCGCGGCGCTGCGATGAGGCCTTACTGCTTGGTCACTGCCTTCCCGATCGCGATCACGTCGGCCAGAATGGAAATGATCCCGTTCGCGCCGATCTCCGTGGCGGCCGCGCCCGCGCTTTCCGGCCCGATCGTGTAGAGCTGCATCGTCCCCACGTTCGTCGACGTTTGCGACTGGATCGCGGCCTGCGACTGCTGCTGCACCGCGTTCTCGAACAGGATGCTGAGCGAGTGGCTCTGGGCCTGGTACAGCGAGCCCATCGCCATTGCCGGCGCTTCCGCGACCACCTTGACGTTGACCTGTGTGACCGCGTCGGTAATCGCGGGATTGACCTGGCACACTTGACACGTATCAGCCATTTGTAGCTCCTTGGTTCACGTAGTTGAGAGGTCGCACATGGGGCCGGCCGGTTCCGCGTTCGGCCGCATGACCCGCGTGCTACTCCATGGACGCTGGGCCGGGCGTATCGTGAACGGCGGCGGCGGGTTCGGACGGTTCGGCCGGATCGGCGCCGATGGTTCGCAACCTGTCCTCCATCGCGTCGAGCCTGACGGCGAGCCGTTCGGCAAGCCCTTCGGCAAGCCGTTCGGCGAGCGCATCGCCGTATTGGCGGAAGCAGGTTTCGATTTCCTGCCGAATCAGGCCCGTTAGCTGTTCCCCGATCATCATCAGCGCCTCGCGCGTGCTGTCCTGGATCTCCGCCGCGCCGGAGGCCTGCGCGTCGTCGTTCGGTGTGTGGGCATCGAGTACGCCCGACACCTTCTGCTGTTCCGATGCCAGCATGCCGAGGGTCGTCTCGTTCTGCATGTCGATCGTCTGCAGGATGCCGCGCATCTTCTCGTACGCCTTTTGCTGGTTGAGCTGCAGAAAATGCTTGATCTGTTCGCGCGCTTCGCGCCGGGTTTTCAACTGCGGCAAGGGTGGCTTCGCGGCGCTCGCCTGCGTGGCCGGACCAGCGGCGGGCGCCGACGGGTTCCCCTGCCCGCTCGACAGCCGCGCGAGCAATGCCTGTTCATCGCCCGGCTCGAGCGACCGGCCCAGGCGCTTCTCCGCGATCTGGCGCAGCAGGGGGGCGAGTGTGTCGTTGCTCATGGCTCATACCTCCTCGAGATTCGCCCGCGGCGCGGGTGCGTGAGGTTCCGGTTCGGATGGGCGCCGCGCGACGACGGGCTGGTCGGTATGCTGCAAGGGATATCGCATGGGGTTCTCCGGGAAAGGGATGTGCGACGGCCCGGCCGGAAATTTCGGCGGGACCGTTGCAGGGACGAACCGTGCGAGGGGGCTGTGAAGTCGGTCGGCACCGCGGGCGGGCGGCGTGCGCGAGGATTCCGAGGTCGCCGGCGTCCGGACGCGCGAGAAGGCGCGCATTGGTCGAACTACATGCCGTTCGAGCGGGCGGGCAGCACACGCGCGGCCGCGACTGTTCCCGACAATTCTTTCAAGTATCAGGAACCCAAATCAGTCCACCTGCCCCCTTAGCGACATTGAACGGACACCTTTGGTACGCACAAGCGCGTTGCGGCGGGCGATCGGCGGGCGGCTGCACCCGATCGCTGGCATGCTTCTTTACGCGGAATGATGTTTTTTTCTGGTATCGACGAGCCGAGATCGGGCGGTTTGGGGATGGTGCCAAGCATGCGCGCACGCTGATCCGACGGAGCGCCATTTTCAGTAGCGCTGCGGTACGCGACCGAGTACGCAGAGAGTAACCATCGCGGGCCGACTTGCCGCTACGTCGACGAAACCCGCAACGAAGGCAATCTCGACTCAATGCCCGCCGTTGATTTCCGTATCCTCGAAGGCCAGATGCTCGAAATAGCTTCCGGTGAAGTCGACGTCGAGCCCCTTGAGGCCGTGAGCTTCAATCGTGGTGCCGGTACAGTTCAGTACCTGCACCGAATGCCACGTGTTGCCGTCGAACCTGACACCGTTCCACTTGCATCCGAGAAATTTCACGTCGTTGAAAGCGCTGCCCTGAAAAGCAGCGTCGTTGAAGCTGCAATCAACGAATGTGCATCCGGAAATCGCAATCTCCGCAAAATCGCAACCGGTGAACGTGCACGCCGAGAACCGGCAACCCGTCCAGCCGGCCTGCCGGAATGACGTTCCGGTGAAACTGCTGCCGCTGAAACTGCTACCGACAAATTGCGCGAGACCCAGATCGAGGCCGGCATAGGCAGAGCTGTCCGCCTGACCAGACAGTCCCGCAGGCATGCCGCCCACGCCCTTGCGCCACTGATCGTGCTTGTGGATTATTTCGGCACTGCTCATTGGCCTGCGTCCCGGTGCGCGGGAGCAGCCGGATTGCGCTCATCCTTGCCCGACGGTTGCTCATCACCATCGTCGTCGGATGTTGCCGAATCTCGGCTGGCGAACCATGCGACCAGACCACCCAACGCAAGCAGCGGACCGAGAAACAGGAAGTTCTCGATCGCGAAATCGCTTACATCGTGCGAACCGTAGCTACCTCCGCTGATCTGCGCCACGGCCCCCATTGTTGCAATCGCGCCCCAGGCAGCCAGGATCAGCCCTCCGACACACACCGTAGCGGCAATCGTCGATTTACGCATCTCTGCTCCGTCAAGCGTTCTCGGAAGGGTTGCCGACGCTGACCTGAGGCAGCTTCGCGAATCCAAGGTGATTGGCTTCGTTCCACCACGTCCACGTCACGTCCGCCGGCGATACGTCCAGATGCATGGCCCGTGGGTCGGGGAACGCATCACCCTGCAACACGTAGGCCTGGCGATACCACTGATTGAACGTGGCCGCCCGATGATGATCGTCTGCCACACCGGCCTGCCAGATGCCCGTCACCGGGCACGTGCGTGTGCCGCGACACCGGATGGCCGGGTCGGGAAATTCGGCGACGCGCGCAATACCCTGCGTCACACGCGGATGCGATTCCACCGGCTGCACAGGCATCGGAATCGCATCCCCGACATAGTGGAAGAAGATCCGACCGTCCTCGGGCATCAAACCGGGGCGGCTCCGATCGAACAGTTCCTCGTTCCGGTAATGCATCGGTACCTGAGCCGCATTCCATGCGAAATGGCGTTCGGTGGTCGGATATTTCAGTTGAGCGAGCCAGTAACCACCGACAGGAGCGGCCGTCGTTTCCGCCTGTGGAGGAACGGCGACCTGCGGCCTCTCCGGCAGCATATAGCCGTCGGGCACATAGGCGCGCCCCGTACGCAGAGACGCGGGATGCGCCGCGGGTTTGACCGGCGACACCGGCATGGACGTCACCGCCTTCGCCGCGTCGATCAACATCTCCTTGTTGCCATCCCACTTGGGCAGCTTGGTGGGCGGTAGCGGCACGACCTTGTCCAGATTCGGCAGACGCAGGTCGGGGTCGCGCTCGAGACGATCGGCAAGGACACTGTAGCGCTCGGCACGGGCACGATCCTTCACATTGCCGACCACGGGATCGCCGTCGTCAAACGCACCGAACAGATACGCCGCGCTCTTGGCACTCCCGTATTTCACGCCTTCATGCAGAACCTTGAGGGCTTGCGCGTTGTCTTCACCGAGCGATTTATCGGAACCGACGAGCGTTGTTCCGAGAGCATATGCTGCATCTCCATTACCTTGAGCGAAACCGCATTCAAGCATTTTGAGTGCAACCTTTCGATTTCCCCAGAAGCCCGACTTCGGGTCGTCGTAGACTGCGTCAAGCTTGCTACCCAAATAAGCCATGGCGCTCGGGCTGCCTTTGTCCGCAGCAAGTTGCCAGAATGCGAACGCACGGCTGGAATCCTGCTTTACCCCAACCCCGTTCATGTAATAAGTCCCCATCAGATCGTAGGCAGCAGGAATACCCAGTTTCATCGCCTGCTCGGTGATCTGCACGGCACGCTCACTGTTGCGGTCGACACCCAGCCCCTGAGCATAGGCATTTGCAAGGTTCAGCATGGCTTTCCAGTGCTTGCGCTCGGCAGCCTTGGTCCACAGCGCGACGGCACCCGCATAATCACGCTGGTTTGGCCACAGCAACGCGCTCGTCATTTTCATCGCCTGCTGATTCCAGCGATCGGCCTCCGGATCAACAGGCGGAACCACGGCAGCTTCGTGCACGCAATCAAACGATTCGCGATGTGGATTGAAAGCGTCGAGCGACATATTTCGCGGCAGGGAATCGTTCATCGAGCAGGCCGTACATGCAAAAAACAAAGAAAGAGAAAACGCGCCCGCCAGGCGCAAACGCTTGGACGTTGTAGAACTCATCAAAACTCGCATGATTGGGACGCGCATTAAGCCAGCCGAACGCTTGACGTGCGCTCGTCTTGGAACGCCATCAGGAAGCCCGACAGATCCAGACCTCTCTTTCTTTGCATGACGTTCGAATCCATGAGCTTCTGCCACTTCATGAATGTTTCCTTGATTGCATCGGGACTACCGTCGCCACCATCATGTTTGCCGCCGGTATGAAGCTTCCAAACCCGCTTACGCAAATCGGTACTCTTGGCACGATCATCACTGCCCACATTGATCTCCGCATCAACCGCCATGCTCCGTAAATTCAGGTTGGCGCTACCGAGCGTGAAGAAACTATCGTCTATCAGCAGCAACTTGCTGTGGATATAGATTTCTCTGTACCGGGCCGCAATCAACTGTGCCGACAGCGGCAGCATCGGCGCTCGGTCCGGATCGGGCAATTCGCCCTTGGCTTGCTGCTTCTTCACATATTCATCCCAATCAGCCTGCTGCTTCGCCGTCTCGGTATTCAACTTGGAATTGCGCCAATTGCGGTCGAAGGCCCACAGGCTACCCACCAGCGTGCGAATGCCCATTTGATCGAGCGATTTAGCAAGAGACGCCTTATCGCCAAGGTCCTTGGCGCTTTGCGCCGCGGGCGAAAGCGGTGCCGGGTAAAGATCGGGATCGATTCTCCCGCCGCTCGCCTTCTGCCGCTTGACATAGGCGTCCCACTCCGTTTGCTGCCGCCGGTTGCGGGCGAGCTCATCCTCGACTGCCTTGTCCTGATTAGGCATGGAGGTACCGTGCCCCAGAACCTTAACCGTATCGTGCGTACGCGGCACCATTTGTATCCGCTCGGGTGTCGGAATGACAACCATCACGTGCAGGTTCGGTATGTCCGACGGCTTCCGTCCGGCTGACTGGCTGCACGCAAGGAACTCGGTTCGCCACTCCTTCAGCTTATTCGGCCATTCCGTATATTGAAAATACTGATTCTCGACGTAGATATAGCTTCTTGCAAAGGACGTCGCCTGCTCGTACAACGCCTTGATGGATTTGTCCTTTTCTTCGGGCTGCGTTCGGACGACTTGCGCCCGTTGACACGGCGTACCGAGATTCCGCGTCAGGCCCGCCGGTACTTTTTTGAAATCGTGCGTTCTCGAGATATTCGCACCCTTGCCCTTGGCGCGATTCCACGCGTCGGTGAAGTTCTTGCTCACCGCCACCAACGCTTCACCTCTAATACGGCTAGCGTAATCCTGGAAAGGCTTCAGACCCGGTTGAGCGTCGTTCGCCCCCTCCCATGACTCACCGCGACGTGGATCGAAGAAAAGGTGTTGCTGTGTGTCCCAATAGTCGGTCACGCTGTTCAAGCCCATTACATAGCCTACTGCGTGCGCACCGCCATCGTACTCGTAGTCAATCAGAATGGTCTTCTGGTGATCCGTGGCCACTTTCTCCAGACCCAACACTTCCGTGAAATCGCGTTTACCCGGCTCGCCCGCCAGACTTTCGTGAACCGCTTTGCTATTGCCATCTCGGGTACGAACCGACAGGGTGGGGAATCGCCCGGCAAACGCATCGTCGTACCACCGCGCATTGAAGTCCTCACGTCGCTCCTGAGGCGTCTGCGGTTGAGGTGGCTTGTCGGTTGGCAAATAGATGCCACCCGCGGCGCCGACCATCATGGCCATCTTTTCTTCATAGTTCAAACGACCGCTGCTGTGGCCCGGCATATTGTTCGAACCGAGACTACCGATGAAGCCATACCACGAGAGCAAACGCACTTGCACCGGCTTGCCGTTGTTGAATTTCCCGGCGGCTACATCGCGCAGCAGACCGCCCCAGGTATCTCCTCGCGGCCAAACCGTGCCCTTGCGGATCAGTTCCATGCCCGGGTCGAAACCCCAGCAAATGATTTCGACACTATGCTTGGCGGCCTTCAAGTCGGCTGCAATCTGCATGAATGCGTCCTCGCCGCAAATGAATACGTCGAGATTATTCTTTTCATAAGGCGGCGCGTAGTAGTCCGCCTGCTTTTCCAGAAACCACTGCGCACTAGCGACCGTCTGACGCTTGCAGACATCGACCGGCGCCTTCGATTTGTTTTGGGTATTGGTATCGGACATCACGTTTCTCGTCGAAAACTGCAGCAAATCGTCGGTCAGCCCTCTGCGTGGCGCTGGCGCGATTCCGGATCGCCGTCGACCGCCCGCCATCCCTGTGCGGCCAGTTGATCGTCGTCGCTCAACCCTCCTTCCATCACGGGCACCTCGATCTCGTGCCCATTGTGCAGCTTGACCGTATAGGAAGACGTACCCTTCTGGTGATTCGCGATGATCAGTTGACCATGCTCGTCGGTCACGCCGTCCGCAATCTTGGCCGCTCCCTTGTAAAGCGTGTACGGCTCATAGGCAAGCGGCCGGCCATCGTTCGGGTGGGAACGGAGCACTACCGCGAGGCTGTCCTGTTGCTCCAACTCCTTGAAGGTCAGGGGATCGGGCGCTTTCACAGCCTTGTTGTCCGGCCCGACGAGACTGTGCGACGCCGCATGTTCGCGCCATACGCCGCTCGTGCCATGCACAACGCCGCCGCCATTCCACTGGCTGTAGCTCGACCCGCCGTTGATCGACGCTTCGTCGCTCGCCTGGGTATTGACCTTCGGCGAGCGGAACACGATTTCTTCGCCTGCCTCCAGGATGATGCGCTTGGCGGCCTTCACCACCACATCCTCCTTGTGCGCCTCGATCCGCAGCTTCCCGTCTGCCGTGACCAGCGTCATTCCCTTGGCCGCGAACGCGCTCATCCAGTCTCCGACGCGCATCAACAGGCGGCGCCCCGCGCTGATTTGCGTGTTGCCGGCACTCACTGCATCGATGTTGGTCTGCGCCCCGAGCACCATGGCGTCCTGGCTCGCGACGGTCACGCCGGCCGGCCCCTCGATTGCCACCATCGGCGCGCCGCCGGAGCCGCCGCCGCCCTGGTCAACGTTGCTGCCAGCATCCCAGCCCTTGATCTGCGATGTGATCTTCTCGATGCGTGCGAGGTCGGTATTGTCAGCGTCGTTCGCAGCGGACGCATCGCCGAGGTTCCGTACCAGTTCCTGCAATTGTTCGATCAACGTCTGCAATGCCGTACGTTCAAGCATCTTGCCTTCGGCACGCCCCTGCTGCTGCGCGGTCACGTAGACGCCCTTCGCGGCGCGAATGACCGCCTGGGCATCGGTTCTGGCCTCCAAACCGTCGCCACGAGGCGCCCCTTTGCCATCGTTACGAGGCTCCGTCAGGTAGCCCAGGTTCAGCTGGGTATAGGTGTGTTCGCTGGCAAGCTGGCTGCTGATCTGGCCGGGCGTATCGTCGAAACGCAGCTGGTTGTAGCGATCCGCCTTGATCTCCTTGGTCTTGATGCCGGATAGATAGCGATTGCCCGGAAGCGAACCGGTGTGGCTGAACGTGGTCGGCATGTTGGGACCGCCGTGCAGCACCCCGGTCACGACCATCTTGTCGGGGTCGCCGTGCAAATGGTCGATCAGCACCTCCATTCCCGCGCGCGGCAGCATGTCCATGCCGTAGTTCGGGCCGGCCCAGGGGCTGACCCATCTCACCCACGCGCTGTCCCGCTCGGTTCCGCTGGTGCCGGCACCTTGCGCGTGGGCATGATCGTCCCCGCGCAAACCGAGAATCTGCACCTTGATGCGCCCCAATTCGTCGCAGTGCACTTCCTCGCCGGCTTGGCCAACCACTTTCGCGGTAAACGGATGCACAGCCGGCAAATCGACGCGCGGATCGTACGCTGGCGTCAGCGGCACACCGCGGCGCACGCAAATGAATGTGTTCTCGTAGCGAACCCCGGTACCCTCTTCGACCGGCAACGCGTCGAAACTCCAGCGACTCGCGGCAAACAGCGCCTGGGCTCGCTCGTCGAGCGCCTTCGAAAAATTGTTGGTGGCCCGGTGGTGCAAGCTGGTAACGACGAACTGCCGCTGCTCCTCGGGCCGGGTATCGAGCTCCGGATGCCCACGCAGCGTGAACCAGAAACCCGGCGAGACATCCCGGACGTCGCTCGACGCATGCACGCATTCGGCGCGATGCTCATGTGCCAGAATGCGAGCCTTCGCCAGACGCTCGTGGTCGGCATCCGAGTCCGCCGCATGCGGAACGTCGATGACCGAGTCGGCCAGCAGCTTCGCGAGATCGTTGCCTGCCTCGCCGTGATCGACGATCGTCTCCTGTTCGGACTGCGCCATCCTGCCGGTCTTGTAATCCCAACTGGCGCGCCGCACGCTTCCGGGCGTCAGTGCACGGGCCGTGGACCATAGCGTGACCGAGTCACGCTCCCGCGACTGCGTACCGCGGTGGTAAGGCACTTGGCCTGCCGCCGCCTGCGGCAGCTTCGTCGGATCGTCACAGAACACGAGCGTATGGACCGGCGTGTCCGTGGCCGCACCGTCATGCTTGCCTGCCCGGGCGTACCAGAAAATGCCGTCGCGTCGACACAACCGGCGAATGAACGCCGCATCCGATTCGCCCGCCTGGCGCGTCTGCTCGCGCTTTGGATACTGATTTCGATCCAGCACGAGTTCGAAATCGAAAGCCTGCGCCAACGCGGAGCTGCGTTGCTGCCATTCGTGCAGCAGCGTCTCCAGAATGTCCGGGACACTCATCGAACGAAACGTTCTGCTGTTGATCCGCTGATCGAGAATACCCAGCGCATCTCTCAATGTCAGTTGCACGCACGTGAGGGAACCGTCCGATTGACCGGCGCGGACATCCGTGATGATCCCGTTGATCGGATATGGCTTGCCTCGATCCGTCATCAGTTGCACCGAAAGCGGCAACCCCAAAAATGCAGAGAGCGGCAGATCCGGGCGTGACGACAAGCAGGTCAGGTGCCCTTCGAGGCCGACACAGAGACCCTCCGTCAAATCGATGCTCTGTGGTACCAGGACATGCGCCAGCGCATCCTGGTGACGGCCCCAATGAAACCGGATCGCACGTTTGTTCTGATCGAGCGTGCCAACGAAGGCGCGCAGCATTTCGGTCACGTTCACTTATAGATGGGCATTCGGAAACGGCGCTCTCAGATCGCCGAGTCACCTGCGCGCTTGGTTGTTTGGTCACCGATTCTAAATGCAACGTTCACACGAAGACAATCGCACCATGCTAAACAGCGCGCAATCACTCGACCGAAGCCGCAGAGAACGCCATGGGTCTCATCGGCGTCCATGGCGTGACCGCGGCGCACACAATCGGTCAATCCGACCCCTTCAACAATTAAATATCAATTCATTGATTTTATTAATTTTTTACGTTCTTTCGGGTGAGCGACGGTAAACGCCTCCATATCCCGGCACATACCGCCCCGCCCATTGCCCGACAATTCTTTACGGTCAGCTGGCAGCCAAGCTGATAGCATGCGTGTCGCACACCATGGCCGATCCTCCCTGGATCGTCGCGCGCCGAACCAACGCACGTATCGATTGCGTGATCAAACGGCGCACCACGTGTTTATCCCCGTAGAACCCGCAACACTCCGGCTCGCCTCCTCGCGACCCGTTGCAGTAACCGTTGGAGTGGCGCGCCCCGCGCCTGCAAGCATGAAGAAATCGAAGCAGCCCACCCGTCCCCCACGCGACAAAGACCGCACGCCGTTCGTCCGTGCCGGCGCATTGCTGCTGATGGCCGGCCTGCTGTACCTGCTGTGGCCGTCCGCGGAAACCGCCTACCTCGCGATGGAATCGGTGATCCGCTGACGTACGCGTCCGCCCACGCACTGCGCTATACTTGCGCGATGGAAACCCGACCCACCCCGCCGATCGCACATTGCTGGTGGCGCGCCTGACCCAGGCGGCCCGTTTCCTTTTGCATGTCCCAAACGTGATGCCGCCAGCGATGGCGGCATTGGCGTTTCTGCGCTGACGTCATCGCTGGCGGCTTCGACAACCCGGAGCCCACGACGACCATGACGCAACCCACCCGCCCGACCATCCTCACCGGCGACCGCACGACCGGCCCGCTGCACCTCGGCCACTACATCGGCTCGCTGCGCGCCCGCGTGCAGATGCAGCACGAAGCGCGGCAATTCCTGCTGCTCGCCGATACGCAGGCGCTCACCGACAACATGGGCCGCCGCCAGCGCGTGACCGACAACGTGATCGAGGTCGCGCTCGACTACCTCGCCGTCGGCATCGATCCGGCGATCTCGACGATCGTCGTGCAGTCGCAGGTGCCCGAACTCGCCGAGCTGTCGCAATACCTGCTCAACCTCGTCACGGTCGCGCGCCTCGAACGCAATCCGACCATCAAGGAAGAAATCCGCCTGCGCGGGTTCGAGCGCGACATCCCGGCCGGCTTCCTGACCTACCCGGTGAGCCAGGCGGCGGACATCACCGCGTTCAAGGCGACCCATGTGCCGGTCGGCGACGATCAGTTGCCGATGATCGAGCAGACCAACGAACTCGTGCGCCGCTTCAACGCGACCGTCGATCGGCCGGTGCTGGTCGAGTGCGAGGCCGTGCTGTCGTCGGTCACGCGGCTGCCGGGCATCGACGGCAAGGCGAAGATGAGCAAGTCGCTCGGCAACGCGATCACGCTCGGCTCGACGCCTGACGAGATCGCACAGGCCGTGAAGGACATGTACACGGATCCGAATCACCTGCGCGTGAGCGACCCGGGCCAGGTCGAAGGCAACGTCGTGTTCACGTTCCTCGATGCGTTCGAGCCGGACGTGGCGAAGGTCGACGAGCTGAAGGCCCACTATCGCCGCGGCGGCCTCGGCGATAGCGTCGTCAAGCGCGTGCTGAACGAGCGGCTGCAGGCGCTGATCGAGCCGATCCGCGCGCGCCGCCGCGAGTTCGAGGCCGACAAGACCGAAGTGATGGCGATCCTGAAGCGCGGCACGCTACATGCACGAGAAGTGGCGGGCGCAACGCTCGCGGAGGTGAAGGGGGCGATGGGGTTGACGTATTTCGATTGAGCGGCACCGTCACGGCCGCTCGCGCTCCGGCGCCGCCACGTGACACACGGCCTCGATCCGGTTGCCGGCCGGATCGACCAGAAAAGCCGCGTAGTAGTCGCCGTGGTACTGCGGCCGCAAGCCGGGGGCGCCGTCGGACTGTCCGCCCGTGGACAAGCCAGCCTCGAAAAACGCATGCACCTGCTCGCGGGAAGCAGCCTTGAAACACCAGTGCCGCTTGCTCGTCCCGACTTCGGCGGGATCCAGATACACCGCCAGAAAAGTCGATGCAGGGTCGTTCGCGCTGCAACGTTCGCCATAGCCGAGCGCATTGGGCCGGTCATAGACCTTGGTCGCGCCCAGCGCAGCCATGACGGCATCGTAGAAGGGGCGTGCCCGGTCGATATCCGGCACACCGATCGACACGTGATCGAGCAGTTGCATGGTGTTGGCTCCATTGAACGAGCACGAGTCTACACACCCGTCGTCGATCCGGCCGAGCAACCTTACCGACGACTACACTACCGACCGCGCCGTCTACGTGATCTGATACGTCGACGCCGGCACGAACTCCTCGGGCATCGGCCGATCGCCGAGTTCGAGCACCGACCGCTCGATCGTGCGCGTCATCGCATCGAGCGCGAGCGCATTCGGCGCGAGGCCGAACGGCTCGGCCACTTCGTTCGCAATCGCTTCGAGCGCGATCAGCGTGTAGGAAATGAACACGCAGATCAGCGGCGTGAAGAACTCCGTCGAATCGACGAGCCCGAACGGCAGCAGCACGCAATACGCGTACACGGTGCGATGGAGCAGCACGCTGTACGAAAACGGGATCGGCGTCGACAGGATGCGCTCGCAACCACCGACCGACTTGCCGAGCTCGTCGAGTTGCGTCTCGAACATCCAGCAGGTCGCTTCGCTGCCGGGCGCGCGCCCCAGTGCACGGACGATGCCGCCACGCAGTTCGTCGAGGATCGCGACCGGCTTGTAGCATTTGCCGCCGAGCGCGGCCGTGCGCTCCGCCCCGAGAATGCGCAGCAGGTCTTCGGTCGGATCGGTATGACGCAGTTGATGTTTCAACGCATACGCGAGCGCGATCAGCAGATCGGCAAGCCGGTTGCGCTCGGCGTCGCTCACGCTGTCGGGCAGGTAGCGATGCAGTTGCGACGTCACCGCGCGTGCGGCGATCAGCAGGTTGCCCCACAGATGCCGCGCCTCCTTGAAGCGCTCGAAGCTCGCGTTGTTGCGAAACCCGAGGAAGATCGCGAGCGCGAGCCCGAACAGCGTGAACGGCGCGGTGTTGAGCGGAATCTTCTCGCCGAAGATGCGCCCGTTCGTGAAGACCGCCAGCGTGCTGACGATCGCCATGAACACGAGCTGCGGAATGATCGATTGCAGCACGGAGCCGTTCCATACGAACAGCATCCGGAGCCAGTTCTGTCGTGGTCTGACGATCATGATGTTTTCTCGACTGCCGAAGGAATACGCAACCCGTTGCGCCCGCACCCGATGCGCAACGGCCCGCGCGTGGCGGGCCGCTGTTCGGTCGGATGCCGGGGCGGGCGCCGCGCTGCGCGTGATGATACGCGCGCGCCGCGCCGCGTCACGCTGCTTGCCGCTCAGTGATAGCCGATGTCGCCCTCGCGCACCTTGCCGCGGAACACGCGGTACTGCATCGCGTTGTACACGAGGATGATCGGCAGCACGATCACGGTGCCGACGAGCGCGAACAACTGGCTCGAATGGCTCGACGACGCGTCCCAGATCGTCAGCGACGGCGGCACGATGTTCGGCCAGATGCTGATCACGAGCCCGGTGTAACCGAGGAACACGAGCGCGAGCGTCAGCAGGAACGGCGTGGCCTCGTGCGCGCGCTTCACCGAGCGGAAGATGCCCCATACGCATGCGACGACGAGGATCGGCACCGGCAGAAACCAGCCGAGGTTGCCGCTGCCGAACCAGCGGTGCGCGACGGCCGGCAGCCCGATCACGGTCCACAGGCTGACCACGCCCATCACCGCGAGCAGCACGCCCGTGAGCGGCTTCATCAGCAGCCGCATCTTGCGCTGCAGTTCGCCGTCGACCTTCAGGATCAGCCAGCCGCAGCCGAGCGTCGCATAGGTGACGAGCACGCCGATCCCGCAAAACAGGCTGAACGGCGACAGCCAGTCGAACGGTCCGCCCGCGAACTGGTTGTTCACGATCCGGATGCCCTGCAGCAGCGAACCGAGCGTGATCCCCTGGCAGAACGCGGCGAGCGCGGAGCCGCCGATGAACGCGAGATCCCACAGATGCTGCGTACGATTGGCCTTCGCGCGCAACTCGAACGCCGCGCCGCGAAAAATCAGCCCGACCACCATCAGGATCAGCGGCAGGTAGTTGGCCGGCAGCAGCGTCGAATACACGACCGGGAACGCGCCGTAGAGGCCCGCGCCGCCGAGCACGAGAAACGTCTCGTTGCCGTCCCACACCGGCGCGACGGTGTCGAGCATCACCTGGCGCTCGGCCTTCGCGTCGAAGAACGGAAACAGCAGCCCGATGCCGAGATCGAAGCCGTCCAGCATCACGTAGATGAATACGCCGAGGCCGATGATCGCGGCCCAGACGACAGGAAGATCGATGTGCATGGTTACTCCGCCTCGGTGACGTTCAGCGGCGTGGACAGCGCGCTCTTGCGCAGCCCCGGATGCCGGTGCAGCTCGATGTAGCCGGCCTGGGCAGCCGGCCCGCGCTTCATCAGTTTCATCATGTAGTAGATCCCCGTTCCGAATACCAGGAAATACACGACCACGAAGATCAGCAGCGACACGCCGACCTGTTGCGCGCTGAGCGGCGCGACCGAATCGACGGTGCGCAGCACGCCGTAGACGGTCCACGGCTGGCGCCCGACCTCGGTCGTGATCCAGCCGGCGAGCAACGCGACGATGCCCGACGGCCCCATCGCCACCACGAACCACTGGAACCAACGCGTCTCGTACAGGCGCCCGCCCTTTCTCAGCAGCAGCCCGAGCAGCGCGGTCAGCAGCATCAGCATCCCGAGGCCGGCCATGATCCGGAACGTCCAGAAGACGATCGGCGAATACGGGCGGTCCTGCGGCGGGAATTCCTTCAGCCCGCGAATCTCGCCGTCCCAGCTGTGCGTGAGGATCAGGCTGCCGAGGTGCGGCACCTGGATCGCATAGCGCGTGGTTTCAGCCTGCATGTCGGGCAGCCCGACGAGGTTCAGCGCGGTGCCGCCCTTCTCGGTTTCCCACAGTCCCTCGATCGCCGCGATCTTCGCCGGCTGGTATTCGCGCGTGTTCAACCCGTGCGCGTCGCCGACGGCGATCTGGATCGGCGCGAGCACCAGCAGCATCCACAGCGCCATCGAGAAGCTGCGCTTCACCGGCTCGTCGCGGCGCCCCTTCAGCAGATGCCACGCGCCGCACGCGGCGACGATGAAGCCCGCGACGATGAACGCCGCGATCGTCATGTGCACGAGACGGTAAGGGAACGACGGATTGAAGATGACCTTGAACCAGTCGACCGGCACGACGAGGCCGTTCTCGATCCTGTAGCCTTGCGGCGTCTGCATGAAGCTGTTCGACGCGAGAATCCAGAACGTCGAGATCAGCGTGCCGACCGCGACCATCAGCGTCGCGAAGAAGTGCGCGCGGGGGCTGACGCGCTGCCAGCCGAACAGCATCACACCGAGGAAGCCGGCTTCGAGGAAGAACGCCGTCAGGACTTCGTACGTGAGCAGCGGCCCCGTGATGTTGCCCGCGACGCGCGAGAATCCGGCCCAGTTGGTGCCGAACTCGTACGCCATCACGACGCCGGAGACCACGCCCATCCCGAAGCCGATCGCGAAGATCTTCGACCAGAACTGGAACATGGATTTGTAGGCGGCGTCGCCGGTGACGAGATAGCGCCATTCCAGCACCGCCAGGAAGCTCGCCATGCCGATGCTGATCGCGGGGAACACGATGTGGAACGACACCGTGAATGCGAATTGCAATCGGGCGAGATGGAACGCATCGAAGATTTCCATGACCGTAATTTGCTCGTGGTTGTGAGGACGTACGCCCGAAGCAGGAAATCGCGCGACGACTTGGCGACAACACATGCGAACACAAACAGTCACCCGCATGGCATCGAAGCGTGAATGACGATATCGCGTTTGCAACGATACTCGCAATCACTCGAACGTGCGCTGAAACTGTGCTGCTGGCGCCGCCGAAGATGTGTGCACGGAAAACATGTTCCGTGCCCGCGGGACGGTCAGCTGTACTGCTTTCCGCGTGGCGGCGCTGTGCCTGCGGCGCACTGTTCACCCCGCTTAACATGTGATGCAACGCCTGCCGTGGCGGCCGCGCGCCCTTCGGCGCCCGCCCGGCGGCATCGATTCCCGTCGTTCGGCGCATGCGCCGTACCCGGCCGGCCCGCCGGCCGCCCCGCCTGGAGAAACCTGCATGACCCACCGCGACGATCCGACCGGCAGCACCGCGTGTCAGGTGACGCGCCATCGTGCCGGCGACGCGTGCGACACCGTCGATCGCGTCGTCGACGAAACCCCGGTTGCACTCGTGTTCAACGGCATCGCGCACACGGTCATGATGGCGACGCCGATCGATCTCGACGCGTTCGGCCTCGGCTTCGCGCTGAGCGAAGGCATCGTCGAGCGCGCGTCGGACGTCTTCGACGTCGAAAGCGAATGCCGGCCCGGCAGCGCCGAAGTGCGGCTCACCGTGTCGCAGCAGGCGTTCATGGCGCTGAAGGCGCACCGCCGCGCGCTGGCCGGCCGCACGGGCTGCGGCGTGTGCGGCATCGAAAGCATCGCGCAGCTCGACCTGCAGCCGCCGCGGATCGCGGCCGCCGGCACGGCCGCGGACATCGGCGCCGACGCGATCGCGCGCGCCGCGCGTGCGTTGCCGGCCCGGCAGACGCTGATGCGCGAGACGGGCGGCATCCACGCGGCCGCGTGGTGCGACCGCGACGGCACGGTGCTCGACGTGTTCGAGGACGTCGGCCGTCACAACGCGCTCGACAAGCTGATCGGGCGGCTCGCACGCCGCCGTGCCGACCTGCGCGCGGGTTTCGTGTTCCTGTCGAGCCGCGCGAGCTACGAACTGGTGCGCAAGGCCGCGCGGGTCGGCATCCCGATGCTCGCGACGATCTCCGCGCCGACGTCGCTCGCGATCGACGTCGCCCGCGCAGCCGGCGTGCGGCTGCTCGGTTTCTGCCGCAACGACGGCTTCGTCGAATACGTGTCGCCCGCCGCCGTTCACCTCGACCCACCGGCGCCCGCACCGGCGCACCCGGCCCACTCGTCATGAAACACCTGTTCGATTTCGATGCCGCGCAGCAGCAATTCGCCGGCGCATTCGCGCCGCTCGAGGCCGTCGCGTCCGTGCCCATCGCGCAGGCGGCCGGCCATGTGCTGGCCGCGCCGCTGACCGCGTTGCTCGACCAGCCGCCGGCCGACCAGAGCGCGATGGACGGCTACGCCGTGCGGTACGCCGACCTCGCGCACGGCGAACCGCTGCGGGTCGCGCAGCGCTGTTATGCCGGCGACATGCCGGCGCCGCTGGCGCCGCGCACGGCCGCACGCATCTTCACCGGCAGCCTGATTCCGCCCGGCGCCGACACCGTCGTGATGCAGGAGCATGCGCACGAACGGGACGGCGGCGTCACGTTCGACGCGCCCCAACGCAGCGGGTCGCACATCCGCCGCCGCGGCGAGGAAGTGCGCGCCGGCGACCGGCTCGTGCCGGCCGGCGTGCGGATGGGTGCGATGCACGTCGGCGTGGCCGCCGCGCAAGGGATGGCGCGGATCGACGTACGCGCGACGCTGCGCGTCGGCATCCTGACGACCGGCGATGAACTGGTCGCATGCGGCGAGCCGCGTGCGCCTCAGCAGATCTACAACAGCAACGCACCCATGCTCGCCGCGCTGGTCGCGGGCACCGGCGCCGACGTCGCGATGCGCATGCACGCCGCCGATACGGCGGCCGCCGTCGATCGGGCACTGCGCGACCTGCACGCGCACTGCGACCTCGTGATCTGCGTCGGCGGCGCGTCGGTCGGCGACAAGGACCTGCTGCGTCCCGCGCTGGCCGCGCTCGGCGCGTCGTTCATCGTCGCCGGCGTGCGCATGAAGCCCGGCAAGCCGGTCGCGCTCGCGCGGCTCGATACGCGGCCAGTGGTGCTGCTGCCCGGCAATCCGGGCGCCGCGATGACGACGTTCGCGCTGTTCGTCGCGCCGCTGATCCGCCGCCTGCAGGGGCGCGACGCGTGCGTGCCGATCGTGCCGTCGCTGCCGATCGACACCGGTTTCGAGCCGGATGCGCAGCGCGAGCGCTTCGTGCGCGTGCGCCGTACGGTGGGTGCCGACGGCGCGCCCGTGCTCGATACGTTGCGCCAGCAAGGCGCCGGCACGCTGGCGTCGCTCGTGCTGGCCAGCGGGCTCGCGCGGCTGCCGGCCGGGCGCACCCTCGCGCGCGGCGACGCGGTTCCGTACTACGAATTCGCGCACTGGCTCGCATGAGCGCGACGCCGACTACCCGCCCGGCGCGACGCCTTCGCGCCGTTCGTCGCGCCTGTCGCGCGTCCCGCGCGGCGAACTGTATTCCTGCCATTCGGGCACGATTGTGTCTCTGCCGGGAAAACCCGCCGGACTATGCTCACGATGAGGCTCGTCACGACCTGTGCGCCGACCCGTCGGCACCCGCACGGCCGAGCGGCGATGCCCCTCCGCTTACTTCATGCAGGCCGACGACCCGATCGTGAATGCCATCGTTTCCGCCGCGCCGGCCGCCGCCGCTTCGTCCGGCGACGCATCGCCCGGCGCTTTCTCCCGGCCGTCCGACACGCTCGGCCGTCCGTTGCGCGACCTGCGCCTGTCGGTCATCGACCAGTGCAATTTCCGCTGCGGCTACTGCATGCCGCGCGAAAGTTTCGGCGCGGACTACGCGTTCATGCCGTCGTCCGAACGCTTGTCGTTCGCGCAACTGGAAAAGATCGCGCGCGCCTTCACGTCGCTCGGCGTCGAGAAGATCCGCATCACGGGCGGCGAGCCGCTGCTGCGCCGCCATCTCGAAGCGCTGATCGAACGGCTTGCCGCGCTGACGACCGTCGACGGCAAGCCCGTCGAAATCGCGCTGACGACCAACGGCTCGCTGCTCGCCGCGAAGGCGCGCGCGTTGCGCGATGCGGGCCTGTCGCGCGTGACCGTGAGCCTCGATGCGCTCGACGACACGGTGTTCCGCCGGATGAGCGACGCCGACGTGCCGGTATCGCGCGTGCTGGCCGGCATCGAGGCCGCGCATGCGGCCGGGCTCGCGCCGGTGAAGGTCAACGCGGTGATCGAGCGCGGCGTCAACGACGACCAGATCCTGCCGCTCGTGCGGCACTTCCGGCACACGGGCGTGGCCGTGCGTTTCATCGAATACATGGATGTCGGCGGCGCAAGCTTCTGGTCCGGCGACAAAGTCGTGCCGGCCGCGCGGATGCGCGAGCTGATCGACGCACACTACCCGCTCGTGCTGGTCGGCGAACCGGGGCACGACGCCACCGCGATCCGTTGCGCGCACATCGACGGCGCGGGTGAAGTCGGCTTCATCGCGAGCGTGTCGCATCCGTTTTGCGGTACCTGCTCGCGCGCCCGCGTGTCGGCCGACGGCCAGTTGTATACGTGCCTGTTCGCGATGCAAGGCACCGACCTGCGGCCGTGGCTCGGCGATGCGGCCTCGACCGGCGATCTCGCCGCCGCCGTGCGCGCATGCTGGACGCAGCGCGACGACCGCTATTCCGAGCGCCGGGCCGCACGGCCGGCCCGCGCGCCGGGCAAGACCTATCCGACCGTGCGCATGTCGCTCGTCGGCGGCTGACGGGCCGCCGCGCGACACAGGATGCGCCGCCCACTGGAGAACCTGTCATGACGACCTTCACCGAATCCCGCGCCGGGCTACCGGACGATCCGCTGCGTGCCGGCAGCACGCCGCCCGTCGATGCAACCGCCCCGCATCCCGAATCGGCGCCCGCGATTGCCGCCGGATTCGAAGTGCGCGTGCAGCATGCGCCGATCGACGCGGGCGCGGAGCTTGCGCCGATCGTTCGCAATCCGAATGTCGGCGCGGTCGTGAATTTTCTGGGGGTCGTGCGCAAGGAAGGCGACGTCGACGACGTCGTCGCACTGGAAGTCGAGCACTACCCGACGATGACCGAACAGGCGCTGTGGAGCATCGTCGAGGAAGCGACTGCGCGCTGGCGGCTCGAAGCGATCAGGATCGTGCACCGCGTCGGCCGCATTCCGCTCGGCCAGCCCGTCGTGCTCGTCGTGGTCGCCGCCGCGCATCGTGCGTCCGCGTTCGATGCGTGCGAATTCCTGATGGATTTCCTGAAGACCCATGCGCCGTTCTGGAAGAAGGAGATCCGGCACGACGGCGAATCCGGCTGGGTCGAGGCGAAGGCGCACGACGACCAGGCGATGCGGCGCTGGGGCTGACCGCGTTCGCTTCGCGTTTTCCGATTCCGCCGCTCCTGCCCGAGACAACTCGATGAAACTGACGATCAAATACTTCGCGAGCATTCGCGAACAACTGGCGCTCGACGAGGAAACCGTCGAGATCGATGCGCACGAACTCACCGTCGACGCACTGCGCGGCACGCTGGCCGCCCGCGACGCGCGCAGCGCCGACGCGCTGCGGATGGACCGCCCCGTGCGCGCGGCCGTAAACCTCGAAATGGTGACCGGGGAATTCGTCGTGCGGGAGGATAGCGAGGTCGCGTTCTTTCCGCCGGTGACGGGTGGATGACGTCACCCCGCGCAACGCCGGTCTCGACGTCGATCCGTGATGCCGCGCCCTGATCGGCTGCGCCTGCCATGCGACAGGCGCAGCCGGATTCTCGAGCGCGCTCACGTCGCCCGACGGCAAACTGCGCGGCACGTTGCGCACCATGCGTTGCCACGCCACCCGCTTCGCGATACGAAAAGTCCACGCAGGTCATCGCCCAGCCTCCAACACCGTCAACGCCGCATCAAGCGCGTCGAGCCCCTCGTCCAGCTCCGTGCGCGAGATGACGAGCGGCGGCGTCACGATCACCACGTTGTAGCGCCCGTACGCATGGACGCCACGCTTCAGCAGCTCACCATAGAACACGCGCATCGGCGCCGCTCCCGCCGGGTGGTGCCACTCGACGAGCGGCTCCCGGGTGTCGCGATCGCGCACCAGCTCGATGCCGAACTGGGCGCCCATGCCCCGCACGTCGCCGATCGACGGATGACGCTCCGCCAACTCGCCGAGACCGTCGCGCAGCCAGCCCTCGATCTCGCGCGCCCGCTCGAACAGGCCCTCTTCCAGATAGACCTTCAGCGCCGCGAGGCCGCCGGCGACCGCCAGCACGTGGCCCGCATGCGTATGGCCCACATCGAAGAGCTCCGTATCGAAGTAGCGGGCCACGCCTTCGCGCACCAGGACACCGCCGAGCGGCGTGTACGACGCGCTGGCCCCCTTCGCGAACGAAATCAGGTCCGGCAATACACCGACGCGCTCGGCGCAGAACGATGCGCCCGTGCGCCCGAAGCCCGTCATGATCTCGTCGAAGATCAGCAGGATGCCGTGCCGGTCGCACAGGTCGCGAACGCCTTCGAGATAGCCCGGCGGGTAGACGACGACACCGCTGGATCCGGTCATCGGCTCCATCAGGATCGCGGCCACGTTTTGTGCGCCTTCATGCGAAAGGATGCGCGCCAGGTGATCGAGCGCGCGGCGGGTCTCCTCGGCCGGCTCCGACGTATGGAACGGGCTGCGGTACGGGTACGGCGCGAAGAACTTCACCATGCCCGGCAGCGCCGGGAACGGATCGCGCCAGCGGTCCACACCCGTCATCGCGCTCGCGCCGAGGGTGCCGCCGTGATACGACCGATAGGCGGTCAGCACCTTGGGCCGGCGTGTCACCAGCCGCGCGATCTTCACCGCGTCGTCGTTCGCTTCGGCACCGCCGCTGGTGAAATGCACGCGCAGCCCCTCCGGCCACGGCGAAACGCTGTTCAGCAGCTCCGCGTATTCGGCGCGCACGTCGTTGAAGTAGCTGGGCGCGACCGAGCACATGCGCGCGGCCTGCGCCTGGATCGCCTGCACCACCTTCGGATGGCCATGACCCAACGACACCGCGACATAACCGCTGGTGAGGTCCAGGTAACGCTTGCCGTTCGTATCGTAGAAGTAGCATCCGTGCGCATGCGTGATGACCGGCGGATTGAGCCCGCCCTGGACCGCCCAGGGCACGAGCACCTTTCGAAACGACGGCGCGAGCGCGGGATTCGGCTCGCCGTGAATGCTGAGATCCATGTTGACTCCGGAAATGGCATGGCCCACTATTTCTGAGCCTCGTGACAGAAGGCTTCCAGATTAAGCACGCATTTCCCGCGCAACAAATCAAACGTTTCCACACTGAGCCGCAATTTGATTGAGTCATGCCACGACAACTTCCGCCCCTGCTCTCCGTGCGCGCATTCGAGGCCGCTGCGCGCCATGGCGGCTTCGCCCGTGCGGGGGACGAGCTATGCGTCACTTCCGGTGCAGTGGGACATCAGGTGCGGCTGCTGGAGGAGTGGCTGGGCACGCCGTTGTTCATGCGCGGCGCCCGGTCCGTCCAGTTGACGGAAATCGGACGGCGCTACTTCGTCGAAATCGAGCGCTTGATGGACGAGCTCGAGCGCGCGTCGCTCGGCATCCGGCAAGCCGCGGATTCGCCGGAGGTCACGGTCACCGCGATGCCGTCGTTCGTCACGCGTTGGCTGATGCCGCGCCTGGGCGAGTTCCGGCGGCTGCATCCCGATATCGAGGTGCGCCTGCTGGCTTCGGTACCCGCCGTCGACTTCAGCCGCGAGCGCGTGGACGTGGCGATCCGCCTGGGTCCGGGCCCCTATCCGGGGCTCGTCGCGCAAACGCTGATGTCGGAGACGTTCCTCGCGGTCGGCCAACCGTCGCTATGCAAGCCGTTGCGCACCGTGGACGACGTGCTGCGTGCAACCCTGCTGCACGACGAATACGAGGCCCGCATTCCGGAGCAGGTGGACTGGGTGCGCTGGTGCCGGATGCAGGACGTGCACGCGAGCACGGCGCGTTTGCGACAGGGGCCGAGCTTTTCGCACACCTATCTGACGCTCGATGCCGCGATCGCGGGCCAGGGCGTGGCCGTGGCGTCGGACGTCCTCGCCGCCGATGCGGTCAGGCAGGGGCTGTTGGCCATTGCGCCGGGCAACCCGGTGCGGGGGCCTTACAGCTACCACCTGCTGACGACACGTGCGGCCACCGCGCGGCCCCAAATCGACGCCTTCTGCAGTTGGCTGCGATCGGCCGCACGGTCGTTTTCGGCAACCGGTTGGGGTTGAACGACATGAATCGCACGCGGCAGGGCCCGCCGCCCGCGATCCACGTCGCTCGCCCGTTCACCGCATGCACGCCGCAGCCAGCTTCCCGACCGCGATCACCGCCTGCTCGATTTCCGGCGACCACGGGCTGCTGTAGTTCAGCCGGATGAAGTTCCGGTAGTTGTCGGTGATCGAGAACATGTAGCCCGGCCCGATCGTGATCCCCTGCTCCAGCGCGAGCTGGTACAACCGCATCGCATCGACCTGCGCGGGCAGTTCGACCCACAGCACGTAACCGCCCGCCGGGCTCGACATGCGCGTGCCCTCCGGAAAGAACCGCGACACCATCGCACGCATCAGGTTCGCCTGCTGCGCATACGCCTTGCGCAAGCGCCGCAGGTGATGCTCGTAGCCGTCGCGCTCGAGAAACTCCGCGATCGCGAGCTGCGGCAACGACGGCGTCGCGAGCGTGTTCAGGAATTTGAGTTTTTCGACCTGATCGCGATAGCGCCCCGGCAGCGCCCAACCGATCCGGTACGCGGCCGTCAGGCTCTTCGAGAACGACGAACAATGCAGCACGATCCCGCTGCGGTCGTACGACTTCAGCGAACTCGGATGCGTGTCGCCGAAATACAGTTCGTTGTACACGCCGTTCTCGATGATCGGCATCCCGGCTTTGGTTGCGAACTCAACCAGTTCGCGCTTGCGCTCGTCCGGCATCTGGAAGCCCAGCGGGTTCTGGAAGTTCGGCATCACCATGCACGCGGCGATCGGCTGCGATTTCGCGATCGCGGCCAGCGCCGCGATGTCGATCCCGTATTCCGGATGCGTGGCCACTTCGATCGCCTTCATCCCCATCCGCTCGATCGCGTGCAGCATCGCGTAGAACGTCGGCGACTCCACCGCGATCGTGTCGCCCGGCTTCGCGACCGCCTGCAGGCACAGGTTGATCGCCTCCGTCGCACCGACCGTCACGATGATTTCGTTCGGATCCACCGACATCCCGTTTTCCAGGTAGCGGCGCGCGATCTGCCGGATCAGCCGCGGGTGGCCCGGCGGCAATCCGTCGGTCACGCCCCACAGCGATTTGTCGCGGCCGGCCGCGTACGCGTAGCGATTCAGCTTCTCGAACGGAAACGGGCTCGGGTCCGGATACGGCGAGCCGAGCGGCACCGCGTCGTCCGTGCCGATCGAGCGCAGCGTCGACAGCACGAGCCGGCTCACGTCGACCGACGACGAGATCGCGATCGGCTTCGACGGCCGCAGTTCGCGAACCGGCGCATGGCTGTCGTCGCGCCGCAGGTTCACGAAATAGCCCGACTGCGGCCGGCTTTCGAGCAGCCCGCGGCTCTCCAGCAGCAGATACGCGTGCAGCACGGTCGTGATGCTGATCCGGTGCTGCTGGCTCGCCTGCCGCACCGATGGAATCCGGTCGCCGTGCCGATACACGCCCTGGCGGATCAGGCGCTCGATGTCGTCCGCGAGCTTTTCATAGAGTTTCATCGTGCGTCTCCCGCCGGCATGCGCAGCCGCGCCGCGCCGCCGTGTGCGTCCGATACGCACGCGTCGCACGTGTTTCGCCCGCCGATCGGGCCGTCGTGATTCCTGATCTTTCCCTCCGGTTTTGCCTTTTCCATCGCACTGGCTCTCTCTTGAAGATGCGCCGGCAGGGGTCCGGACCACCTGGATCTGCGGCACTGTGCACTTGATGATTGGATCTTAAGAGAAGAACAGTTGGCGGCGAGTACACACATCGAGCGCGCGAACAAGAGTACAGTTCGGCGCAAATCGCGTATCGCGGGAAAACTGTACGTCTTATGAAATGGCGGACGGCCGGTTGGCCAGCTGGCGCGACGGCGCCGGACGCGCCCGGGAGGCCCGCCGCACGGGCCACCGCGCGATCGGATCAAGCAGAGTGCAATACTGTGCGCCCCGCAGGTTTTCACGATGAGAGCAGACCATGCAGTACACGATCGAATCGGCAGCCGGCCTCGGCGGCGCGATACGCGTCGCGGGACCGGCACGGAAGAAGTCGCGCCGGAACGCCGCAGCGGACCGGGAGCGCACACATGACTGATCGCGCCCTCGTTGCGCGACTCATCGCGCGGCTGACCGACGCCACCGCCCACGCAAGCGCCATCGACGCGCCCATCGACCTGTCGGCGCTCGACGCGCCCACGCTCGGCGCCATCTGGCCGGCGTTGCGGCGTGTCGAGCACGAGATCCTGGTGCGCGACCAGGCGTTCGGCGATCCGCGCGCCGAATTCGCGCGCACGTTGCACCGGCAGATCGATGCGCTCGGCCTCGTGCCGCTCATCGACGCCGATGCGGCGCTCGAACTGTTTGGCGCCATTCCGGCCGGCGGTTGGAAACGCGCGCTCGAGGATCTGCCGTGCCTCGACGCGCTGCCGTCGGCTGCGCTGCAGGCCGAACTCGCGCGGATCGCCGGCGAACCGGAAGAAGGCGGGTTGCGCGCGGCCTCCGCCTATGCCGCGTATGCGCTCGACTGGTTCGCGGGCCGCCGCGACTTCTCGGCGCGGCGCGACGCCTATGCGCAGGCGCTGGCCGATTCGCCGTTTCGCGTGCGCGAACTCGACGTGTTGCCCGAGCTCGGCGCGGCCGCGCTGCTCGCACTGGCTGCGACGAACGACGGCTATTTCGCGCCGAAGCGGCTGTGGCTCGACCTCAGCGATCCGGCCGTGACGCTCGCGCAAGAGGCCGCGTACGTCGCGTTCGCGCGCGACGCGCTGACCGAAGCCGCGCAACAGATCGCCGCGCTGCATGCCGGCACCGTGCCCTACGAAGCCGATCGCGCGTTCACGACCGACGACGCGCAAGTTCTGTCACGCGCCGCGCGCGTGGCCGCGTATCGCGACGAAGCATGGCTGCGCCCGCTGATCGGGCCGCTGCTGACGGGCGTATGCGTTGCGCCGACGGCCGCGAAAACCGCGCCGTCGCAATCGCTCGCCATCGCGCTCGGCCATGCGATCGAGACGATCCCGACGCCCGAGGGCGTGCGCGCGCTGCGCGACGCGCTGGCCGTCGTCCGTCACGCGGGCGTGCAGAAGAAACTCGCGCGCAACCTGAAGCCGGCCGAACGCGCACTCGGCGAACGGCCGCGCACCGCGCTGCGGATGACGCTCGATGCGAAGCCCGACAAGAAGCAACTCGCGATGCTCGCCACGTGCATGGAGGCCGGTTTCTGGCAGCTGATGACGCTCGGCCACGCCGAATGGCGCGAGCGGCTCGTCGACGCGCCGGCCGGCGCCGCGTTCGCGGCGCGGATGATCTGGCGGGCACAAAACGGCGACGGTTCGACGCAATCATTCATCCCCGATATCGCCAAAGGCAAGGTCGTGCTGCGCGATGCGGCCGACCAAGCGTGCGAGATCGCCGACGACTGCGAGATCCGGCTATGGCACCCGCTGCTGGCCGACGCGGCCGAACGGCTCGCGTGGCAGCGCGCGATCGTCGGCCGCACGCTGCGGCAACCGGTCAGGCAGGCGTTCCGCGAGTACTACGTGCCGAGCGACGGCGACGCGTCGGCCAGCGATTCCGCGATGTTCGAAGGTCACGTGCTGTCGAGCCGGCCGCTGCTCGGCGTTGCGCGCCGCGAAGGCTGGTCGATCCGCGCGTACGACGATGCGCTCGTCCGCGAATTCGGCGACGTGCGCGCGACCTTCGTCGTCGATGCGCGGCTCTATCCGGGTTCGGAAAGCCACGGTACGTCGCGCCGGCTGCACTTCGAACGCCGACACGGCGCACGCTGGCTGCCGCTGCCGATCGGCGAAATCGATCGTGTGGTGTTCTCCGAAGTGGCGCGTGCGGTCGACCTGCTCGTCAGCGTGTCCGCGTTCGCGCTCGACGACGATGCGACACGTGCGGCCACCGCTACGCTCGCGGCGGACCCCGTCCGCCTGCGCGATCTCGAATCCGAGCGCCAGCAGCGCCTGAACCGGTTGTCCGATCTGCCGCTCGGCGTGATGGCGCGGCATCGCAAGCACGTGCTGTCGCTCGTGTTCGCCGACGCGATCGCGCAAGGAAGAATGACGATCGACGAACGCCACGTGCGCGTGGGCGCATGGTCGGTGCATTGCGCGACCGGCCGCGTGACGCGCGACGGCGAACCCGTCGATGCGACGACCGCGCCGCCGCCGTCGCCGCCGTCGCCGCTGCGCGCGGCGCCGTGGCTGCCTTACGACGAAGCGCTGCTGCAACGGATCGTCGACGTCGTCGCGGGGTTGCTCGATTGAGCGGCGCCGTCAGATCGACCCGAACAGCGCGCGCGGCCGGTCCTTCAGCGTGCCGGACAGGATCCGCAGCCCGTTGACGAGTTCGTCGCGCGTGGCCGGGCACGCGAGGTTGATGCGCACGCCGTGCTCGATCTCCGCGCGGTCGACCGCGAAGGTCGACGACGGCATCACGATCACGCCGCGCGCCTTCGCATTCGCGGCGAAATCGTCCGCGCGCCATGGGGGCGGCAGCCGCAGCCACACGAACATGCAGGCGGGGTCGGACTTCAACTGCCCGGCCGGCAGCAGTTCCCGCGCCAGATCGACGCGCGCACGAATCTCCGCGAGTTGCGCGGCCATGATCCGCGCGGCCGTGCCGTCCTCGATCCACAGCGTCGCGATCAGCATCGACGCGGGCGCCGGCATCCATGCGGTGGTGCGCACGGCTTCCGCGCACAGGGCGACGCTGTCGCGCGGACAGCTCAGGTAACCGAGGCGCAGCCCCGGCGCAAGGATCTTCGACGTCGCGCCGAGATGGAACGTCAGCTCCGGGCACAGCCCCGCGATCGCCGGCAGCCGGTCGCGCACGAGCGGGCCGTACACGTCGTCCTCGATGATCGTCACGTGATGGCGCCGCGCGATGTCCACGAGCGCCATCCGGCGCGCGAGGCTCATCGTCGTCACGGTCGGGTTCTGCAGGTTCGGCACGACGAAGATCGCCTTGACCGGCATGCGCTGGCAGATCCGCTCGATCTCGTCGGGCAGCAGGCCGTCGTCGTCCGCCGCCGCGCTGACGATCTCGAACTGGAACACCGGCGCAAGCGCCTTCAGGCCGTAGTACGTGAGGCGATCGGCAACGATCACGCCATCGGTGCCGATCAGGCTGTTCAGCACCGCATACAACCCGTGCTGCGCGCCGCTCGTGACGACCACCTGGTCGCGCGACGGCGTGAAACCGGGCGCGGCAAGCCACTGCGCGCCGGCCGCGCGCGCCCAGTCGGGCCCCTGCGGCGGCTGGTATTCCTGCAACGCGGCGAAACGCGGGTCATTCGGCAGCGTGCCGAACGTCTGCGCGAGGCTCGCGAGAAATTCGCCGGTGGCCGGCCGGTTGACGGTCAGGTCGATCGCGCCGTTGCCGGCCGCGAGCGACGCGCGGGCCGGCTCGATGCTCGGCATCGCACCGCCGGTGACGAGCGAGCCGCGCCGCTTGCTGCCGATCACGAGGCCGCGCAGTTGCAGCTCCTTGTACGCACGCGACACCGTCGACACGTTGATGCCGAGCTCGGTCGCGAGCTGGCGCTGCGGCGGCAGGCGGCTGCCCGGCGGATACGTGCCGTTGCGGATTTCCGCCTCGATCGAGCTCGAGACCTCGACATAAGTCGGCCGCTTCGCCTGCGTCGGCAGGCCGCCGTCGCGCTCGCCGGAAAGTTTGTCCGATGCCATTTGTCGCCCGTGACCACACAAAAAACGTTTGTCTGCCGTTTTGACTTGCCCAGCGATTATATATGACATCCCCACCCCGTCAAACGCTTACGGAAAAGTCTGCAGAATCAACGTATTGAAACCGGGTAAACGCCGACACCACACAATTTCTTTTTTATTGCACACAAAAAATTACTGTGTGATTCTTGATCGCATCTTTGTGTGAATCATGTGGACCCAAGGGGAAGCGTCATGGCGAAGATCGCCATCGTGGGTGCAGGCTTCATCGGGCTCGGCGCGGCGGCATGGCTGCAACGAGACGGGCATCGCGTGACGCTGTTCGATCCGGCCGGCATCGGCGAAGGCGCGTCGTTCGGCAATGCCGCGACGTTCGCACCGTACGGCTGCGTGCCGGTGAACGGCCCGTCCGTATTCCGCAATCTGCCGCACTTCCTGTTCGGCGCCGACAGCCCGCTGCGCATCCGCTGGCCCTATCTGCTGCACGGCGCGCCGTGGCTCGCGCGTTTCCTGCTCGCATCGACGCCCGTGCGCCACGCACGCAGCGCGAGCGCACTGGCCGCCCTGTTGTCGCGCGCAGCCGACGGCTATGCGCCGCTGCTCGCGTCGGCGCGGCTCGCGGCATTCGTGCGGCCGCGCGAATGCCTGTACCTGTACGCCCGGCAGGCGTCGTTCGATGCCGCGCAACCGTCGCTCGCGCTGCGGCGCCGGCTCGGCGTGCCGTTCGAGACGCTCGACGCGAGCGCGATCCGCACACTCGAACCCGCGCTCGCACCGATCTTCACGCGCGGCGTGCTGTTCGTCGGCAGTTGGCACTTCTCCGATCCGCACGGCTTTCTCGGCGAGCTCTTCGCGCAACTCGCCGCCGCCGGCGCGACGCTCGAACGCGTCCGCGTCGAGCGGATCGTGCCCGCCGGCGACAGCGTGAACGTGCAGGCGGCCGGCACGGTGCGTGGGTTCGATCACGTCGTCGTCGCCGCGGGCGCCCGCTCGCGCGAATTCGCGGCCGCGTGCGGCGATGCGGTGCCGCTCGACACCGAGCGCGGCTATCACGTGCAGTTCGGCGCGCACGAACCGATCGTCACGCGGCCGGTCGGCTGGGCCGAACGCGGCTTCTACATGACGCCGCTCGACGAAGGGCTGCGCGCGGCCGGCACCGTCGAACTCGGCGGCTTCGACGCACCGATGAACCCGTCGCTCGTCGCGCTGCTCACGCGTTCCGCGCGCGAAGCCGTGCCGTCGCTGGGCACGCCGACGCGCAGCTGGCTCGGCTTCCGGCCGACGCTGCCCGACGGCGTGCCCGTCATCGGCCGCGCACGCGACAGTGCGCGCGTGATCCACGCATTCGGTCATCAGCATCTCGGCGTGACGCTCGCCGGCGTCACCGGGCAGCTCGTCGCCGACCTCGTCGCCCGGCGCGCACCGCCGCTGGACCTCACACCGTACCGGGCCGCGCGATTCCGACGCGCGCCGCGACTTCCACCCACGCAAGGAGAGGCATCATGAATCGTCGTCACTGGCTGGCATGGCTGGCCGTCTGCTCGATCGGCACGGTCGCGGGGGCCGCGCACGCCGCAGACCCGGAAACCGTCAGGATCGGCTTCGCCGGTCCGCTGACGGGGCCGGTCGCGCGCGTCGGCAAGGATCTGCAATACGGCGCGCAGCTCGCACTCGACGAGGAAAACGCGAAGCATCCGACCATCGGCGGCAAGCCGGTGCGCTTCGTGCTCGACGTGCAGGACGACCAGGCCGATCCGCGCATCGCGATCCAGGTTGCGCAGAAACTCGTCGACGACGGTGTGGTCGGCGTGATCGGCCACTACAACTCGGGCTGCAGCATTCCGGCGTCGGCCGTCTACAAGCAGGCGAACATCGCGATGATCACGCCCGGCTCGACCAATCCGCAACTGACGATGCAAGGCTTCAAAAACGTGTTCCGCACGATGGGGCACGACGGCGTTGGCGGCGTGGTGGCCGGCCGCTTCGCGGTCGAGCAGTTGAAGGCGAAGCGGATCGGCATCATCGACGATCGCACCGCGTTCGGCCAGGGCCTCGCCGATGCGTTCGAGAAAGGCGTGAAGGACGCGCACGGCACCATCGTCGGCCGCGAATACACGAACGACAAGGCCGTCGACTTCCGCGGCATCCTGACCACGATGAAGAGCAACAACATCGACCTGCTGTTCTTCGGCGGGCTCGACGAACAGGGCGCGATGCTCGTCAAGCAGATGCGCTCGCTCGGCATCCGTGCACAATTGTTCGGCGCCGGCGCACTGAAAAGCAATGCATTCCTGAAGATCGCCGGCAACGCGGGCGAAGGCACGCAGGATCTGGAGCCCGGCCCCGCGCTCGACAAGCTGCCGTCCGCCGTCGCATTCGCCCAGCGCTACAAGGCGCGCTTCAACCAGGACGTCGAGCTGTACGCGCCGTTCGCGTACGACGCGGCGCTCGCGATGATCGCGGCGGTCCACAAGGCCGATTCGCTCGATCGAGGCAAGATCGTCACGAGCCTGCCGGGCGTGTCGGTAACCGGCGTGACCGGCAAGATCTCTTTCGACGAGCGCGGCGACCTGATCAAGCCGCCGTACACGTTGTTCCGCGTCGACCAGGGGCAGTGGCGCAGCATCCGCACGGTGGGCGGCGCGTCGAACTGATGCCGGGAGCGCGAGCGGGCTGCACCGTCATCGCGCCGTCTGCTGCCGCTGCACCTCCTGCGTTTTCATCTGCAGATACGCGCCGCGCTCCACTTCGTGCAGTTGCTGCGGGTACTGCTCGGTCGCGTCGAACCAGCGCGCGAGGCGCACATCGAGCGGCTTGTCGAGCGTCGCGAGATACGTGTCGATCGCGAGGTAGTAGCGCATCGTGTTGCGCTCGAGCAGCCCGCGCACGCCGCCGACGTACTGCGGCTGCGCGGCCGACGCGGCGCCGACGGTCGTGAACCCGACCTTGTCGCTGCCGACGGTCGCGAGATAGGTCTTCATCGCCATCCGGCCGACCGTGCCGAAGCCATACGAATACGTGAGGTGCAGGAACGTGCGCGACGCGCCGACCGGCACGGCCTCGAGCGCGATCCGGTAATCCTTCGTGCCCATCGGGCCGCTGTCGGCGGTCAGGTCGACCTGGAAATAATCGGGCGTCGCGGCCGCCACGCGGTAGCGGAACTGCACGCGATAGGTGTCCGACAGCTTTTGCTCGATCTTGCGGCCGAGGTTCACGTCGAGCACCGCGCCGTTGGCGCCGCTCGCTGCGTGGCAGTACTTCGTGTTCAGGTGCAGGATCAGCACCGCGCACCAGTTCGCGGGGCCTCGTGCGGGATCGTCGAGCTGGCCGTTCACCACCGCGAACGGATAATCGACGACCGCATAGATGTCGCCCTTCAGCGACGACGACGCTTCCGACGATTCGAGCACCAGGGGCCGGTGAAACGCGTTGTCCTTCAGTTGCGCGCCAAGGCTGCGGTAGCGGTCGAGCAGCGCGGCCGCGCCGTTCGCGCCCTCCGCGCCGAACGACAGCGCGCTCCAGCCGACACACAGGGCTGCGACGAGCGCGTGCCAGGCGCGGCGCGCACGCCGCGTGCCGCGCGAAGCTGCGGATGTCTCCATGTTGGTACTCCCTGGCGCACGATGGTCGCGCGCATGTGTCACAGAATACGCCTGCCGGCTGCGCGGCGCGGCATCCGACTCGCTCGTCATCGGCCGCGCTTCACCGGCAGCGGCAATTGCGCGGCGGTGATCCGGATCAGCGTCGACAGCCATTCGCGCTCGTCCCAGCGATCGCCGGCGATGACGAGATGCGGCTTCGCGCTCGGATACGGCGGGGCTTCGTCGCACGCGCCGAGATACGCGCGGCCTTCGGGCGTCGGCTTGACGAACAGCCGGTCGTCGCAGACGAGCGCGACCATCCTGCCGTCGCAATAGATGCCGTATTCGCCGAACATCTTGCGCGCCGATACCGTACCGGCCGCCGCGATCTGCTCGACGATGAAATCGACCGTGCTCTGGCTCGATGCCATCCGCCGCTCCCGATGAAAAAGTTTATGACCGTCGTGCGCGCCGGACCGTTCCGTCTTGTCTGCCGATACGCTGCGGTGCGTCATGCATTCGCGCACGCGTAACGCGCCCAAGCATCGACCGCTGCCGTCGTGTGCGCGGCGCCGGCCGGCAGCGTCCGACTCGCCTACTTGTCCGCGCCGAACGCACTCGACATCTGCCGCGCCCGCTTCACGTCGTCGCCATGCAGGTAGATCGACGTCGTCGAGATCGACGCATGCCGCAGGTTGTCGCGCACCGTGGTCAGCTCCGCGCCGCGCGCCAGCGCGTGCGTCGCATGCGTATGCCGCATCCAGTGCGGGCTCGCCTGGCGCAGCTTGTGCGCGAGCGCCGGGTGGTCGGCCTCGACGCTATCGGCCGTCTGCGCGAAGAAACGCTGCATCACCTTCCACAGCCGCACGCTCGTGATCGCGGCCGCGTCGTCTTCCGCGAGGCTCGGAATCAGCGGCGTAGCGGGCCGCCAGCGCGCCGGCGTGACCGGCAACCGGCGCGCGACCAGATAGCGATCGAGCGCCGCGCGCGCGAGCGGCGGCAGCGCGACGCGGGCGGCCTTGCTGCCCTTGCCGATCACCTTCAGCCACGCGTCGCCGTGCGCGTCCGTCTCGATGTCGCCGAGCGTCGCGCCAACCAGTTCGCTCGCGCGCAGCCCGGTCGCATAGCCGAAATCGAGAATGAAGCGCAGCCGTTGCGCGGCGGCCGGCGTCCAGCCCGACTGCGGCGCGGCGTCGCCCGTGCGCTTGCGGAACTCGAGCCCGTCGGCGATCGTGCGAACCAGCAGCCACTCGCCTTCGGTGAACGCATGCGACATATCGAGGGGAGTCGCGCCGCGCGTGTCGCGCACCTTCACGCCGGCGAACGGATTCGCGAGCAGGTAGCGCTGCTCGATCAGCCAGCGGAACAGCGCGCCGAGCACCGACAGCGTGTACGCCGCGGACCGCGCGGACAACGCACCCGAGAACGGCCGCCAGTCGGGCGCGCCGCGCGGCCGCACGGGGCCGACCCAGCGTTCGTGCGGCGTCGGCCGCCGGATGAATGCGCGATACGCGAGCGCATCCTCGGTCGTCAGCGACGACAGCGCGCGGCCGCGCTCGACGATCGCCCACAGGATCAGCCGCTCGGCTTCCTTCCGGTACGCACGCCGCGTCGCGGCCGATTCGTGCAGCGACAGCCACGCGTGCACGGCCGCGTAATCGTTGTCCGCATCGAGCGTGCTGGTCGCGCGCGGCGCGCGGAACGTGCCGGCCGAGCCGTCGACTTCGTGCGGCAGCTTCAGCTGCTCCCACGGCACGATGCTGCCGCGCGGCGTCGCGGCGATCAGCGCACGCGCGCGTTCGGTCAGCTCCGGATGCGCGGCGAAGAACGCCTCGATGCGCCGCGCGCCGGCCATGCCGAGGCCCTCGATCGCACGCCACCACTGGCGCCGGCGCGGAATCCGCACGGTCAGGTCGGCGAGCGTCGCGATCCCGTGTGCACGCAATGCCGCGACCGCGCGCGCCGGCAACCACAGGCCGACGTCGTCGCCGATCTGCGGAACCGGCGCGCGCGCATGACGCAGCAGGCCGATCGCGTCGGTTGCCCCTTTCGCCTCCCGCAAACGCTCGCCGTCCGGATGGCCGAGCCGTTCCGCGAGATCGGCGCGGCCCACCTGCCGCGCGATGCGCACGAGGCGCCGGCGAATGGCGCCGATCACGCCGCGCGCCGACCGTCCGTCGCCGAGCCGGTCGGGCAGGTAGCGCTCGACGGCCTGGCGCACGGTCATGCCCGCGTACCACGCGCGCAGCGCGGCCAGTTCGTCGGCGTCGGGAAAACCTGCGGGCGCAGGCGCGGAATCGGGGGAAAGCGGTGAGGCGAGGCGCGGTTTCATGGGCGCCAGTTTGACAGAAGCGCGCGCGGCCGGATACGCCGCCCGCCCCCTCCCGAACGGGACGATGCGCATGCGCGGCCCTGAACCCGCCGGGCATCGCGCAAGCGCATCGGGTCGATCGTCGCGACACCGGGCCCGGACGCGCGCCGCCCCCGCTTCCGTGCGGGTCACGCGTCGTCTTTCGGCCCCGGGTTCAGCATCACGACGAAGCCGGCCACGCCGACGATCAACGCAACGGCGCCGCCGCGCAGCGCCGTCGCCGCATCGAACAGCAGGCCCGTCACGACGGCCATCATGCCGACGAGCGACACGAACACGGCGATAGCCGCGACGACGATCCGGTACTGGCGGCGTATCATCGTGCGCGCCACGTCATGCCGCGGCCGCGGCGGCCGGCTCGTCGGCGTCGTCGCCACGAATCAGCAGCACCGGGCACGTCGCGCGGCGCACGAAACGTTCTGCGACGCTGCCGAGCAGCACGCGCCGGATACCGCGCCGCCCGTGCGTGCCGACCACCGCGAGATCGATCCCGCGCTCCTTCACGTAACGTTGCAGGCGTTCCGCGACGTCCTCGCCGATGCTCTCGGTCTCGACGAGTTCGGCTTCTCCTTTCGCGCCGGCCAGCGCGACGATCCGTTCGGCTTCGCGCAGCACCTTGCGCCCGTCGTCGCGAATCTCCTCGACGAGCGCGTGCGGATCGAGACGGCCGGCATACGTGAACAGCGCCGACTTGTCGACCACGTACACGACGCTGACGTGCGTATCGCCCGCCAGCGCCACCTTCACGGCCTCGGCCAGTGCCTGTTTCGACGAAGCGCTGCCGTCGACGGCCACCATGATCTTCTCGTACATGCGAACCTCGCTGGGGTGAGTTGCCGCGCGCGCCGTCGCGCCCGGCCATGTCTCCATCATCGGCCGACGGCGGGTTCGAATCTTGACGGCGGTCAAGCGCGGCAGCGGCCGCACATGCGGCAAAACGGCACGACGGAAAGGGGGCTCGCGTTGTCGGCCAGGCCGCGAACCGGGGCGGCCATGCGCGCGCCGACGCGCTTTCGAGCAGCCATCGCGCCGAAGGCGCTATCATCGAACGTGCGACTTTCGTCCGGCCCTTTTTTCCGGCCCCACTTTCAACTCGCTCAACCGACATGACAACGACTATCGAACGCGTGGACGGCGCCGCCCAGCATCTCGTCGCCGCCCGCCATGCCGGCTCGCCCGGCCCGCTGTTGCCCGATGCACTGCGCCCCGACGACATCGACACCGCGCTCGCGATCCAGCAGCGCGTGGCCGACCTGCTCGGCGAACCCGTCGGCGGATGGAAATGCGCGCTGCCGCCGCCCGATCGCGTGATCCTCGCGCCGATCTTCGCGTCGACGATCGGCGAAGCCGATGCGCCGTACCGTGTCGTCGGCGGGCCGATCGTGCGGATCGAACCGGAAATCGCGTTCGTGCTCGATCGCGACCTGCCCGCGCGCGAGCAGCCGTACGACGAACGCGACGTGCGGGCGGCGATCCGGGAAGTGCGCGTCGTGCTCGAGATACTGGGCTGCCGCTATGCGGAGCCGGCGCGCGCGTCGAAGTTCGAGCTGCTGGCCGACGGGCAATTCAACCAGGGGCTGTGCGTCGGCCCGGTCGTGCCCGACGGCTTGAACGCGCCGCTCGCGACGCTCGCGCTGTCGTTCGAAGGCGCGCTGAACCGCACGATCGACGGCAGTCATCCGGACGGCGATCCGCTGAAGCCGCTGGTGTGGCTCGTCAACTTCCTCGCGTCGCGCGGCGATGCGGTGCGCGCCGGCCAGATCGTGACGACCGGCTCGTACGCGGGGGCGATCGAGGTGCCGCTCGGCGATGCGCTGACGGTCCGCTACGGCGAGCTCGGCAGCCTGTCGGTGACGTTGACCGCGTAACGGGTCACGTTGCTTTCACGCCCGAATCCGCCATGTCGCTGACACCGCTGCCCGCCCTGCTCGACGCCGTCCTGCGCACCGTCGCGCGCCGTTATCGGCTGCCGCCGCTCGACCGCGCGTCGTCGCTGACCGACGCGACGCATCCGGCCACCGCACTGGCGGTCGTGATCGAGGAAGCGCGCAGGATGCAGGCGGACGGCCACACGCCCGGCGCGGACCTGCGACGGCGCTTCGTCGATGCGCTCGCACGGATGATCCGCGACGCGATGGATCCGTCATCCGGCGACCCGTCGTTTCAGGCATCGGTGCTGCGCCACGATGCGCCGAACGTGCGCGAATACGCGTCGTTGTCCGCGCACGCCGAGCAGGACCGGCGCGCGCTCCACGCGGCCGTCAATGCGATCGCGCACCCGGCCAAGCTCGAGCGCAGCGCACAGGCCTGGCAACGCGACGGCCTCGCGCGCCTGCATGCGGCCGCGACGTCGGCGGCGTGGGCCGAGCTGCATGCCGCGCTCGCGCAACTGCTCGCGCTGCCCGAGATGGCGACCGACGCGGCGTTCGAGCAGGACATCGTCAAGCTCAAGGACAGCCCCGCGCTCGAACGCACGCTGCGACTCGATGCGCTGGCCGCGGACGACGACGTCCGTCGCTACCGCGCGCTGTGGGTCCGTCAGGGCCCGCTCGTCGGCAGCACGGCCGCCGTCGCGCAAGGCGCGGCGTCCCAGCAGCGCGGCGCGGCCGTCGAAGCGCTGGCCGCGCAGGCGCTCGACGCACTGGCGCGCCGGCTCGACGCGGTGGACGAGCACCGCACCTACCGCGTGGTCACGTCGATGCGTGTGCCTTCGTCGATCCCGGGCCGACACGACCGCGCGAAAACCGAATGGGACGCGATCCTGCTCGAACGCGCGCGCGGCGGCGACCCGGCGCTCGCGTGGAACGTGCGCTTTCTCGTCGAAGCGAAAGCCTCCGCGGATGCCGCGACGACCGACCTGCCGCGACTGCTGCGCGGCCTGAACCTGCTCGCGCAGGCGGCGCCCGACACGGTCTATGCATTCGAGACGCACCAGGGCACGGTGCGCGTGCAGGGCGCATCGCTGCACGCGTTGACGACCGACGAAGCGGCGCTGCGACGCGAGGTGCTGTATTGCTGCGACGCGTCCGCGGACGCGTCGCCGCGCCTGCTGGGCGCTGCGAGCCGGATGCAGTTGCTGTCGGCACAGGCCAGCCTCGAATACGCGAGCGCGCTCGCGCGGCAGCCGGATGCCGATCCGGACGGCCTCGGCGTCGTCTGGCACGCGCTGCTGACCCTGCCGCAATGGCACGCCGTGCTGCATCAGTACCCGTCGTTGCGGCAGGTCCGCGAACTGATGGTGGCCATCGACGATTTGCGGGCCGCGCTCGACGAGATGGACGACGGAGGCATCGCCAGCAGCGTGTGCGCGTGATGCGCGGTCGTGACGAGCGCGCGACGCCCGCGTGCTGCTCGCCCGGTTTGTAAGCAACCCGAACTATCGTCGGCGTCCGCTACTGCCGGCTGCATCTCGGTTCAAGCGATCCGGATTCAAGGTCGCGTTGCGTCCACACCGGGTGGATGTCCATTTCACGGGGCTGCCCTCCGCATCGCTGGCCGGCCGACACCATGCCGGCCACGCCGGCCGTGACGGCGCCGGCCGGTGAGGTACGATACGCGCCGGGGCAAAGCGCCCCCTGAGAGAACCGGCCGTCGCGGCCCCCCTACCCGACACAAGAAAAATGCGAAGAAACCCGATGCTGCACCGAACCCTGTTCGCCGCGCTGGCGACCGGCCTGCTGTGGATGCCGGCCGCCCATGCCAGCGGAGACGACGGCTGCTACGTGCCGAACACGCTCCGGCAAACGTCATACTCCTGCGGCAACGTGCCGATGCTGATGCCCGCCAACGACACGCGCGTCAACGCGATGCTGATGATGGCCGACAGCGGCAAGGTCGCGCAGGTGTTTCCGGACCCGAAGACCATCCCGGCGAAAGAGCGGGTCGAGCGGATCGTCGTGCCGTTCCCGATGGATTTCTCCGGATGGATCTATATCGGCCAGAAGGAGGCCGACCAGACCGGCGGCGCAGCGGACGCCGATGCGTCGTCGAACCGGTACGCGGACGGCGAAGGCAGCATCTGCCGCGGCATGAGCGCGGGCACGGACGCATTCAACGACGCACTGGGCAGCGCCGCCGGTCTGCCCGCCGACGAGGCTGCGCGCCTGCGCGCGGCGCGCGCCGACATCGCGCAGCAGAACTGTGCCGCGGGCGGCGCGAGCGCCGCGTGGACGAAGCCGCCGGTCAAGTCGCCGCTCGGCCAGCAGTTCGCCGCGTACCTCGACGGCGCGAACGCGTTCTACCGCGCCGACTTCCTCGCCGCGACCCGCGCCTTCGCGAACGCATCGCACAGCGCGGACCCGTGGCTGAAGGAAACCGGCCTCTACATGGCCGGGCGCGCGCAGTTGAATGCCGCGCAGGCCAACGCATTCGACCACGACAGCCCGACGCCGACGCGCGCGCGCGTGACGAAGGTGTCGCTCGACGCGGCGAACACGGTATTCCGGACCTACCTGAAGGTGTATCCGAAGGGGCGCTACGCGGTGTCCGCGACCGGGCTGTTGCGGCGTGTCGCGTGGCTCGACGGCAACGTCACGCAGCAGGCCGACCTGTACGGGCATGCGCTCGCGCACTGGTCGCCGGCGACGTCGAACGTGCCGCTGATGCAGCTGGCGAACGAACTCGACAGCAAGCTGCTGTTCGGCTCGGCATTCGACGCGAGCCAGATCCAGTCGCCGACCGTGCTCGCCACCGTCGACCTGCTGCGCATGCGTGCGTCGGACAGCAACGATCCGAGCCGCAAGCCGATGACGCTCGACGAGTTGCAAGCGCAGAAGCCGCGCTTCGCGAACGCGCCCGCGCTCTACGACTACCTGCTCGCAACGTGGTACGTGCAGATCGGGCACAAGCCGGATGCCGCGCTCGAGCTGCTGCCGCAAACACCCGCCGTGCCGCTCGACTACTTCGGTCTGAGCCAGCAGGCGCTGCGCGGGTTCGCGCTGGAGGACAGCGGCCGGAACGACCAGACCCGCCAGCTGTGGCGCGACCTGATCCCGCTCGCGAAATTCCGCTTCCAGCGCGAAATGCTGGAACTCGCGCTCGCGATCAACCTGGAGCAGGCCGGGCTCGTCAACGATGCGTTCGCCGACGATTCGCCCGTGCAGAACGTCGCGATCCGCGCGGTGCTGCTGCAGCGCGCGGCCAATGCCGACCTGCTGCGCGCGCAGGCGCGGAATCAGGCAACCGGCGGCGCGCTGCGCGACACCGCGCTGTACACGCTGCTGTACAAGGAGCTCACGCGTTCGCACTACGCGGACTTCATCGCCGACATGGCGCTGATGTCCGGCACGCCCGCCGATCCGTTGAAGCCGTTCATCGCAGCCGGCACGAAAAACGAAGACGGCTACACGTGCCCGTCGGCGCGCGACATCGCCGCGACGCTGCAGCAGAATCCCGCCGATCCGAAAGGGCTGAACTGCCTCGCCGATTTCGTGCGACTTCATCCGCCGGTGCCCGGCCTCGAGACCGATCCGGTGCCGTCGTGGGTCCGCAACGCGTCGAGCACGGCCGCCACGCGCGTGCCGCCGACGCTCGGCGCGGCGCCGTCGCAGTTCGCAGGCAAACCGTACGAGCGGATGTCGAGCTACGTGACGGTGATGGCCGATACGCAGGCGAACCCGAACGACCGCGCGTACGCGTTCTATCGCGCGATCAGGTGCTACGCGCCGGGCGGCTCCAACGAATGCGGCGGCAAGGAGGTCTCGAAGAGCACGCGCAAGCGCTGGTTCGACACGCTGAAGACCGCCTATCCGGACAGCCCGTGGGCGCGGAAGCTTCGCTACTACTGGTGAGCGCCGCATGAAGCGCATCGCATGCATCGCGCTGCTGCTGGCCGCGCGCGGCGCGCTGGCCGGCACCGTCGACGCTGCACGGTACGATGCGTTCTGGCTGTGGGCGGGCGTGAAGCCGCAGGCGGTCGTGCGCGGCGCGCGCGCCGTCTACGTGCTGCAAGGTCAGATCGAGGCGTCGCCGCGGGACGAGTCGCAGGTGCGCGCGATCGCGCAGGGCGTCGCGCTGCCGCCCGCGCCCGACGCGCACGTGTGGCTCGTCTATCGCGCGCATACGCTGCGCTGGACGCCGCGCGTCACGCAGATCATGCTCGCGCAGCTCGCACGCTGGCGCGCGTCGGGCCGCACGATCGCCGGCATCCAGATCGACTTCGATGCCGGTACGCGCCACCTGCAGGATTACCTCGCGTTCCTGCGCACGTTGCGCGAGACCTTGCCCGCCGATTGCCGGCTGAGCATCACGGGGCTGCTCGACTGGAGCAGCCGCATCGATACCGACCAGGTCAACCGGCTCAAGGGGATCGTCGACGAGGTGGTCGTGCAGACCTACCAGGGCCGCAGCACGATCCCCGATTATGCAGCCTATCTGCCGCGCGTCGCGCGGCTGCAACTGCCGTTTCGCATCGGCGTGATCCAGGGCGGCGAGTGGGACGCGCCGCCGTATCTCGCATCGAGTCCATGGTTCCGCGGCTACGTCGTGTTCCTGCGCAATGGCTAGCGGGCGCCGGCGCGACGCAAGCGAAGCGTGACGCCGATCGACGATGCGCTATGCGGCGCTCGCGAGCGTGCTGCCGAGCCCGACGAGCGCGATCGCGAGCAGCGCAAGCGCCGACGATGTCACGATCCATCGCCGCTTCCGATGAATCGCCGGATGGTTGATCGCGGCCATGTAGCCGGTCAGGACCGTGAAATCGACGGCGATCCACAGCGCGGCGAGGATCGCGAGGCTCACGCGCGAATCGGGCGTGATGCCGACGAACTGCGGAAAGAACGCAACGAAGAACAGCAGATCCTTCGGATTCGCGATGCCGACGACGAAGCCGCGCAGGTACGCGAACTGCATGCGTTCCTGGCCAGCCGGATGCCGCGCCTCGCGCATCCAGGCGTGAGCTTCGTCGATTTGGGGTGAAGCACCCAATGGACGATGCGCCCCTTTCCACGCGCGGCCGGACCACTTTCCCTACGATCGCGGCGCCGCCCGCCGCAGCGGGCCGGCGCCGACACCGTCATGCCCGCACGAACGCGAGCAGGTCGGCGTTGAGCACGTCCGCGTTGACCGTCAGCATCCCGTGCGAATAGCCCGGATAGGTCTTCAGCGTGCCGTTCTTCAGCAGCTTGATCGACTTCAGCGCGGAATCCGCGATCGGCACGATCTGGTCGTCTTCGCCATGCAGCACGAGCGTCGGGACGGAGATCGACTTCAGGTCGTCGGTCTGGTCCGTTTCCGAAAACGCCTTGATGCCGTCGTAATGCGCCTTCGCGCTGCCTGCCATCCCCTGCCGCCACCAGTTGCGGATCACGCCCTGGTGCACGGTCGCGCCGTCGCGGTTGAACCCGTAGAACGGGCCGCTCGGCACGTCGAGGAAGAACTGCGCGCGATTGTCGGCGAGCGCTTTCCGGAAGCCGTCGAACACCGCGAGCGGCAAGCCCTCGGGGTTCGAGTCGGTCTTGAGCATCAGCGGCGGCACCGCGCTGACCAGCACCGCCTTCGCGACGCGGCCGGCCGGCTCGCCGTGCTTCGCGACGTAGCGCGCCACTTCGCCGCCGCCCGTCGAGTGCCCGATGTGCACCGCATTGCACAGGTCGAGCGCTTCGACCACCGCGAACGCATCCGCCGCGTAATGATCCATGTCGTGGCCGTCCCAGACCTGCGCCGAGCGGCCATGGCCGCGCCGGTCGTGCGCGATCACGCGATAGCCGTTCTGGACGAAGAACAGCAGTTGCGCATCCCAGTCGTCGCTGGACAGCGGCCAGCCGTGATGGAACATGACGGGCTGCGCATCTTTCGGACCCCAATCCTTGTAGAAAATATCGACGTTGTCCTTCGTGGTGACGTATGGCATCGCGATGCTCCGGTAAGGTGGATGAACGTGGCGAGCGGGCCGGTTGCCATTATCGGCCATTATTGTGAAACCTCGATGCCATCGCGCGCAGCGAGGCCCGATCATCCACCGGCAGGAAACGAACGATGCCGCGCGCGTCAGCCGTCCGTCGACACCGTCACGGCTTCCCACGCGCGGATTTCGTCGTCCAGCGCCGACAGTTTGTCCCGCACGAGCCGCAGCGCGTCGCTGCCGAGCAGCAGATGCGCGGGCGGACGGTCCGCCGTCATCACGGCGAGCATCGCCCGCGCGGCCTTCGCGGGGTCGCCCGGCTGCTTGCCGCTTTTCTCCTCGCGCGCGCGGCGGATCGGATCGAACAGCGCATCGTAGTCGGCAATCGAGCGCGGCGTGCGCACCATCGAGCGGCCGGCCCAGTCCGTGCGGAACGAACCCGGCGCCACGGCCGTCACCGCGATGCCGAACGGCTCGAGCTCCTTGCCGAGGGTTTCGGAAATGCCTTCCAGCGCGAACTTGCTGCCGCAGTAGTACGCGATGCCCGGCATCGTGATGTGACCGCCCATCGACGTGATGTTCAGGATGCGGCCGCGCCGGCGCGCGCGCATGAACGGCACGACGGCCTTCATCATCGCGACCGCGCCGAAAACGTTCACGTCGAACTGCCGGCGCATCTCGTCGAGCGGCGCCTCCTCCATGATCCCTTCGTGCCCGTAACCCGCGTTGTTCACCAGCGCGTCGATGGGCCCGACGTTCGCCTCGATGTCCGCGACGACGCCGTCGATGCGGTCGAAGTCGGTCACGTCGAGCACGCGCGCGACGGCCGCCTGCGCGGACAGCGCCTCGAAGTCGCGCGCCGCCTGCGCGCTGCGCACCGTACCGACCACCGTGTGGCCGGCGGCCAGCGCCTCCCGGGCCAGCGCGCGACCGAAACCGCTGCTGACGCCGGTAATGAGCATGATGTTGCCGGATGCCATGTGAGCTTCTCCCGAATGTCGATCGAAGCGTGCATACTAGTCTGACGAACTGCGTCGAATAAGCCCGATTCCGCTGATTTTCTTGCACAAAACTATGATCCCCTCGCCCGTCTCCGCCCGATCTCCCGCGCTGTCCCCGCGCGACCGGAAACGCCTGGTAACGCTGCTGCGCGCGCTCGCGCCCGACGAAGGCTACAACCTGACGGCGCTGCCGAGCGTGCGCATCCTGCGCTCGAACCGCGTGCTGTCGCGCACGCCGGTGCTGTACGACCCGGGCATCGTGATCGTGTGCCAGGGATCGAAGCGCGGCTACTTCGGCGGCGAGCGCTATCTGTACGACGAGCACCATTACCTGGCCGTCTCCGTGCCCGTCCCGTTCAGCATGGAAACCGACGCCACGCCCGCGCGCCCGCTGCTCGCGCTGTACCTGCACCTCGATTTCACGCTGGCGGCCGAACTCGCCGCGCAGATCGATCGCGCCGGCCTCGCGCCGCCCGTGCAAGCGCCGAAGAGCATGATGTCGACGCCGATGGACGCCGCGATGCACGCATCGGTGCTGCGTTTCGTCGAGGCGATGCAGCGGCCGCTCGACGCCGCGGTGCTCGGCCCGGCGCTGCTTCGCGAGCTGTATTTCCGCGTGCTGACCGGCGCGCAGGGCGATGCGATGCGCAGCGCACTGGCGATGCGCGGGCAGTTCGGCCGGATCGGGCGCGCCTTGCGCGTGATCCACACCGACTACGCGCGGCCGCTCGACGTGTCGCAACTGGCCGACGCGGCCGGCATGAGCGTGCCGAGCTTTCACAGCCATTTCAAGGCGATCACGCAGGCGTCGCCGATGCAGTACCTGAAGTCGACGCGCCTGCATCAGGCGCGGCTATTGATGGTGCGCCAGGACCTGACGGCGGAGGCGGCCGGCTACGCGGTCGGCTACACGAGCCCGTCGCAGTTCAGCCGCGAATTCAAGCGCCTGTTCGGCCTGACGCCGGCGAAGGAGACGCAGCGCATGCGCGCGAGCTTCGCGATTCCCGAAGCGTTCGACGATGCGGTGTTCGTGTCGTCGCATTGACGCGCCGGAACGCGGCCGCGACCCATACGACCCGCGCGCTCATCGCGCGCCCACCCGCCACACCGTCACTTCGTGCAGCGTCTCGCCCGGCTTGAGCGTCGTCGACGGAAAGGCCGGACGATTCGGCGAATCGGGAAAATGCTCGGCTTCCAGCGCGAACGCATCGGTTTGCCGATAGACCGTTCCGCCCTTGCCCGCGACGCTGCCGTTCAACCCGTTGGCCGTGTAGAACTGCAGCCCCGGCTGCGTCGTGTACAACTCGAGAAAACGCCCCGACGCCGGGTCGTAAGCGCGCGCGGCAAACGCCGGCGCCGACTGGCCGCCCTGGTCCAGCACCCAGTTCTGGTCGTAGCCATGCGCGAGCACGAGCTGCGGATACGCATCGCGCAGATGCGCGCCGATCGGCGTCAACTGGCGCAGATCCATCGGCGTGCCCGCGACGCTGGCCAGTTGCCCGGTCGGAATCGACGTGTCGTCGGTCGGCGTGAAGCGCGATGCGGCGATCTCGATCAATTGCCGCTCGACGCTGCCGCCTGCCTGCCCCGCCAGGTTGAAGTAGCTGTGGTTCGTCAGGTTGACGACCGTGTCCTTGTCGGTCGTTGCGCGGTAGTCGATGCGAACCTGGTCGTCGCGGGTCAGCGTGTAGGTCACGTCCGTCGTCAGCGTGCCGGGGAAGCCGTTCTCGCCGTCGGGGCTCACGTAGCGCAGCGTGACGCTCGCGCCCGTCGCGTCGCCGTGCGTGCCGGTGACAGTCCATACCTTCGCGTCGAAACCGTCGGGGCCGCCGTGCAGCGTGTTCGGCCCGTCGTTGACCGGCAGCTTCCAGGTTTGGCCGTCGAGCGTGAAACGCCCGCCCGCGATGCGATTCGCATACCGGCCGATCAGCGCGCCGAAATGGATGTTGCCGTTGTGCGCTTCGTAATCGCGCAGCGAATCGAAGCCGAGCACGATGTCGGCCACGCGGCCGGTACGGTCCGGCACGTCGAGGGCGGTCACGATGCCGCCATACGTGATGACTTTCAGCGTCACGCCGTGCCGGTTCGCGAGCGTGTACTGGCTCACCGGCTGCCCGTTCGCGGTCGTCCCGTAATCGGCGCGGCTGATCGACACGTCGGGCGCCGCCGACGCGATGGCGGCATGAAAGCCGAACGTTGCGAGCACACCTATCGCGAGCATCGGTCGTCGCGGCCAGCGTCGTTTCATGAAAACCTCCGAAGTGATGCGGCCCGTGCTCGCGCGCAAGTTGCATGCCTGCACGTAGCCGCGTTTGCCATGCCGCGCCTCCGCGTCCGGAGCATCGCGGCGCTCACGTAGGGTTGGCACGCCACCGGCGAGGCGTGACACCGGTCAACCGCGTGAAGGTCCGCGAGAAATGGCTCTGATCGGCAAAGCCGCATGCAACGGCGATCGTGCTCAACGGCACGTTCGGGTTGCGCATCCATTCCTTCGCCCGCTCGACGCGCTGCACGATGAGCCAGCGATGCGGCGGCATCCCGGTCGTGCGATGAAACGCCTTGACGAAATAACCGCGGGACAGCCCGCACGCGCGCGCGACGTCGGCCAGCCCGATGTTGCCGTCGAGGTGCGCGAGCAACAGCTCCTGCGCGCGGCGCGCCTGCGACGGCGTGAGCTTGCCGTCCGACCTTTCCCGTCGTTCGCCGACGCCGCCGTAACGGTGCGCGACGTGCGCCTGAAACGCCAACCCCACATGGTCGACGAAGATCTGCGACGCTTCGCCCGGCCGGGCCAGCGCCGGCAGGAGCGACTGGCCGAGCGCATGGACGACCGAATCGCGGGTGCTCAGATGCGGCGGCAGATAAAGCTGCGGCCGCTGCCGGCCGCCGAGGTCGTCGACCGTTTCTTCGAGCGTGTGGCGCGGCAGGTGGAAATGCAGACAATCGAACGCGCCCTTGAGGTCGGCCACCCAGCGACGGTCGAGATCGTAGATCGACACGGTGCCCGCGTCATACGGAACGAACGGTGCGGGGCGGCCATCGCGCCACAGCGCCTGTTCGCCGAACGCACGCAACTGCAAGACGATGAGATCCGTATTCTCGAGTTCATAGGGCGCGGTCAGCCCCATGTTTCTCCGCAAGGTCTTGAGTCGGACGATACCGATCTGCCCATGCGGCAACGCCTGCGTGACGACGGTCTGCCTGACGTCGGCCGGGATGAAATCGGACGATGCGGTATCCGGCTGGGAGGCGGTCATGGGGCGATGCGGGGTGGCGAACGACGATACCCGCCACTCTAGCAAATCGCGGCAACGCACGCTGCTCGCGCCGTACCGGCACTGGTATGATGCGCCAGCCACCTCTACCGGAATTCGCGATGAAGCTGTCATTCGAAGCGCTCGAAGCCCTGGACGCGATCGACCGCACCGGAACCTTCGCCGAAGCAGCGGAACTGCTGCATCGCGTGCCCTCGGCGCTGACCTACCTGGTGCAGAAACTCGAAAGCGATCTCGGCGTGGCGCTGTTCGACCGCAGCGGACGGCGCGCGAAGCTCACGCATGCAGGGCGCATCGTCGTCGAGGAAGGCCGGCGCCTGCTGCGCGCGGCCGAGCAACTCGAAATGAAGGCGCTGCGGGCGCAACAGGGCTGGGAAACGGAAGTCCGCGTCTGCATCGACGAAATCCTGCCGTTCGACGCGCTGTGGCCGTACGTGCACCGGTTCTACGCGCTCGGGATGGACACGCGGCTGCGACTGTCCACCGAAGTGCTCGGCGGCGCGTGGGATGCGCTGATTTCGCGTCGGGCGGATCTCGTCGTCGGCGCGGCGGGCGAACCGCCGGAATTGCCGGGCATCGTCGCGCGGCCGATCGGTTCGCTGAAACACGTGTTCGCGGTCGCGCCGTCCCATCCGCTCGCGTCGCTGCCCGAACCGCTGGCGATGACGTCGGTCGTCCAGTATCGCGGTGCGGTGATCAGCGATACGTCGCGCGAATTGCAGCCGCAGTCGGTCGCGATCGATGCGGGCCAGCCGACCCTCGCGGTCCCGACGCTGGCCGCGAAACTGGAAGCGCAATGCGAAGGGCTCGCGGTCGGCACGCTGCCGGAATGCATCGCGGCGCGCGCGATCGCCGACGGCAAGCTCGTCGCGCGCCAGGTGACGGGCATGCGCGACACCACGCACTGCTATCTCGCGTGGCGCGGCGACGAAGCGGGCCGCGCGCTGCACTGGTGGGTCGAGCAGCTCGACCAGCCCGATCTCGTCGAGCGCTTCACGACGCCGGACTGACGCGCCCGTTCACGGGCCGCCGGGCCGCCGGCGGCCGCTCGCGATCCGGCCCGGCGTCAGCCGAGCGAATCGTGCAGCCGCTTCATTTCCTTCTCGAGCCAGCCGATCAGGCTGAACCCCGCGTGCGCCTTCTCGACCGGCGGAATCATCATCCGTTCCTCGGTCGCGATATGGTCGGTGAGCGACTCGCACATCAGCCTGCCGAGCGCCGGCTTCCTGCCGATCAGCGCCGACAGATCCTCGCTGCGAAGCTGATGCACGGTCATCGCGGTCACCGCATGGACGGTCGCGTGAAGCCGCGTGCCGGCGAGCACGACCGACTGCCCGATCGCATCGCCCGGCGCCATCCGCCGGACTTCGACGTCGCCCGACGCGCCCGGCACGAACACCGCCGCGACGCCCGATTCGACGATGGTCAGCACACGCGACTCCGAATTCGACGCATAGATCACGTCGCCCTTGCCGAACGAACGCGATATCAGCGCGTCGGCCAGCACGGCCAGATCGTCGTCGTCGACGCGTGCGAACAGTTCGACCGCGCGCAACAGCAGCAGCCGACGCGACACCGGATGCACCGGCGATGCCGATGACGAAGCGCACGCCGGCGCCGGCCCCGCGAGCGGTCGCCACGCGACGCCTGCCGCGGCCAGATGCCGATGCGCGAGATCGTAGAGCGCGTTGCGCACGGTCGTCTTCTTCTGCAGCGCGTCGACGTAACAGACGAGTTCGTACTGGATCGCGTTCGCGCGGATCGCCTTCACGACGGCGATCGGCGCGGGGCGTGCGAGCACGTCGAGCGAACTCGCCGCGGCCCGCTCCAGCGCGCCGACGGCGACGGCCGGCCGCACCGCGGGATCGAGATCGAGCGCGAGCGTGACGCCGTGCAGGCCGGCCGGTTCGCTGAGGTTCACGATGGTGGCACGCGCCGCCGCGCTGTTCGGCACGACGACCAGGTTGCCCAGGCTGTCGATCAGCTTCGTCGCCCGCCAGTTGCTCTCGACGATCCGCCCTTCGAGCTCGCCGATCGAGACCGTATCGTCGAGCCGGAACGGTTGCGTGGTATTCAGCACGAGCCCGGAGAACACGTCGTTCAGCGTGTTCTGGAGCGCGAGCCCGAGGATCACCGCGACGGCGCCGGACGTCGCGACCAGGCCGCTCAGCGGCAGGCCGAGCACGTAGCCGAGTGCGGCCACCGCGGCCGCGCCGAACACGATGCCTTCGGCGATGTCGTGAAAGAGCCGCTGGCTGCGCCACGCGCGCGGCAGCAGCAGATGATTGATCAGCAGGCTGAACACGATCGCGCACTGGAGCCACCATGCGATGCAGATGGCCTGGACCACGATCCGGTCGAGCCCGCCGAGCGACGCGGGAACGGCGAGCGGGCTGACGCCGGTCGCGAACAGCACGGCGCTCAGCGCGGCGAACGCCGCACAGCGCCGGATGGCGCGAGCCACGGGACGATCGTGTCCGAGCAGCCGCCACGCGGCAAGGTCGGCCAGTACGATCGGCGCGCCGTAGAGCGCCGTATCGGAGAAATTCAACATGGCGGAACGCAAGCGCGGCGCGTGAAAAGGTGGAGCTGGCGGCACGCAGGCCGCCGCGCGGACGGCATCGTCGGGCACATCGCGTGCGGGCTGCCGATGCGCCGGCTGCGATCAGCCGCGCCGCTGCACGACGCCTGGCAGCGGCAACACATAGCGGCCGGCGCCCGCGATCGCGATCGTGCCGAACAGGATCAGCAGCATCCACGCGAATTGCGCATCGCGCAGCGGCCAGTCCGGGTGGACGACCTTCGGCAAGCCGTGCACCACGAGCAGCAGCACGCTGGCGGCGACGCGCAGGAACAGCAGGCCGAGGTCGGTCGCGTGACGGGAAAGATCGGATCGGTCAGGTTTCATGCGGCGGTTCGTCGGTTGAGCGGGAGGCGCGGCGACGCGCACGCCGGGCATTGCGCCGCGCCGGCGTTCAGTGGGGTCGCGCGATGTCGACGGGCGCTCGGCGCCGGCGCGCACGCGTGCCGACGAGGTGCCGGCGCCCTCCGTTCAGGCAATCTACGCGTGCCGCCTGCCGCTGTCCTGTAACCGGGCTGAATCGTTCTGAAACATGACCGACGCGCACGGACCCGGCGTCACGACTCGCGCGACGGCAGCTCGGACTCGGCCGCGTCGAGTCCGAGTGCGTGCACTTCCGACCACGCATCGTGCGCGACCTCGGTCGACCCTGCCGTATGCGCGAGCGCAGCCGCATACGCGGCCAGCAATCGCACGCGCGCATCGCCGGACATCGCGTTTGCATCCGCGTCGCGCATCGCATCGAGCGCGACGCGCGCCCGTTCGCGACATTCGTCGACGAGCGACAGATCGAACAGGCAAGGCACCGCGACGGCCGCGAGCGCGATGCCGAGCGCCGCGTCGCCCTGCGCCGAAAACGCCCAGTCGAGCGCGGCGCGCAGATTGCCGAGCTCGCGCCGGACCACATCGAGCCGGGTCGCGCCATTCGCGTCGCCGCGCGACGCGGCGCCATCGTGGGTCGCGCGCCGGAACAACGCGAGAAAGTAGGTCGCATGCGCGCGCGCGGCAGCCGGCCCCTCGCCGTGACCGTCGAGCTGCTGTTGCGCGTAGGCCCGCGTGGTCGTCAACAGCCGGTAGCGCGGCGCGCCGTGCGCGGTCTCGAGGATCAGCAGCGACTTCGACACGAGGCCGGCGATCGTATCGAGCAGGTCGGCGCCGGCCGGCCCGTTGGCGCCGACGACCTCGCGCACGGCCTCGATCGAGAAGCCGTCGCGAAACACGCCGAGCCATCGCAGCAGCAGGCGCTCGGCGTCGCCGAGCAACCGGTAGCTCCAGTCGTACATCGCCTGCAATGTCTGATGGCGCGGCAACGCCGTGCGAAAACCGCCGGTCAGCAGCCGAAAGTGATCGTCGAGATGGGCGGCCAGCACGTCGATGCCGAGCACGGCGGCACGGGCCGCGGCCAGTTCGATCGCGAGCGGCAGGCCGTCGAGGCGACGGCAGACCGACGCCATCAGCGACAGGCTGCGCGCATCGAGCGGAAAACGCGGATCGGCCGCGCGTGCACGCGCCGCGAACAATTGCACCGCGCTCGCGCGCATCGCGTCGCGATCGTCGGCGCCTTCGTCGAGTACGTCGAGCGGCGGCACCGGACACACGCGCTCGCCGTGGATGCGCAACGATTCCCGGCTCGTCGCGAGCACGCACAGCCCGTCGTCCGCGTCGGTGAGCGCGCTCGCGATCTGCGCGGCCGCGTCGAGCAGGTGCTCGCAATTGTCGAGCACGAGCAGCATCCGGCGACGCGCGACGCTGGCGAGCACCGCTTCGAGCGTCAGCGACCCGGTCGGCTGCGTGATGCCGAACGCACCGGCGAGCGCGTCCGGCACGAAGCGCGGACACGCGACGGTGGCGAGCGATACGAATACGGTGCCTTCCGGGAAGTGCGCGGCGGCGCGCGCCGCCGCTTCGATCGCGACCCGCGTCTTGCCGATGCCGCCCGCGCCGACCAGCGTCACGACGCGCGCGCCCTGCAGGGCGGCCAGCACGTCGGCGACCGTCTGTTCGCGGCCGAACAACGCGCTCGGCGCGGCGGACGGCCGCCACGTCGAGGCCCGCACGGGCGCGTCGCCGTCGTCCTGCCCGACGACCAGCCGATAGCCGCGGCCGGGCACCGTCACGATCAGGTTCCGGTCGCCGGCCAGCGCCTTGCGCAGCGAAGCGATGTGCACCTGCAGGTTGTTTTCCTCCACCACGGTGTGCGGCCATACGCGCTGCATGATGTCGTCTTTCGATACCAGCGCACCGTTCGCCCGAATCAACAGCTCGAGAATTTCGAATGCGCGGCTGCCGATGCGCAGCAGCTTGCCGTTCGAACGAATTTCACGTCTGTCGAGAAAAACGTGAAGTGTTCCAATCCGGATCATGGGAATTTCTTGTGAGTGACATTCAACGGCGCCCGGCTGAAATAGGGTGCCGATTCGATCTCAATGCTACGGTATTTGCATGGTCGAATGATTCAAATTATCAGAATGAACGGCTCGAATTTTTTGAAATGACGCAAAACGCCGCCGCGACGCGCGGCGAGGCGCAGCGCAGCTTTGCGCATGCACCGAAATGCGGCGGGGCCGCGCACGTTTCACGTGCAAATCGCGCATGCGCCCATGAATACGATTCAGATATATCAGACGAAACATTTTCGCCCGGAGCAATGCGGTGCATTTTCGTTTTGATTCGACCGATCGGGTTATTTACGGCCCCGCTATTGCGACGGCCGAATATCCGTCGGCTCGTTTGCCTGCATTGGCGCCGCGATTCACCGCGCGCAGCGGGCGTGCCCCCCGCCGGCATGCCTTACGCGATCAGGCTTGCGCGAACGCCAGCAACTCGTCGTTCAGCCTGGCCGCGTGCGTCAGGTAGAGCGCGTGCGGGCCGCCTTCGTAGACGCTCAGCGTCGCATGCGGGACGCGGTTCGCCGTGGCGGCGCCCGTCAGCGCGAGCGGCACCGTCTGGTCGTCGTCGCCGTGAATCACGAGCGTCGGTACGTCGAAGCGTTGCAGGTCGGCACGGAAATCGGTCTCGGAAAACGCGCGGACGCAATCGAGCGTGCCCTTCATCCCGCCTTGCAGCGCCATGAACGACGTCCAGTCGAGCGCCGCGCGCGAAACCGTCGAGCCGTCGCGGTTCGATCCGGTAAACAGCGGCCAGAAGGCGTCGAAAAATGCCGCGCGATCGGCCACGATGCCGGCGCGAATGCCGTCGAACACCGCGACGTCCACGCCGTCCGGATGATCGTCGCGCCGCGCCACGAGCGGCGTCACCGAGCCGATCAGCACCGCCTTCGCGATGCGACGCGTCCCGTGTCGGCCGATGTAGCGCGCCACCTCGCCGCCGCCCATCGAAAAGCCGACGAGCGTCGCGTCGTGCAGGTCGAGCGTCTCGAGCAGCGTCGCGAGATCGTCGGCCAGCGTGTCGTAGTCGTATCCGCTCCAGGGTTGACCGGATCGCCCGAAGCCACGCCGGTCGTACGCGATGCAGCGCAGGCCGTGCGACGCGAGATGATGCATCTGCACGTCCCACATGTCGGCATTCAGCGGCCAGCCGTGAATGAACACGACCGGGCGGCCGCTGCCCCAGTCCTTGTAGTGGATCGATACGCCGTCGCGGGTGGTGAACGTGCTCATGAGGGTTCCTTTCGAGTCGGGAAGCCGCGTGCGCGGACGCGGCCGAAGCGTGTGGCGCCGCACGTCATGCGCGGGACTGCCGGGCGACGAATTGCTCGAGCGCCGCCGCGAGAATCATTTCGCGGCAGTTCGCGGGGCGTTTCTCGCCGCGCCACTGAGGTTTGTAGATCGCGTCGCCGGCCCGGATCGGCTGCCCGGTGAGCGCGCAACGGCCGAGCCCGCGGCCGCGCGCCTTCGCGCTGATCCAGCGTTGCTCGTCGTAGCGGCAGCGCGTCGGGTCGCTCCACGACACCAGCATCGACGAATCGGTCTGCCGCTCGACCGCGACGATCGCGCAGCGGCGCCGGACGTCGCCGCTCGACGGTGTCGGCGCGTCGTCCCGATGCAGGCGACGCGAGCCGTCGGCCGCCCGCTCGCGCGGCATCGGCCTCATCCGGAGGCTCGCGGCGGGCGACGGCCTGAGCGACGTGATCATGTGCTCCCAACGATTGAAGGCGTCCATGGCGGCATATCCAGGCAGGTGACGGGCGGCGCGGGCCGGGCGGCGCCGTTCGCATGGTGCGCAACGCGTGCCGATGACCCGATGCTGACGATAATCGCCGTTCGCTGAAGAGTCCCGGTCGCGCGCTTAATTTTTCTGCAGCGCGACAGAATCCGCTCGCGGCGCCGCGGCGTTCAAGAAAATTCAGCCGGATTTCAGTACGCCGCGCCCCGCGCCGCGATACGCTCCCGACGGCATTCGTTCGTCCACGCGCGCCCCTCGCCGCGCGGCGGCGCATGCCGAACGGCTGCCGGGCGGGATGGCCGCGGCCGGCCGCCACCGATCCCCCATCCCGTGCGGCCTCGCCGCCGCATACCTCAGGAGTCCAGATGCATTCCGAACAGACCGATGCCGTCGCGTCGGCCCGCCGCCGCGACATGCTGCTCGCCGGCGCGACGGCCGTCGCCGCAGCCGCCCTGCCCGCGATGGCGGCCGCAGCCGGCACGCCTTCCCGCAGCACCTCTTCAGCCCACCCAGGAGCGCACACGATGAACACGATCACCACCAAGGACGGCACGCAGATCTACTTCAAGGACTGGGGCAGCGGCCGACCGGTCGTGTTCTCGCACGGCTGGCCGCTGTGCGCGGACGCGTGGGATGCGCAGATGCTGTTCCTCGTGCAGCACGGCTATCGCGTGATCGCGCACGACCGTCGCGGCCACGGCCGGTCGAGCCAGCCGTCGCACGGCAACGACATGAACACATACGCGGACGATCTCGCCGCGCTGCTCGACGCGCTCGACGTGCGCGACGCGACCCTCGTCGGCCACTCCACCGGCGGCGGCGAAGTCGCGCGCTACATCGGCCGCCACGGCACGAAGCGCGTGTCGAAGGCCGTGCTGATCGGCGCGGTGCCGCCGCAGATGGTGAAGTCGCCGACCAATCCGGGCGGCTTGCCGATGGACGTATTCGACGGCATCCGCAAGAACGTCGCGGAGAACCGTTCGCAGTTCTACAAGGATCTCGCCGTGCCGTTCTTCGGCTTCAATCGCCCGAACGCGAAGCCGTCGCAGGGCACGATCGACGCCTTCTGGTCGCAGGGGATGATGGGCGGCATTCACGGTCAGTACCTGTGCGTGAAGGAATTCTCCGAAGTCGACTACACCGACGACCTGAAGAAGATCGACGTGCCGACGCTCGTGCTGCACGGCGACGACGACCAGATCGTGCCGATCGACGATTCGGCCCGGCTGTCGTCGAAGATCGTGAAGCATGCGGTGCTGAAGGTGATCGAGGGCGGCTCGCACGGGATGTGCGTCGTGAACGCCGATCGCATCAACGCCGAACTGCTCGCGTTCCTGCAGGCGTAAGCGCGCCGTCTGCCGCGGCGGCGCGCATGCCGCCGCGGCAGAACCGCGGTTCAGGACTTTTCAGATTATTTCAGCCGCTCGATACGGCGCTTACGACGCCCGCACCGGGCGCAGCAGGATGCCGAGCAGCGCGCCGGCGAGCGCGAACGCCATCGCCACGCGGTAGTTGTCGGCCAGCGCGAGCGTGGTCGCCTGCACGCGCACCGCGCGATCGACGAGCGCATAGGCCGCCTGGTTGCCCGTCGCGAACGTGGCGCCATGCGCAACCAGCGACGCCGCACCCGCCCTCAGCCGTTCGAGCGTTTCTGGATCCGACAGCGACACATGCAGACCGACGAGATTCGAATGGGTAGCTTCCCTGATGCGCTGAATCACCGCGATCGACGTCGTGCCGAGCTGTCCGCTCAGCAGGCGCGTCGTCTGCACGACCGCGCCGAACGTCAACGCATGCTCGGCCGTCACGTGCTTGCCGAAGAAGAATATGACCGACGTGAGCGCCATCGTCTGACCGAGCGCCTGCAGCAACTGCGACGGGATGAAGTCGGGCTCGGCCCACACCGGCGTGAGCCGCGCCCCGAGCGCGAACGCGATCGCCACCATCGCGAAGCCGGCGACGATCAGCCGGCGCGGGTCGACACGCTGCAGCAGCAACGCGACGCACGGCGCGAACAGCAGTTGCGGCATCGCGATCCAGCGCAGCGTATCGCCGATCTGCAACGGCCGAAGGCCGTACGTGCTGGCGAGAAACAGCGACGGGATGAAGCTCGTGTTGAGCACGGTGAAGCGCACGAGGCCGACGAGCACGATCAGCAGCGCGACGTTGGGCCGCACGAGGTAGCCGAGATCGAGGCCCGCGCGCGGCGACGCGAGTTCGTGGATCAGGAACGCGGCGATCATCAGGATGCCGGCGGCCAGCAACGCGACGATCAGCGGCGACTGCAGCCAGAACAGCCGCTCGCCCTGGTCGAGCGCGATGCACAGGCACGCGAACCCGCCCGCGCCGAGCAGCATCCCGCGCGCGTCGATTCCGGACGCGAAGCGCTTGACCGGCTCGTCGGCGAGCGACAGCATCAGGCTCGCGATGAACGGCACGGTCAGCACCGCGTTCTGCCAGAACAGCCAGCGCCAGCTCAGGTGTTCGCTGTACCAGCCTTCGAGCGTGGCCGACAGGTTCAGCGACATCTCCAGATTCATCGCATACGCGGCGATGCCGAACGGAATCAGCCGCGGCGGCAGCGTGCGCACGACGAAGCCGACCGTCAACGGCACGAACACGCCGGAGGCGAGCCCCGCGATCGCCTGGCACACGATGAACGCGCCGAATTGCGTGCAGAGCGGCAGCACGCTTTCCGCACCGAGAAACACCACGGCGCCCGCCACCAGCACGCGGCGCGTGCCGAACATGAAGGCCGCCGCGATCGCGAGCGGCCCGACGAACATCTGCGACGCGGTAAACGCGGTGTTGATCCACGCGCCTTCGTCGACACCGACGCCGAGCGCGCCGCGCACGTCGGCCAGCCCGAGCGACGTGATGCGCGACGTCAGCGTCGCGACGATCGCGCCGAGCAGCACGGCCGCGATCGCGGCGATCGACCGAAACGTCGGGATGTCGGAAGCCGGGCCTGCGGCCGGCGCCGGCACGGCACTGCCGGTGGCGAACGTCGTGTTCATCGTCGAGCGGCTCCCGCCTGTCAAGCTGGCGCAAGCATAACGCGGTGCGTCGAATCCTGCCCGTACGATGGAGTTTGCCGATCATGACCCCACCCACCCCCGCGCCGTCGCCCGCCGTGCCCGTGCGTTCCCGCAAGCCGGCCATCGTCGCGATCGCCGCGATCGCGCTGCTGCTCGTCGCGCTGCTCGTGTACGCGTTCGACGCACGCGATCGCGGCACCGACGACGCCTACGTGACCGGCCACCTGCACGTGATCTCGCCGCGCGTCGCAGGCACGGTCGAGCGCGTGCTCGTCGACGACAACCAGTTCGTGCACGCGGGCGACGCCCTCGTGCAGATCGACCGGCGCGACTTCGACGTGCGCGTCGCGGCGCAGCGCGCACGTGTCGCGCAGGCGCATGCCGACGCGACACGCGCCCGCGCACAGATCGAGCAGGCGGACGCGGCGCTCGTGTCGGCGCACGCCGATGCCGAAAAGGCCGAACTCGATTACGCGCGTGCACGCGAACTGACCCGCGAGACGCCGCGCGGCCTGTCGAAGCAGGAGTTCGATGCGGCCGATGCCGCCCGCAAGTCCGCCCGCGCACGCGTCGCGGCGGCCGACGCGCAACGGCGCAGCGCGATCGCCGCCGCCCGGGCCGCCGACGCCGCGTCGAGCCAGAACGATGCCGAATTGCACGACGCGCTGCTGCAACTCGGCTACACGGCGGTCGTCGCGCCGTCGGACGGCTACGTCGGCAAGAAGACCGTCGAGACCGGCGAACATGTCGCGCCCGGCCAGGCGCTGCTCACGCTGGTCGAGCCGCATCCGTGGATCGTCGCCAATTTCCGCGAGACGCAACTGCGGCACGTGCGCGCCGGCGACGTCGTTCAATTGCGCTTCGATGCGCTGCCGCAGCGCGCGTTCACCGGCCGCATCGACAGCCTGTCGCCCGCGACGGGCGCGCAGTTCGCGCTGCTGCCGCCCGACAACGCGACCGGCAATTTCACGAAGGTCACGCAGCGCGTCCCCGTGAAGATCCTGCTCGACGGCCCGACCGCGACGGAGCCTCGCATCCGCCCCGGGCTGTCGGTCGTCGTCACGCTGCAAGCCGGCGGCGCAGCGCGATGAAGCGCGCCTTCGCCGTGCTCGCCGCGAGCCTGCTGGCCGCATGCTCGATCGCGCCGCAGCCGCTCGCGCCCGTCCCGGTCGGATCCGACCGGTTCCGTCATGCCGATCCGTCGACCGATGCGCGTACGCCGTCGCTCACGGCATGGCCGGCCTGGTTCGGCGACCTGCAGCTCGGCCGCCTCGTCGACGCCGCGCTCGCGCACAACCTCGATCTGCGCGCGGCGGCCGCGCGGGTCGACCAGGCGCAAGCGCTGCTCGGCGTGCGCGATGCCGCGCTGGCGCCGACCGTGCGCGTCGATCCGTCGTTCAGCCGCACGCGCGTCTCCGGCACGGTCGACAACGCGCTGCCGAAGCGCACGATGCACAACTGGTCGGTTCCGGTGGCCGCGAGCTATGAAGTCGATCTATGGGGGCGCTTGCGCGGCGACGCCGACGTCGGCGAACAGAACGTGCTGCAGGCGGCGGCCGACCGCGACGCGATGCGTCTGCGGATCGCAACCGACGTGGCCGTCGATTACCTGACGCTGCGCTACGTCGACGACGATCTCGTGACCCTCACGCGCGCGATCGGGCTGCGGCGTACCGCGCTCGACGTGATCGCCGCACGCGTGCGGGCCGGCGCGGCGAGCGATCTCGACGGGCTGCGCGCGTCGGCCGATCTCGATACCGCGCAGGCCGATCTCGCGGAGAGCCGCCGGCTGCGCGAGAACCTCGTCGACGCGATCGCGGTGCTGACCGGCGTGTCGCCGACCGCGTTCGACGTCGACACGGGCGCCGTGCCCGTGCAGGTGCCGGATGTGCCGGCCGGGCTGCCGTCCGCGCTGCTCGCGCAACGCCCGGACGTATTCGCGGCGGCACGGCGCGCCGACGCCGCATCGCTCGAACTGGGCATCGCGCGCACCGCCTGGCTGCCGACGCTGACGCTGACCGCCGACGGCGGTTTCGCCACCCGCGACCTGCGGTCGTTTCTCGACCGCAACAGCTCGCTGTGGGGTCTCGGCGCGAACGTCGCGCTGACGCTGTTCGACGGCGGCAAGCGCGACGCCGCGGTGGCCGCCGCGCGGGCCGGCACCGAGATCGCCGACGCAAACTATCGCGCGACCGCGATCGGCGCACTGCGCGACGTGCAGGATGCGCTCAACGACATCGCCGCGCAAAAGGAGCGGATCGCGCGCTACGACCACGCGGCGCACGCGACCGACGCCGCGGCGCGGCTGTCGCTGAGCCGTTACGCGCACGGTTACGTCAGCTACCTGGAAGTGATCGACGCCGATCGCGATGCGCTGAACGCGCGGCGCCAGCTGATTCACAGCCGGCAGGCGCTGGCCGTCGCGACGGTGAGCCTCGTGCGTGCGCTGGGCGGCGGGTGGACGCCGCCGGCGCCCCGCGGCCGAACCGGGCCGGTCGAGGGCCGGACACCTTTCAGAACGTTTCAGCGTCGCTTCAGGCAATGATCGCGGCCTCTGCGTAGACTGCGTTCATGAGCTGCCGCGCAGGACGGCGCTTGCGCCCGTTATCGACCTGGAGTGACAACATGATCCCCGTCGCCAATCACCGCCGCGCGGCAAGACGGTCGCGGCCGCATCGGACGGCCGCGCACGCCCGGCCCGCATCGTCCGGCGTTGCCGCGCATCGCATCGCTTGCGGCGCACCGCGTCGCCTGGAGCGCACATGATGCACAAACGACTCTGGTTCGGCGCGGCCGGCATCGCGATCGTGGGCGTCGCGGTCGCGATCGGCATCATGGTGCGGCCGTCGATCGCGCCGATCGATCCGCCCGCCCCTGCTTCGTTCGATCCGCAGTTGGTACGTGCCGGCGCGCGCGTCGTCGCGCTCGGCGACTGCGTCGTGTGCCACACCGCGAAGGACGGCAAGCCGTTCGCGGGCGGGCTGCCGCTCGCGACGCCGTTCGGCACGATCTACGCGACCAACATCACACCGGACGCCGAAACGGGGATCGGCCGCTGGTCGCGCGACGCATTCGCCCGCGCGCTGCGCACCGGCATCGGACGCAACGGCCAGCCGCTTTACCCGGCGTTTCCGTACATTCATTTCACGCGGATGTCGGACGACGACATCGCCGCCGCGTACGCGTACCTGATGACGCGCGAGCCGGTACACGCGACGGCGCCCGCCAACGACCTGATATTCCCGCTGAACTTCCGGCCGCTGGTCGCGTTCTGGAACGTGCTGTTCCTGCGCGAAGGCGCGCATCGACCGGACCCCGCACAGTCCGAGCAATGGAACCGCGGCCGGATGCTCGTCGACGGGCTCGGCCACTGCGCGTCGTGCCATTCGCCGCTGAACGCGATCGGTGGCGAGCAGCGCGGCCGCGCGTTCGACGGCGGCATCGTCGACGGCTGGGAAGCGCCGCCGCTCAATACGCTGGGCCATGCGGCCCGCCCGTGGACGCAGGCGCAGCTCGTCGCCTACCTGCGCACCGGCCGCGCGAGCGAGCACGGCGCGGCGGCCGGGCCGATGCTGCCCGTCACGCGCGACCTCGCGACGGTGCCGGTGGAGGACGTCGAGGCGATCGCCGCGTACATCCTGTCGATCCAGAAGCCGGCGGGCGCGCGTGCCGCCGCGGCCGCGAATCCGGTCGAGCGCGGCGCGGCGCTGTTCCAGGCGTCGTGCGCGCAGTGCCACGGGCCGGCCGCGCCGATGCAGTCGATCGGCGAGCGGCCGACGCTCGCGTTCAGCACGGCGGTCAACGCCGATACGCCGCGCAACGCGATCCAGATGATGTTCAACGGCATCGACTGGCACGGCGCGGACACGCTGAACTACATGCCGTCGTTCATCGACCAGTACGACGACGCGCAGATCGCCGATCTCGCCGCATACGTGCGCGAGACCTATACCGATCGTCCCGCCTGGTCGGGCGTCGACGCGCTGGCCGCGAAGCTCAGAAAAGAGGACACCGCACGATGATCACCCTCACCGTCAACGGCGTGCGGCACACGCTGGACATCGATCCGTCCACGCCGCTGCTGTACGCGCTGCGCAACGACCTGCACCTGCACGGCGCGAAGTTCGGCTGCGGCCTCGGACAATGCGGCGCCTGCACCGTGATCGTCGACGGCAAGCCGACCTTCTCGTGCCTGATGCCGGTGGCCGCGCTCGGCGCGCGCAGCGTGCGCACCATCGAGAGCCTCGGCACCGCCGAGCATCCCGGCCCGCTGCAACGCGCGTTCATCGAGCACCAGGCCGCGCAGTGCGGTTACTGCATCGCCGGAATGATCATGCGCGCGCAGGCGCTGCTCGAACGCAATCCGAAGCCGAGCGAGCAGGAACTGCGCACGCACATGGAACCGAACCTGTGCCGCTGCGGCACGCACATGCGGATTCTCGCGGCGGTGCGCTCGGCCGCGGGGCTGCCGGCGCCCGAACCCGCCTCCGCTCCCGTCACGATCAGCAAGGGGCTGTGATGAATTCCCACGACGACATCGACGAAGGCCGCCGGCACTTCATCGTCTCCGGGGCGCTGTTCGTCGCGTTCAGTCTCGCGCCTGCCTCGCGTGCGGCGGCGCAACTGGTGATCGCCGACGAAGGTGCGGCCGTGCATGTGGCGAAAGCCACCCAGGCGCTCTCCGGCAGCCTGAAGACCAATCCGCTGCTCGACGCGTGGATCAGGATCGCGCCCGACGGCAAGGTCACCGTGTTCACCGGCAAGGTCGAGCTCGGCACCGGCGTGCGCACCGCGCTGCTGCAGGTGGCCGCCGAGGAACTCGACATGAAGCCGTCGCTGATCACGTTCCTGACCGCCGACACCGGCGCGTCGCCCGACGAAGGCTTGACCGCCGGCAGCCATACGATGGCCGACAGCGGCTCCGCGCTGCTGAACGCGGCCGCGCAGGTGCGCGCGCTGCTGGTGGAAGGCGCGGCGAAACGCTTCGGCGTCGATCCGCGCACGTTGACGACCGCCGACGCGGTGATCAAGGCGCCGGACGGCCGCACGATGACCTACGGCGACGCGATCCGCACCGTCGACCTGCACCGCAATGCCGCGCCCACGTCGCCGCTGAAGAACCCGGCGACGTTCGCCGTGATCGGCACGTCGCTGCCGCGCGTCGACATCCCGAACAAGGTCACGGGCGGCGTCAGCTACGTGCAGGACATGCAGTTGCCCGGCATGCTGCACGCGCGCGTCGTGATGCCGCCGGTGTACGACGCGAAGCTGCTGTCGTTCGACGAAGCCGCGATCCTGAAGCTGCCGGGCGTCGTGCGGATCGTGCGCAACGGCAGCATGCTCGCGGTGGTCGCGCAGGGCGAATGGCAGGCGGTGGTCGCGCAGCGCGCGCTCGCCGCCGGCTGCCGGTGGTCGCCGGGCCGCAAGCTGCCCGAGCGCGGCACCGTGCACGCGGATCTGAAGCGGATCGCGACGCAGCGCATCGAGATCGCGAACACGCACGCGGCCGCCGCGCCGTCCGTGAAGACGCTGAACGCGACGTTCCTGAAGAACTACCTGCTGCACGGGTCGATCGGGCCATCGTGTTCGGTCGCGCATCTCGAGAACGGGACGATGACGGTCTGGACCCACTCGCAGGGCGTCTACCCGCTGCGCGACGCGCTCGCGGAGATGCTGTCGATGCCGAAGGCGAGCATCCGCTGCATTCACACCGAAGGGTCGGGCTGTTACGGACACAACGGGGCGGACGACGCGGCCGCGCATGCCGCGCTGATCGCCGCCGCGATGCCCGGCAAACCGATCCGCGTGCAATGGATGCGCGAACAGGAACACACGTGGGATCACTTCACGCCGGCGATGGTGACCGAGGTCAGCGCATCGCTCGATGCGAGCGGCCGCATCGTCGACTGGAACTACGCGCTGTGGAGCAGCTCGCACAACGAGCGGATCGTCAACGCCGGCCGGCTGCTGCCCGCGCGCATGCTGGAGCCGCCGTTCGTGCCCGCGCCGTCCACGCCGATGCTGCAGCCCGAGGGCGGCGCCGACCGCAACGCGATTCCGCTGTATGCGCTGCCGAACCAGCACATCGTCAACCACTTCTCGCCGACGATGCCGCTGCAGACGTCCGCGATGCGCTCGCTCGGCGCGCACACGAACATCTGGGCGATCGAAAGCTTCATGGACGAACTCGCGCACGCGGCCGGCGTCGATCCGGTCGAATTCCGGCTGCGTCACATGGCAGACCATCGCGCGAGCCAGGTGATCCGGCTCGCCGCGAAGCACTTCGGCTGGCCGAGACCGCCGCGCGCACGCAACCGCGGCGTCGGCTTCGCGTTCGGCAAGTACAAGAACCTGATGGCCTACGTCGCGATCGCGGTCGAGGTGTCGGTCGTGCCGGAAACCGGCCAGGTGACGCTCGAACACGCGGAAGCCGCCGTCGACGCGGGCCAGATCGTGTCGCCGGACGGGATCCGCAACCAGATCGAGGGCGGCATCGTGCAGGCCGCGAGCTGGACGCTGTACGAGGCACTGCAGTACGACACCGAGCGGATCCGCAGCTTCGACTGGAGCAGCTACCCGATCCTGCGCTTCTCGGCCGTGCCGCGGAACGTGACGGTCCATCTGATCAATCGCCCCGGCGCGCCGTTTCTCGGGGCAGCCGAGGCGTCGATGGGGCCGACCGCCGGCGCGCTCTCCAACGCGATCTTCGACGCGACCGGCCAGCGCATGCGCGAAATGCCGTTCGCCGGCGACGCACTGAGAAAGCGCATCGACGCATAGCGGTTTCGCCGCACCCGCTGCGCGATCCCGATAACCGATACCCGACCGGACGGCGCCGGCACGCACCGGCGCCGCATGCCGACAGGCTGGAGAACTTCCGACGATGGATACCTTGCTTTCGATGCGCGTGTTCACGCGCATCGTCGAAACCGGCAGCTTCACGCGTGCGTCCGACACGACCGGCCTCACCACGCCGCGCGTGTCCGCGCTGCTGAGCGCACTCGAGCAGCATCTCGGCTGCCGGCTGCTGAACCGCACCACACGCCGCATCTCGCTGACCGAGGACGGTCAGGCTTACTACGAACGCTCCGTCGCGGTGCTGCGCGAGATCGACGACATGGAGGCGTCGGTCTCGCAGGCGCGCAACGTGCCGCGCGGCCGGCTGAAGGTGAACCTGCCGCCCGCGATGGCCAAGCAGGTCGTGGTGCCCGCGCTGCCGGCGTTTCTCGACGCCCATCCGGGCATCATGATCGAACTCGGCGTGACCGACCGGCAGATCGACCTCGTCGGCGAAGGGGTCGACTGCGTGGTGCGCATCGGCGCGCTCGACGATTCGGGGATGATCGCGCGGCGCATCGGCAGCCTGACCACCTGCACCTGCGGGTCGCCCGCGTATTTCGCGCGATGCGGCGAGCCCGAGACCGTCGACGATCTCGCGCAGCACGTGGCGGTCAGTCACATCTCGGCCGACACCGGGCGGCCGCGCGTGTGGGATTACGTGGTCGACGGCGAGCCGCGCATCGTGCAGATGTGCGGCACGGTGGCCGTGAACGACGCGGACAACTACATCGAGTGCGGCGTCGCCGGCATCGGCCTGATCAAGACGTCGCTGTACCTCGTCGAGCCTTACCTGAAGTCGGGCCGGTTGCGCGAAGTCCTGACCGATTTCAACGCGCCGCCCAAGCCGATCTCGGTGCTGTATCCGCCCAATCGCCACATCCCGGTCAAGCTGAAGGTGTTCGTCGACTGGCTCGCGGGCCTGTTCGAGCAGATTCCGACGCTGCAGGGCAAACGCGGCTGAACCCGCACGGCGCGGCACGCCGGACCGGCGCGGTCAGGTGTCGTTCCACCGCGCGCCCAGCACGCGCCCGCAGAAATTCGGCCGATGGAAATCCGGATCCGCGCGTTCGAGCACGTCGGCGCTCCACGTGCCGAAGGTCGTCTGCGGCCGGTGCTCGACGCCGCGCGCGACCAGGTCGAGATACGCTTCGCAAAAGCCGCTGCCGCGCGGGTAAGTCGCGAGCAGCGCCGTGCGCTCGTCCGGCGTATAGGCGTCGAAGTCGGTCGCCATCAGGTCCGTCGACACCGCGCACGCCAACGCACGCGCGAGCGGCGACGCGCGGACGGCCACGCCCGGCGTCGTATGCAGCGCGATCGCTTGCCACACGTCGTCGCGCATGCGCCGCGACCGGCGATGCCGCAACAGCAGCGCGTGCGCGGCGTCCGCGCCGTCGAGCTCGTAGCGTCCGGTCGAACGGCCGTACGCGGGGCTCAGCCCCATGTTCGCGTACATCGCGGCGACGTACAGTGCGTCGGCGTCGCACGCGTCGCCGGCACGCCGCGCGGCGAGCGACGCGAACACGAACACGCGCGCCGCGTGATCGACGAGCGCGGCGGGCAACGACGCGCGGGCCGCGTCGGCTGCCTCGACCGCAACGGGCGTGCGCGGAATGCGAACGCCGGCCACTTCGTCGCCGGTGGCCGATGCGCGCGGGTGCGCAGCATTCATCCTGTCTCCTTCATGCCCCGTGCCCGGGGCGGAAAATCGTTCAATGCACGGCGGCGTGCGGCGCGCACCGGCACGCGCCGCTCAAAACGCGACGCAGCGGCGGCCGAAGGCTTCGCAGCGTTCGGCGGCCGCACTTGCCGTCGGATAGCGCGGCCGCGCGAAGCGGCGTCCGTGACCGTGCGCCCGGCACGCGTCGATGCCGGCATCCGCGCACGCGTCGCCCGCCGCATCGGCGACGCCGCCTGCGGCGACCGGCGACCATGCGGGGCTGACGGGCGGCGGCGGCGGCGCGAGCGGCGAAAATTCCTGCTCCGCGTGCACGACCTTGCCGTCGACGACCGTCAGCACCGACGACAACGCCGGGATACGCCGCGCGTCGATCGTGAAGTAGTCGTCGCTCAGCACCGCGAAGTCGGCGTACCGGCCGGGCACCAGCGCGCCCTTGCGATGCTCGTCGGCGGAGAACCACGCGCTGCCGACCGTGTAGCGGCGCAGCGCCTCCATCCGGCCGAGCCGGTTGCGCGCCGGATACAGCGCGGTGCCGCCGACGGAGCGCCCCGACACCATCCAGTACAGCGCGACGAACGGGTTGTAGCTCGCCGCGACCGTCGCGCCCGAGCCGGCGCCGACCGGCAGCCCGGCCGCGAGCATCGCGCGGATCGGCGGCGCGCGCGTGGCCGCCGCCGCACCGTGGCGCGCGATGAACGCTTCGCCCAGGAACGCCATGCGCGGCTGCACGGTGATGCCGCCGCCGAGCGCCGCGACCCGCGCGATATTGGCGTCCGAAATCGTCTCGCAGCGATCGAAGCACCAGCGCAGCCCGTCGAACGGCGTGTCGCGATCCACCGCTTCGAACACGTCGAGGAAGCGGCCGATCGATTCGTCGTAGGTCGCATGCAGCCGGAACGGCCAGCGGTGGTGCACGAGCAGCCGGACGACGGCCGCCAGTTCCATCTCGATCGACGCGGGCAGGTCGACGCGCGGCTCGAGAAAATTCCCGAGATCGACCGCCGAGAACAGCAGCCGCTCGCCCGCGCCGTTCGCACGCAGGAACGCGTCGCCGTCGCCGGGCGCCGTCAGCGCGATCCATTTCGCGAAGTCGTCGAGTTCCCGGCCGGCATGCCGCGCGCCCAACGCATAGGCGATGCGTGTCGTCAATTCGCCGCGCCGCGCGAGCGTCGCGACCGCCGCATAGTCGTCCGGGTACGCGAGGCCGTCGCCGCCGGCGTCGATCGCGCTCGTCACGCCGACGCGGTTCAGCGCGCGCATGAACTGCCGCGTCGAGTTGACCCGGTCGGCCGCATCGAGCGTGGGTGCGCGAGCGAGCGCCGCGAACAGCACCGCCGGGTCCGCATGCGCGAGCAGCAACCCGGTCGGCCGCCCATGGCGGTCGCGCCGCAGTTCGCCGCCGGGCGGATCGGGCGTGTCGCGTCCGTAGCCGAGCGCGCGCAGCGCGGCCGCATTCAGCCACGCGCAGTCGCCCAGATGCTGGATGAATACCGGCGTGTCGGGCGCGATCGCATTGAGCTCGGCCGCGGTCGGGCCGCGCTTCTCCGCGAACTGCAGTGCGGTCCAGCCGCCCGCCACGCGCGCCCATTGCGGCGCGGGTGTGCGTCGTACCTGCCGGCTCAGCAGGTCGAGCGCGTCGGCCAGCGACGACACGCCGTCCCAGCGCACCTCGAGGTTGAAGTTCATGCCGCCGCGAATCGCCTGCAGATGCGCGTCGATCAGGCCCGGAATCACGGTACGGCCGTGCAGATCGATCCGGGTCGTGCCGTCGTGCGCATGGCGCAGCACGTCGCGATCGTCGCCGGTCGCGACGATGGCCCCGTCCTTCACGGCGAGCGCGCGGACGAACGAACGCTGTTCGTCCTGGGTCGCGATCTTGCCGTTGAAGACGACGAGGTCCGCCGAACGCGCGGGTTCCGTCGCTCTAAGCACCGTCGGGCCTCCCGTGCGCGCCGGCACGCGACGCCGCGCGGCACGCCCTGCTTCTCGCCGCGGCCGGGAACGCGGCCGCACCGCGCACGTCGGCACGCAGGCTGCGATCACGCGACCGCGCGGTTGCACCGGATTCGCGCATCGTCATGCCGCCTGCTGGGCCGCGTCGGCGGCATCGCGCCGCGCGCGGGTCAGGCATGGCGCGGGCGGCGCATCCTGACGGACGAAGTTCTGCACGCGCAGCAAGCGGCGCACGTCGTGTGCGCGCGAATGCGGATCGAAGTGCCGCGCGACCCCGGCGACCAGCGCCGACGCCTGCGCGGTGTGCCCGCGCTCGATCAGATGATCGGCGAGATCGAGCGAGCCGCGCAGCGCCCACATCGCGGCGCCCTGCGCGTTCGCGGTCTGGATCGCCATCTGCAGATGACGATGCCCGTCGGCCTCGTACGCCACCGCGAGATTCGCGCCGACGGTACGCGCCTGCTCGAGCATCGCGACGCCCCGCACGCGCAGCAGCTCGGGGACGAACAGGTGCTCGCCGTGCGCGCGGCAGCGCGCGAGCGTCGCATCGAGCCGGAGGCGCGCCTCATCCGCGCGGCCGGTCCGCACGAGGCCCTCCGCATACGCGACGGTCAATGGCGCGAGCACGCGCCGGAATCCGCTCGCCTCGATGCGCCGCAGCGCGGGTTCGAGCCGGGCGAGGCCGGCGCCGGGATGGCCGGCCTGGATGTCGAACTGGCCGGTCAGGCATTCCGCGTGACTGCGCCAGATGTCGAAACCGTGCGCGTCGGCGGTCGCGCGCAGCGTCGCGAGATAGTCGGAGGTGATGTCGTGATCGCCGTAGCGCAGCGCGATCGGCACGGCGGCCGCGCCGAGCACGATGCACAGCGTGAGCGGCGACGGGCTGCGGCGCCCATGCTCGACCGCTTGCGCGGCGACGCGCATCGCGTGCTCGGGCTCGCCTTGCATCCACAGAAGACGGATCAGCATCGTGCGGCCCAGCGTCGCCATGTCGACGCCCAGCGCGGCCTGCGCGCACGGCGATTCGCCTGCGTCGGCGAGCTCGGCCGTCGCCGCTTCCAGCCGCTCGCGCGCCTGCGCATGCTCGCCGAAGTAATGCAGCGACGTCGCGACCATCGTGTTGGCCAGCAACCGCTGCGACCGATCGCCGCGCCGCTCGGCCGCCCGCTCGAAGCGCGTCGCATAGCGCAGCGATTCGTGAATGTCCGACAGCGTCAGCATCGTGTTCCACAGCCCGACCAGCGCGCGTGCGTCGAACGCGTCGTCGCCGATGTGCGCGGCGAGACCGAGCGTGCGATCCCACATCGCGGCCGCGGCCAGCGCGTCGCCGTCGGTATGCAGCAGCGCCGACGCGCAGGCCGCCCGCAGCCGCATCTCGCGCGCGGCGTCGACCGGGTCTGCCGCGTCCGTGTCGAGTGCGTCGAGCACCGCTCTCGCGCGCGCCGTGCACGCGCGCATCCGCGACGGCTCCAGCAGCGCGCGCGCCAGCCGGTCGGGCTCGGGCACGGCTGCGGCAGCCTCGGCGGCGTCCGCCGGCTCGTCCACGGCCAACGCGGGCGCATCGGCAGGCGGCACGTCGGCGGACGTCACGGGCATCAAGGGCGCCACGAGCCGCACGGGCGCGCGCTCGCGCTCATACTCCGCATGGCGCGCGGCGATGCGCTCGAATTCGCCTTCGTCGTGCAGTTTTTCGACCGCGTACGCGCGCGTCGATTCGGTCAGCCGGTAGCGCGCATAGGCACCATGGAACTCGACGGTCACCAGCGATTTCGCCACCAGCTCGCCGAGCACCGCGATCATGTCCGCGGCCGACGTGCCGGGCTCGGCGGCGACCGCGTACGCGGCATCGAACGAAAACGGTCCGATGAAGCACCCCATCCGGCGAAACAGCGCGCGCGCGGCTCGATCGAGCAGCACGTAGCTCCAGTCGAACGTCGCGCGCAGCGTCTGATGACGCGGCAGCGCCGAGCGCAGCCCGCCCGTCAGCAGGTTCAGCCGGTCGTCGAGACGCGACGCGACGACCGCGAGCCCGAGCGTCGCCACGCGCGCCGCGGCCAGTTCGATGGCAAGCGGCAGCCCGTCGAGGCGCCGGCAGATGTCGCCGATCAGCCGCATGCCGGCTTCGTCGACCGTGCAATCCGGCGCGGCCGCGCGCACGCGCTCCAGGAACAGCTCGACGGCCGAACAGCGGACGATTTCGTCGGCGGACGCGTCGCCGTCGGGCACCGCGAGCGGGCTCATGCGCAGCACCGCTTCGGCCGAGATGTGCAGCGGCTCGCGACTCGTCACGAGCACGCGCAGCGAGCCGGCGCTCGACGTCAGCGTTTCGACGAGGCTCGCCACCAGATCGACGATGTGCTCCGCGTTGTCGAGCACGAGCAGGCAGCGCGACGTCGCGAACGCGTCGACGATACGGTCGATGGCGGGCACGCCCGGCGTATCGAGGCCGAGCTCGGCGGCGAGCGCGATCAGCATGTCGTCGCGCGTCGACGCGCGCGCCAGCTCCACGAACAGCACGCGCTCGCGCGAGCGGCTGCGCACGCGGTGCGCGACGCGCACGGCAAGACTCGTCTTGCCGATCCCGCCCGCGCCGACGAGCGTGACGACCGGCGTGCATTCGAGCATGTCGACGATCTGCGCGAGTTCGGCGTCGCGCCCGACGAGCGGCGCGATCGGCGACGACACGGCGGCATCGGGCGGGACGGCGACGGCCGGCGCTTCGGCGGCCGACACGGGGTCCGGGACGGGCGACGCGCTCGCCACCAGCAGGTAGCCGCGCCCGGGCACCGTCTTGATCAGATCGCGGCTCGCGCCGAGCGCCTTGCGCAGCGTCGCCACATGCACCTGGAGCCGGTTTTCCTCGACGATCAGGCCCGGCCAGACCGCGTCCATGATGTCGTCCTTCGACACGACCGAACCGCTCGCGCGGTGCAGGACTTCGAGAATGTCGAGCGCGCGCCCGCCGATGCGCAGCGACGCGCCGTGACGGCGAATGTCGCGTTGCTCGAAATCCACCGACAAAGTTCCGATCTGAATCATGGCCGCCTCCGGTCCCTCGGGATGACCGCCCGATGAACGCGGCAGTTCACCCGGCGGGAAGTCCGCGTCCGGCGCACCCTTGCGCCGGACGGAAAATGTCGAATTCCGGACCGAGTGTAGACGGGTGGCCGCTGAAAATCTTGAAAGAAAATGCGCTCTGTCCGCGGATGCCGGGCGGGCGCGACCGGCACGATCGCTTGCATGTAAAAGTGGGGCGCTATACTCTGCCGGGCCGCCCGCGCAGGCGTCGAGCCGGGCTGCGCACGCGACGCGCACACGCATTGAAAGCAATTTGTAACGATTGCCAGCGGACGTTTATGCAAATTCATTTTGAACGTTCGCGTGCGCATCTAAACTGGACTCGTCATTTCACGCTCCGAGTCCCTTGCTGGGGAATTCCATGTCAGACTCCGTCATCGCCGCGCCGGTGGCATCGTCTCCGCGGCGGCCGAAAGATACGCTCGGCTGCGTGTCGAGCCTGCTGGCCAAGGATGTCGAAACGACGTCCGGCGGCCTGAAGCTCCACCGCAAATGCATGCGCGAAGCGCACGTCGAACGCATCGAGATGCCGCCGTGCGACCGCGGCTTCCTGGTCGGCGTGTCGCTGGGCGGCGGCCACCGCCGCACGCTCTATGGGCGCACCGGCGCGAGCGAACGCCGGTTCCAGCATCACTCGATCTACATTCGCGATTTTTCCCGGCATTTCCACGCGGACCTGTACGGCAACTTCGACTTCGTGCTGGTCGAGCTGCCGCATGCGTATCTCGAACGCGTCGGCCCCGAGCACGGCGGCCAACCGGTCGGCGGCCTCGCGTGCCGCCCCGACGTACGCGACCCGGTACTCGGCCATCTCGCGCACGCGGTAGCCGACAGCCTCGACGCGCCCGGCCCGTTGAACGCGCTGTTCATCGAACAGGTCGGGCTCGCGATGGGCACGCATCTCGTGCGGCGCTACGGCAACGCGCGCACGCACGAGCTCGAGCGCAAGGGCGTGCTGTCCCCCGCGAAGGTGGCGCGCGCCCAGGAGCTGTTGATGGAAAAGGCGGACCTCGGCGTGTCGATCGAGGAAGTGGCGAACGAATGCGACCTGTCGCGCGGCTATTTCATCCGCGCGTTCTCGCGCACCACGGGCCGCACGCCGCACCAGTGGCTGCTGGAGCAACGCGTGACGCGCGCGCGCGAGCTGATCGAGACGTCCGACATGACGCTGGCCGACATCGCGGTCGCGTGCGGCTTCGCCGACCAGAGCCATCTGAACCGGGTATTCGCGCGGATCGTCGGGCATCCGCCCGGCGCGTGGCGGCGCGCCCGGTCGCGCTGACCGGCATGCACGCACGCCGGGCCGTCACCGCACCGGCGTCGCGTCGTAGTTGACCGGCACCCAGTCGTATTGCGCGCCGTCCCGGCGCAAGTGCCCGAGCCCGGGAAACGCGATATGCGCGGCACCGACGAGATAGCGTCGATCGGCGACGCGCTTCAGCGTGGCCCGCCGCGTGCGGCGGGCGGCGCCGGCATCGCTGTCGTACTGGACCGTCGCGTCGACGTCGCGCAACTGGATCGCCGCCACGTGCACGATGTCGCCCCACGCGAGCAGGCCCGCGTGGCCGCTCTCGATCAGATAAGCCGTGTGGCCCGGCGTATGGCCGGGCATCGGCACCGCGCGAATGCCGGGCGCGAGCGTCGCTTCGCCGCGAAACGTCCTGAAGCGGCCGGCCGCGACGTAAGGCGCGACCGCCGCGGCGGCCGCATCGAAGAACGACGCGAGGAACGCCGGCGCCTGCGCCTTGTTGGCGGGATCGAGCCAATACGCGGCCTCGACGGCATTGACTCGCACGACGGCATTGGGAAACGTCATCGCGCCGTTCGACGCAATGCCGCCGACATGGTCCTTGTGCAGATGCGTGAGCAGTACTTCGTCGATCCGTTCGGGGGCATAGCCGGCCGCGCGCAGATCGTCGAGCAGCTTGCCGCAGCAGTCGCCGTACAGCGTGCCGGCGCCCGCATCGACGAGGATCCGCTTCGATCCGGTATCGACCAGGAACGCATTGATCGATCCCTGCACGGGCGGCTCCAGGAAGGCGCGGTCGAGGTCGCGCCGGATCTCGTCCTTCGAGACGTCGCGAAACACCGTGTCGACCGGAAACGGATGCGTGCCGTCGGACAGCGCGATCACCGTGAAGTCGCCGATCTTCTGCCGATAGAAGCCGGGAGGCTGTGGGCCGGCGGCGGGGGTCGGCGTGGATTGCGCTTCGGGTTGCGCGTCGGCGTGGGCGTCGGACTGCACGCCGGCCTGCGCAAACGCCGCCGGCGTCGACAGGCCCGCGCATCCGGCCACGATCAGCAAACGGGCCGCATGCGCAACGCACGCGTGCCGGAACAGGGTCTTCATGCGATCTCCGCGACGAACCGTGCGCGCGCCCGACCATGAACGGAACGACCCGCACGACACGCGATGCCGCGCAGCTTATCGGGCGCCGCGGCGAAAATCCTGAGCGGCGCCTGAATTGTCCTGAAGACACGGCGCGCGAGCGCAGTCGCGCTCGACGGCGCCGGCATCGCGCTGCTGCCCGACCGGCTGGTCGATGCGGACATCGAAGCAGGCCGCCTGCAGCGGCTGTTCGATCGGTACGACGTGACGCCCGGCTCGGCACGCGCGGTGATCGCCGCGCTGTACCTGCCGAACCGGCGCGGCTCGAAGCGCGTGACCGCGTTCATCGATTTCGTCGCATCGCTCGCCCGCGCACAGCCCTGACACGCGCCGCGCGGCGTGACGCGTCACCAGCCGAACTTCGCTTCCATCCCGAGATAGTCGGCGTTGTGCGCGCCGAGCGCGCGAATCGACGAGCCGAGCTGGAAGTGCACGGCTTCGAGCGCGAGCGCGACGTTCGCGTTCACGAGCCAGTCGACCCGCGCCTGCGCGTACATCCCGGTCCACGCGCCGCCCTTGCCGGCCGTGCCCGGCACCGCCGACATCCCCTGCCCGTAGATCGCGTCGGCGGTCGTCTGCCGCCACTGGAAGCCGACGGCGGTGAGCACCGTCACCGAGCTGGCCGGCTTGAACGTCAGCGACGGCTTCACGTGGATCAGGTTGCTGTATCCGGTGTAGCCGGCGAGCGTGAAGTAATAGCCGTTCGGAAACAGCGGGTTGAACGTGCCGACCCGCCGGTCGCCCGGATGCGCGTCGCCCGATGCGCCGTCGACCTGGATGCCGATGCGCGGCGTGCCGGCCGTCTTCGCGAACGTGTAGCCGCCCAGCGCGCCGAACGCCCATGCGCCGACCGTGTCCTGCCCGACGTGGCCGGTCTGCAGCATCGCCTCGACGTCCCAGTCGAGCCCGTCGGCCTTGCCCGCGTAGCGCATGTCGAACACGTCGCGCCGCTCGGTGCCGGATGCATCCGGATAGCGCGCGCTGTCGCGCGTATAGCGCGACCAGTACGCGGACAGATCGCCGGGCCCGGTTCCGTTGCGCTCGACGCGCACGCCGTCGAATCGCAGGTGCCGGTTCGACACGTCGTCGAACACGGCCGCATTGCGATACTGCACCGGGCGCGTCACATAGCCGATCAAGCGCCATTTGCCGATTTCGTAATCGGTCCACAGTCCGTCGTATGCCTGCCGCACGTTCGGGCCGTCGCGCACCGACACGAAACGCTGCAAGTCGAACGCCATCTCCTGCCGGCCGATCCGCGTCTTGAACGTGCCGGGCCCCAGTTGATCGACGTACGCGACGAACGCCTGCTCGAGGTCGAGCTGATCCTTGTCGACCGGGCCGACCGTGTCCTTGCCGAACGGCCGCGCATCGACGAACTGCACGAACGCCTGCAGATGCCCGCGATAGCGCAGGTCCGCATGCACGTTCGCGCGCTGGATCACGTAGTTGTCGTCGTGCGCGGCGCCGAGGCCGAACAGCGGCGCGTCGTTCAGTTCGAAGCGCTCGCGCAGGTTCGCGCCGAGCGACAGGTAGGTCGACGGGTCGTCGCCGAGCCGCATGTATTTCAGCGCGTCGAACGGCTTGCGCGGCACGCACGGATTCGCGAGCGCCGACCAGTCCTCCTGCCAGCGGTTGAACGACACCGTCGGACGTTTCGCGGTGCACGACGCCGCGGCAGCGGCCGGCGACGCGGCCGCGCCGGCCGCCGCTCCATTGGCGTCGGCATCGGCGCCGACGGCCGCCCCCGCGTGCAACGCGGCGCCGCCCGCCAGCACGACGCACGGCAACGCGCCGCGCCACGATCGCTTCATCGGCCGGCGCACCGTCATTTCGACCGCGCGTGGATTTCGGCGACGTAGCCGCCCGGGAACTGCACGAGCGCCGCGTCGCGGCCGTCCGACTTGAACGGCGGCACGAGCACCGTCACGCCCGCGGCTTCGGCCTGCTTCAGCGTCGCGGCGAGATCGGCGACTTCATAGCCCGTCATCTCGCGCCCGAACGGGTACGGCAGGTGGCCGTCGGTCGCGAGCACGGTCATCTTGCCGAAGCCCGATTCGATGCGAATGCGGCGGTAGGTATCGTTCGGCCGGCCGATCTCGATGCCCGGCGCATGGCGCACGTCCGACACGATCTTGCCATGCGAGAACGCGGCGAAGTTGCGTGCGAGCTTGCTCGCGCTTTCCGGCGATACGTACACGCGGTTCTCCGGCACCGTCTGCAGCGGGTCGTAGTTCGGCGCCTGCGTGTGCCAGTACAGCTGCATGTTCACGCCGCCCGGCCAGCGGACGATCGCATCGCGGCCGATCGGATCGGGGAACGTCGTCACGACGATGTCCGCACCATGCGCGCGCGCCGACTTCACCGCGACGTCCATGTCGGTGACGAGATAGCCGGTGCGTTCCTCGCAGAACGGATACGGGATCGGCGTCTTGAAGCCGAACACCGAGATCGTGCCGACCGGCGTCAGCACGAGCTGCGACATCGTCTGGCTCGGCGTCGGCGTGACCTGGAACACGCCCTGCTTCGACTTCTTGCCGCCGAACGTCGCGACGAAGCTGTCCGTGAAGCGGTCGAAGTCTTCGGGTGCGACGCACACGTGCGTCGTGTCGTACTGCGGGCCGACCGCGACTGCGGGGAAGCGCGCCGCGGCGGCCGGCGACGCGATGTCGTCGAGGTGGGTTTCGTCGGCGAGCGCCGGCGCGCCGGCCAGCAGCGCGGCGAGCACGGCCGACGACGCGGCGGTCATGCGCAGCAGGTTGCGCAGATTCAGTAAACTCATCGGTTTTCTCCTTGATGGTGACGCGCGCGGCCTGGCGCCGCGCGCGGATTCGGATTCAGCGGGATGCGGGCTACTCGCTCGGGCGGCCCGAACGACAGGCGGGAAACACGCGCATCGCGCGCGGCAGCGTGCACCGCAAGCGGACGCGCGCGGCGGCAGACGGAGCAGACGCATCGCTTCGGCACGGTCGTCTCAACATCAGCGCATGGCGGGACCGCTGCGAGCGGGGTCTCGTCCATCGTCGGGCACGGTGACGAGGACGAGCCCGCCGATCGGTCCCGGATGGTCGAAAAATGCGTCAAGGGCCATGAAGCGCGCGATGCGTGTCATGTTCCAGAACTCGGCGGCCCGCCGGCAGCACCCACGGCTGCGACACCCGCGTGTGGACCCGTGCCGCGGCGTCGCACGTGGTATGCATCGTCATGTCAGACCGCCCAGCACGAACAGCCGAACGCGCCCCAGAAGCCCTTCGCGTCCGACGTCGGCAACGCGCTTGCCCATGCGCTCGCGTGCGCATGCTGGTGGACGGTGCATGCGTTCGCGCAGCCGCACATCGCGGCGGCCGCCGCGCGCTGCAACGGCGCGCCGTTGCGCTGCGTCGCGCCCCAGCCGCCGTAACCGCCAAACTCGCGCACCGGCGACCAGTCCGGCATCGCCGGCGGAATCGGCGCGTCGTGCGATGCGAACGGCCCCGCCCCCCACACGATCTTTCCGTCGACCACCGTCAGCAACGCGGTCGTGGCGGCGATATCGTCTTCCGCACACGCGAAGAAATCGCGATCCGGGACGATCAGGTCGGCAAGCTGCCCCACCGCGATGCGTCCTTTCTTGCCTTCCA
>NZ_LOYN01000004.1:0-156153 GCF_001526325.1 Burkholderia sp. MSMB1826
TTCCCGGCAGCGCTGCGTTTTCAGCAGCAGAGAAGCGAGATTATGAACCGTGTTTCGCAGCTCGTCAACAACTTTCTGCACTACATCGTTGCGACTGCGGGGCCATCTTTCTGCGCCGTCGGGCTCGTGACTTCCGAACTCCAACAGCACCGCTTCCCTTCCTCCCGCGCCGTGTTTCCGTTGGCGCGAAAGAGGCGTGATTCTATGCATCCCCCGGCAATCGCGCAAGGGGTTTCGCAAAAAATATAAGGCGCCGCACGCTATCGCGTGCGGCGCCTTATATAGAAGCAGCCGAACCGTCAGGAGGCCGCGCGCACCTGGCGCGCGACGATCTCCATATAGTGGTCGAGATCCGGTGTCACCCTGCCTTCTTCCTTCGCCGCGTCGTCCCAGCGGCGCAGGCGCAGCGCGTCCTCCGCGAACGGGCGCTGCTGGAACGCTACCGCCTCCTCTTCACTGAAGATGCCACCCTGTAACGCCAGGCTGCGCACAGAGTCCGGCGACAGGCTCTCGAAGTAGCCGGCATCCGTGCGGCACAGGCACCGCTTCGCGTCGACGTGCAGCCGGATCGGCTCGAGCACCGCATCGTTGAACAGCGGCCGCAGGAACGGCAGCACATAATACTGATGCAGATCGTCGATCCCGCGCGCGCTCGGCGTCTCGCCCTGGCGATTCAGCAAATGGCCGAGGTCGTGCAGGAACGCCGCCGCAACCAGCGCTTCGTCCGCCCCGGACGCCTCCGCCAGCCATCCGCTCTGCAATGCATGCTCGAGCTGCGTGACCGGTTCGCCGCTATAGGCCACATGGCCATGCTCGCGATACAGCCCGTGGATCTCTTCCACCGTCAGCGCCATCTGTTTACTCCCAAGGCAGCGAAAACGTCTTCAGGTTCGTGAAACTCTTCATCGCCTCCTGGACGCCTTCCTTGTAGCCGAGCCCCGAATCCTTGATCCCGCCGAACGGCGACAGTTCGATCCGGTATCCCGGCACTTCCCACACGTTCACCGTGCCGACGTTCAGTTCGTTCACGAACCGCACGACGGCCGCCGTGCTGTCCGTACAGACACCCGACGACAGCCCGAACGCCGTCCCGTTGCTGATCCGGATCGCGTCGTCGATCGTGTCGAACGCGATGACGGGCGAGACGGGGCCGAAGGTCTCCTCGCGCACGATCGTCATCGACGGATCGACGTTGTCGAGCACGGTCGGCGCATACAGCGCGCCGCGCCGAACATTTCCGGTCAGCAGGCGCGCGCCCTGCGCGACCGCCTCGTTCACGCGCGCCTCGAACAGCCGTGCCGCCGCTTCGTCGATCACCGTGCCCATTTCGTTCTCGGGATCGAATGGATCGCCGTATTTCCATGCGCGCGTCTTCTCGACGAGCAAGTCGGTGAACGCGGGCGCGATCGAGCGCTGCACCAGCATCCGCTTGACGGCCGTACAGCGCTGGCCCGAATTCCGGTACGAGCCGAGCACCGCGAGCGACGCCGCGCGGTCGAGATCGGCATCGGCGAGGACGATCAGCGGATCGTTGCCGCCCAGTTCCAGCACGATGCGCCGGTAACCGGCCCGTGCGGCAATCGCCTTGCCGATCGCGACGCCGCCGGTGAACGTGATCAGCGACGCATGCGGATGCGTGACGAGTTCGTCCGCGAGCTCGGCCGGATTGCCGGTCAGCACCTGCAGCATCGGCTCCGGCAGCCCCGCTTCATATAACAGGTCGGCCAGATAGAACGCCGACAGCGGCACCTTCTCCGACGGCTTCACGATCACGCGATTGTTGGTCGCGATCGCCGGCGCGATCTTGTGCGCCACCTGGTTCATCGGATGATTGAACGGCGTGATCGCGACGATCACGCCGTCGAGCGGCTGCCGCTGCGAGAACACGCGCCGCACCTTGCCGTGGGGCGTCAGGTCGCACGAGAAACTCTGCGCATCGTCGCGCAGCGCCTCGACCGCCGCGAACTTCAGCACATCGGCCACACGGCCGATCTCGTAGCGCGAATCCCGTTTCGACAGCCCCGACTCGAGCGTGATCAGGTCGGACGCTTCCTCGGTGCGCTCGCGCAGCAGCGCGCCCGCACGTTCGAGAATCTGCGAACGCTCGTAGCGCGTGAGCGTCGGCCGGTAGGCCATCGCGTAATCGAACGCCGCGCGCACGTCGTCGACACTGGCGAGCGGCGCGGTGCCGACGCGTGTTCCGGTGTACGGATCCGTGACGTCGAGCGTGCGCTCGCGCATCGCACGCGTGCCGCGCCAGCGCAATGCTTCCGCACGAAACGACGGATGATCCTGCCGCGGATGAGCCATCATGTCGCGATCCGGTTCAACACGAAATCGAACACGTCGAAGTTGCGCGGGCGACGTGCGGGATCGTCCCGCTCGATACGGCGATTGAACAACAGCGGCACTTCCTGCTCGGACACGCCGCCATGCGAACGCAGCGGCACCGTGAGGCCCGACAGGTCGTGTTCGCGCTCGCGCGTGCCGAGCGTCATGTCGCGGCGGCCGATCACGACGAGATCGCCGATCCGGTCGGCCGGCAGTTCGAAGCGCGCGGCGGCTTCCGCGTTGTCGAGCACGAGCTCGACGCCGTCGAGGCCGCCGACGCGCCACATCGCCTCGGCCCGGTCGACACCCGGCGCCAGGTAGATCGTCGCGAACGAACCGAGCGCACCGTGGTGCACGACGTACGGATCGGTGATCGGCAGGATCACGCGCGCAGCCTGCGCGCCGTACCAGCCGTCGAAGGCATCCTGCAGATAGATCACGTTCGGCCGGCCCGTCGCCGGATCGTGCTTCGCGTTCATCCCGTGGTCGGCCGTGAGGCCGATCGCCCAGCCGAGCGCGTCGAGCTGGGCGAGGTAGCCGTCCATCATCGCGTAGAACGCGTTCGCGCCGGCACTGCCCGGCGCGCACTTGTGCTGCACGTAGTCGGTGGTCGACAGATACATCAGGTCGACCTGGCGCGTCTGCGCGAGCCGTACGCCGGCCGCGAACACGAATTCGGACAATGCCGCGCTGTACACGTCCGGCGACGGCAGGCCGACCCAGTCGAGCACGTCGACGATCCCGTTTTCCGCGAGATTGGCCTGTGCGGCCTTCTCGGCCGAAAAGCAGATGCCGTTCAGCCGCCAGCCGAGCAGCCTGCGCAGCTTGTCCTTCGCGGTCACGACGGCCACCCGCGCGCCGACGTCGGCCGCCGCCGCGAGCAGCGTACCGGCCCGCAGATAGGCCGGGTCGTTCATCATGACTTCGGCGCCGCGCCCGCCGTCGGCGGCCGGGTCCCAGAAATAGTTGCCGCAGATGCCGTGGACCGACGGCGGCACGCCGCAGACGATCGACAGGTTGTTCGGGTTGGTGAAGGTCGGCACGACGCAATCGGCGCGCCAGGCCGTGCCCTCCGCGATCATCCGGCCGATGAACGGCGCGACGCCCGCTTCCACCGCGCGTTCGAGATAGTCGTACTCGCAGCCGTCGACACAGACGACGACGGTCGGCTCGATCGGCAACCGGTAGCACCGACCATTGACGTCGATCGTGCGTCCGGCGAGACCGGTCGACGCGCCGGCGGGCGACGCATCGCCGGGATGGCGCAACGCGAACGCGGCGTTCATGATGCCGCCCGCGAGCCGCGCGGCACGCGCGCGGCGATCAGCAGCAGCGCCGCGAGCGACGCGCCGAGCATCAGCAGCGACAGCGCCGACGCCGGCAGGTAATAGCCGCGCTCCACCTGGCCGATCACGACGATCGGCACGGTCGCGAAGCCGGGCGGATAAACCGTGAGCGTCGCGCCGAGCTCGCCGAGCGACAGCGCAAAACCGAGCGCGAGGCTCGCGCGCAGCGCCGGCACGAGTTGCGGCAGCAGCACGCGGCGCAGCACCATCGCGGGCGGCGCACCGAGGCTCGCGGCGGCTTCGCGCAACACGGTCAGCTCCGGACGCAACGCGGCGGCGGCGCAGCGATAGCAGAACGGCAGAATCAGCGCCAGTTGCACCAGCACGACGATCGCCGCCGAGCTCGACAGGTCGAGCGGCTTCTGGTGATACGCGATCAGCACCGCGAGCCCGAGCACGACGCTCGGTACGCCGTTCGGCACCATCACGAGCGCGTCGACGACCGCGCCGAGGCCGCGCCGGTCGCGCCCTTCGAGCGCGAGCGCCAGCCACAGCCCGAGGATCGTGCCGAGCGCCGATACGCCGAAGCCGATTTCGAGGCTCGTCAGCAGCGCGTCGTATTCCTGCGAGCCGAGCCGCTCGAACCAGCGCAGACTGTAGCCGGCCGGCAGGATCGTGCCCGACCACTGCGTCGACACGCTCGACAGCGCGACGACGATTACCGGCAGCACGAACAGCCAGAAGCATGCGAAGGCGGCCAGCGCGAGCGCGACGCGCGACGCATGCTTGAGCAGCGCGTCGGTCCAGCCGATCGGGTGGCGCGGCACGGCGTGCTCGATACGGAATTCAGCGGACATCGTTTCCTCCCGTCGCACGCCGGTTCACCCGGCGATAAACCGTATACAGCGCCAGCGACAGCGACAACATCACGACCGCGCCGGCCGATGCGGTCGGCAGATCGAGATCGACGGTCGCGCTGCTGTAGATGGCAACCGGCAACGTAACGAGCCGCGCACTGCCGAGCACGAGCAGAATCCCGAATTCGTTCAGCGTCAGCAGGAAGCACAACACGGTGCCGGCGGCGATACCCGGCCACGCGATCGGCAGCACGACGCGGCGCGCGAGCATCCAGCCGGGCGCGCCGAGGCTGCGCGCGGCTTCGATCAACCGCAGGTCGAGCGTCGCGAACGACGCGAGCGTCGGCCGCACGACGAACGGCGTGTAGAACACGGTCTGAGCAAGGATCACGCCGCCGATCCCGAACAGGAAGTCGAGCGGCGGGTTCTCGAGATGGAACAGGTGCTGCAGCGCGATGCTGATCGAGCCTTGCGAGCCGTACAGGAAGATCAGCGTGAACGCGACGAGGAACGACGGAAACGCGACGTACAGCTCCAGGAAGCGCGTGACGAGCGACGCGCCCGGGAACGGCCTGAAGAACAGCAGCGCAGCCAGCAGCACGCCGAGCACCGACGCGGTGCCAGCGCTCGCGAACAGGACGCCGAGTGTCGTCAGCAGCACGTTGCGCGTGTCGGGATTGCCGAAGAAGGTCCGGTACGCGGCGAAACTCAACCCGTGATCGCCCGAGACGCTCAGCAGCACGAGCTTCACCAGCGGATAGACGACGAGCGGGCCGAGCACGACGATCGCGAGCGCGGCCAGGTGCAGGTCGCCCATGCGCCTGCGACGCCGCGCGGCGGCGGCATGGGCGGCGGCCGACGCGAGCACGTGCGGCGGCAGGCCGGTTTCAGGGCTCGATAAGGACGACATCGTCTGCCTCGCAATGCAGGGACACGCGCGCACCGCGCTCGGGGGCCGCGCCGCGGCCGCGTTGCATCGTGACGCGCACGGGCTCGTCGGGCGCCGCGTCGATCACGACCGCGATCGACAGGTCCGCGCCCTGCCATTCGACCGACGACACGGTGCCGTGCAGGCCGCCCGCCGCGGGCGGCATCACCGTCAGCCGCTCGGGGCGCACGCATGCGACCTTGCCGCGCACCTCGTGGCGCGGATCGCCGAGCGGGAAGATCACGTGCGGCGGCAGCAGGTTCGCCGGGCCGAGATAGCGCGCGACGTAACCGTCGCGCGGCGCGTCGTACAACTGCTGCGGCGTGCCGAGCTGCGCGATGTGGCCGTCGCGCATCAGCAGCGCGCGGTCGGACAGCACGAGCGCGTCGTCGCGGTCGTGCGTCACGCAGACGACGGTCAGGTTCGGCAGGCGCTCGTGCAACGCCTTCAGTTCGCTGCGCACCGACGCACGCAGGTTGGCGTCGAGCGCCGACAGCGGCTCGTCGAGCAGCAGCACGTCGGGCTCGATCACGAGCGCGCGGGCCAGCGCGACGCGCTGCTGCATCCCGCCCGACAGTTGCGCGGGCAGATGGTGGCCGGCATCGCCGAGTTGCACGAGCTTGAGCGCATCGGCGACGCGACGGGTCACTTCCGACGACGCCATGCCGCGTGCGCGCAGCCCGAATGCGACGTTCTCGAACACCGACAGGTGCGGGAACAGCGCGTAATTCTGGAACAGCAGACCGAGGTTGCGCTTGTGCGGCGGCGCATAGGTCAGGTCGCGCCCGGCCACGGTGAGCGTGCCGGTCAGGCCGTCGGCCTTCACGAACCCGGCGATGAAGCGCAGCAGCGTCGTCTTGCCGCAGCCGCTCTTGCCGAGCACGGTCAGAAATTCACCGGCGCCGATCGACAGCGACAGATCGTCGAGCACCGTGCGTGCGCCGTAGCGCACGCTCAGGTGTTCGATCTGCACGCCGCCCGGCGCGCCGGACCGCAACGTCGCGTGCGGTTCGGCGGCGCCGAATGCGCCGGGATGGGTCAGGGTGGTTTCCACCGGGTTCATCCTCTTGCTTGCTGATACGGACGGCGTGCGCCGATCACTTCGGCTTGACGACGTCGAGCTGCTTGCCCGAGCTGCCGATCACGTCTTTCTTCCAGCGCTCGATCCACACCGGCTTCTTCGCCATCACCTGGGTCCAGTCGACCGGAATCAGCTTCACGCCCGCGATCGCCTTCTTGACCGCTTCGCCGTTCTTGCCGGCCAGCGGCACGTCGGTGCGGCCCGGGATGCCGTACATGTCCGGCACCTTCGACTGCACTTCCGTCGACATCAGGTAGTCGATCAGCTTCCGGCCGGCGTCCTGGTTCGGGCCGCTCTTGATCAGGCCGATGCCGTACGGGAGCTGGAACGTGGTCGGCTGGTCGCCTTCCTTCGCGGCCAGGAAGATCGGCTTGACGGACAGCGCGCCGTGCTCGGCGTCGTCGAGGTCCATCTGCAGGTCGCCGTTCGCGACGCTGATCTCGTTACGCGACAGCAGCACGTTCAGGTAGCCCGTGCCCTTCGTGTGGAACTTCACGCTCTGCGACAGCTTCGCGAGGTAGTCGAAGGCCTTGTCCTCGCCCATCAGCGACGTCGTCAGGATCAGCACGGCCATCCCGTCGCCGGCCGTGGCCGGGTTCGAGTACGCGACCTTGCCGGCGTAGGCCGGCGCGAGCAGGTCGGCGAACGTCTTCGGCTGGTTCTTCACGACGTCCGGGTTGATCGCGAACGAGAAGTAGTTGTTCACGAAGGTCGCCCACGTGCCGTCCTCGGCCTTCGCGATGGCCGGCACGTTCTTGTAGTTCACGCTCTGGTACGGCTGCAGCAGGCCCATCTGGCCGGCTTGCTGGATGAACGGCGGCAGCGTGACGATCACGTCGGCCTTCGGTGAATTCTTCTCGATGTTCGCGCGGTTCACTACCTCGCCGCTGCCTGCCGTCACGATGTTGACCTTCACGCCTTCCTTCTTCTCGAAGGCCGGCAGCACATCGCGATAGAGGTTCTCGAGGCCGTCCGCCGTGTACAGCACGACCGCGTTCGCCGCATGCGCCGGCATCGCGGCGCCTTGCAGCAGACCGGCGGCGCAGGCGGCCAGCGCGAGCTTGCGGAACGCGCCGGCAGCGGCGCGCGAGGGTTTCTGCAGTGTCATCTCACTTCTCCGTAGGCGGAACACCAAACGGCCGGGGCACGATCCGGCTCTCCTGTCGTCTCCGGGCAGGCCGCCTGGCGGCCCGCCTCGCTACCGCGCTCAGGCTGGGTGCGGCGCGGCAACCGAAGGATCACAGCGTTCGATGACAAACCCGTGACGAATGCCACAATTTCCAAAAAATGACACATTTTGCCACTATCATGCAAGTCATTCAGAAATGCCGTCCCGCGTTTCATTCGCCCTTTGCCGGAGATAAAAACCATGCCCGACCCGATCCTGCTCACGCCTGGCCCGCTCACCACGTCCGCCACAACACGCCACGCAATGCAACATGACTGGGGGTCGTGGGACGCCGCTTTCAATCGACTGACGGCCAGCGTCTGTGCCGACCTCGTCGCCATCGCGGGCGGCGGCGATGCGTACGTGTGCGTGCCGATGCAGGGCAGCGGCACGTTCTCGGTCGAAGCCGCGCTCGGCACGCTGGTGCCGCGCGACGGCGTCGTGCTGGTCCCCGACAACGGCGCGTATTGCGCGCGCATCCTGAAGATTCTCGGCCGGCTCGGTATCGACGCGATCGCGTTGCCGTTCGGCGAAGACGCGGCCGTCGACGCAGCGGCCGTCGAAGCCGCGTTCGCCCGCGAGCCGCGCATCACGCACGTCGCGCTCGTGCACCTGGAAACGAGCGCCGGGATCCTGAATCCGCTCGATGCGATCGCGGCCGCGTGCCGGCGGCACGGCAAGCGACTGATCGTCGATGCGATGAGTTCGTTCGGCGCGCTGCCGATCGCGCTGGCGGACAGCGGCATCGACGCGCTGATCTCGGCCAGCGGCAAATGCCTCGAAGGCGTGCCGGGAATGGGGTTCGCGATCGTGCGGCGCGATGCGCTCGACGCGAGCGAAGGCAATTCGCCGTCGCTCGCGCTCGATCTGCACGATCAATACGCGTATCTGCGCAAGACGGGGCAATGGCGCTTCACGCCGCCGACGCACGTGATCGCCGCGTTGCGCGCCGCGCTCGACCAGTACCTCGCCGAAGGCGGCCAGCCGGCGCGCGGCGCACGCTATGCGGACAACTGCCGGACGCTGGTCGAATCGATGCGCGCGCTCGGCTTCGTGCCGTTCCTCGACGCCAGCGTGCAGGCGCCGGTAATCGTCACGTTCCACGCGCCCGACCATCCGGCCTACGATTTCCGCCGCTTCTACGACGCGGTGCGCGACGCGGGCTTCATCCTGTATCCGGGCAAGCTCACGCGCGTCGAGACGTTCCGCGTCGGCTGCATCGGCGCGATCGACGCGAACGATATCCGGCGTGCGGTCGCCGCCATCGCGGCCGCAGTCGAATCGCTCGGCATCGCGATGCAGCACGCATGAAAGTGCGTACGTGCCGGCCGCCCGCCGACACGCGCAAATAAAAACGCCCGACGGCCGATCGGCCGCCGGGCGAACGCACCGAATGTGCGGGGAACCGGTCCTTACAACTCGATCCGCTTGATGTCGCCGACGACGAAGATGTACGACAGCGCACCGACCAGCGCGATCACGCCGATGAACACGAGCGCGCCGACGAACGAGCCGGTCGACGCGACGATGAAGCCGACGACGAGCGGCGTGATGATGCCGGCGAGGTTCGCCGCGAAGTTGAAGATGCCGCCCGTCACGCCGAGCAGGCCGTCCGGCGCGATGTCCGACACGAGCGTCCAGCCGAGTGCGGCCATCCCCTGCGCGAAGAACGCGACCGACATGATCGCGATCACCGCTTCGTTGCTCTGCACGTAGTTCGCGAGAATGATCGTCGACGCGAGCAGCAGGCCCGCGATGATCGGCAGCTTGCGCGCGAGGTTCGCGGACTTGCCGCGGCGCAGCAGCCAGTCGGAGAAGACGCCGCCGAACATCACGCCGACCGACGCGGCGATGAACGGCATCACCGCGAAGAAGCCGATCTTCAGCCAGCCCATGTGGCGCTCCGTTGCCAGATAGGTCGGGAACCAGGTCAGGAAGAACACGAGCGTCGAGTTGCCGGCGAACTGGCCGAGGCAGATGCCCGCGAGCTGGCGCTTCTTCAGCAGTTTGCCGGCCATCGCCCAGCTGAACTTCGGCTGCGCGGCCTTGCCGCTCTTGTCGTCGGTCTTGCGCGCGCCGTGCACGAGGCCGCCGCCCGCCTCGATATAGGCCAGCTCCGCCGCGTTCGCGCCCGGATGGTTGCGCGGCTCGTGGTAGAGCTTCCACCAGACGAGGCCGAACGCAATGCCGACTGCGCCCACGACCCAGAACAGCGAGCGCCAGCCGAACGCGCCCATCAGCGCGAACAGCACGGGGCTGAAGAACGCGAGGCCGATGTATTCGCCGACGGTATAGGTGCCCGTCGCCATCGCGCGCTCGTTCTGCGGGAACCACGTCGCGACGACGCGGCTGTTGGTCGGGAAGCACGGCGCCTCGGTGATGCCGAGGCCGAGGCGACACGCGAGCAGCGTCGCGACGCCCGGCACGAAGCCTTGCAGGAACGTGCACAACGACCACAGCGTCATCGACCAGTAGTAGGTGATCTTGCTGCCGAAGCGGTCGAGGAACAGGCCGCCGGGAACCTGCATCGCCACGTACGTCCACGAAAACGCGGAGAACATGATGCCCATCACGGCCGCGTTGATGCCGAGCTCCTTGGTGAGCTGCGGCGCAGCCACGCCCAGCACGGTGCGGTCGAGATAGTTGATCATCGTGCCGATCGCGAGCAGCGCGAGGATCTTGTAGCGCGCCGACGTGCGCCGGACCGTGCCGGCCGCCTGCGCCGGCGCGGCGCTCGTGTGGGTGGTGTGCTGCATGGTCGTCTCCTGGTCTCTTTCTGTGTCTGTAAGGGGTCAGCGCGCGACGAGCGACTGAAAGTGATCGAACATCCGCTCGGCGTCGGGCGTGCGCCCGGTGAAGATCTCGAACGCGTCGACGGCCTGGTACACGGCCATCCCGCCGCCCGGCAGCGTCGCGCAGCCGGCCGCGCGCGCGGCATGGATCAGCTCGGTTTCGAGCGGGAAATACACGATGTCGGCCACCCACATGCCCGCGTGGAGCAGTTCGGCCGGCAGCGGCAGGCCCGGATGCTTGACCATGCCGGTCGGCGTTGCGTGGATCAGGCCGGTCGCGGCGCGCATCGCGGCCGCGAGATCGCTACCCGGCGCGACCCGGGCCGCGGGGAAGCGCTGCTGCAATTCGCCCGCCAGCGCGGTGGCCCGCGTGCCGTCGACGTCGAAAATCGTCAGTTCGGCCGCGCCCATCTGCAGCGCCGCGTGCGCGACAGCCGCGCCCGCGCCGCCCGCGCCGAGCTGGACGACGCGTTCGAGCGACGCGCCGGGCAGCCCGCGGCGAAACGATTTCGCGAAGCCCGACCAGTCGGTGTTGTGGCCGATCCTCTTGCCGTCCTTGAACAGCACGGTGTTCACCGCGCCGAGCGCACGCGCGTCGTCCGACAGCGCGTCGAGATGCTCGATCACGCGCTGCTTGCACGGGTGCGTGATGTTCAGCCCGTTGTAGCCCATCCGCTGCGCGGCCTCGAGCAGCTGCGGCAGCGCGTCGACGTTCACGCCCAGCACGTCGAGATCGATGCGCCGGTACACGTAGCCAAAGCCCTGGCGGAATCCCTCTTCCTCGTGCATCGCGGGCGACAGCGAACCGCCGATGCCCTGGCCGATCAGGCCGATCAGAAACGACGGGCGGCTCATCGGGCGGCTCCCTGCGCGAACAGCGTCGCCAGGCGCTGCAGCGCGAACACGTAGCCTTCGGTGCCGCAGCCGCAGATCACGGCTTCGGCGATCGCCGACACATACGAATGGTGGCGAAACGCCTCGCGGCGATGGACGTTCGAGATATGCACCTCGATCACCGGCTTCGCGATCGCGGACAGCGCGTCGGCCAGCGCCACCGACGTATGCGTATAGGCGGCCGGGTTGATCACGATGCCGCGCGTGTCGTGACGCGCGGCATGCAGCCAGTCGATCAGTTGATGCTCGGCGTTCGACTGGCGGAACTCGATTTCCAATCCGAGCCCTTCCGCCGCCGTGCGGCAGCGCTGCTCGAGATCGGCGAGCGTTTCCGCGCCGTAGATGTGGGGCTCGCGCGTGCCCAGCAGATTCAGATTCGGGCCGTTCAGCACCAGCACCTTGTGCTTGCTCATGTGATTTTGCTCCAGAAACGGGGGCGAATCGTGAGCCGACTTCGTCCCCTGACGTCGAGATTTGGCGCTAGTGTGCGCTTGCGCAAGCGCAATGTCTTTTCGGGTTTTCGCTAATTTGTACCATCTAGTTAGTTTGTACAATATGCATCACTAGCCCAGTAAATTCGGGATATGGCGCCCGCGCCGAACTCAACGACTGGTTCATTCAGGGTCGGTTCGACCGGCGTCATGCCCCGCTCATCCGCAGGAATCGCCCATGCAGCGCTCGATCGCCACCGTGTCCCTGTCCGGCACGCTCGCCGAGAAGCTCGCCGCCATCCAGGCCGCGGGCTTCGATGGCGTCGAAATCTTCGAAAACGACCTCGTCTACTTCGACGGATCGCCGGCCGACGTCCGGCGCATGGCCGCCGATCTCGGCCTCGACATCGTGCTGTTCCAGCCGTTTCGCGACTTCGAGGGCGTGAGCGCGGCCCAGCTCGCGCGCAATCTCGACCGGATCAAGCGCAAGTTCGACGTGATGCATGCGCTCGGCACCGACCGCATCCTCGTCTGCAGCAGCGTGTCGGCCGATACGATCGCCGACGACGGATTGCTCGTCGACCAGCTCGGCGCGCTCGCCGAGGCCGCGCGGCAGGCCGGTGTGGTGGCCGCGTACGAAGCGCTCGCGTGGGGCCGCGTCGTGAAACGGTACGGCCACGCGTGGCAACTGGTGAATGCGGTGAACAGCCCGCACCTCGGCCTCGCGCTCGACAGCTTCCACACGCTGTCGCTCGACGATTCGCCGGACGCGATCGCCGACATCCCCGGCGACCGGATCGCGTTCGTGCAGATCGCCGACGCGCCGAAGCTCGCGATGGACGTACTCGAATGGAGCCGCCACTACCGCTCGTTCCCGGGCCAGGGCGACTTCGACCTGGCGCGCTTCACCGCGCGCGTGATCGAGTCGGGCTATACGGGGCCGCTGTCGCTCGAGATCTTCAACGACGGTTTCCGCGCGGCGCCGACCGCGCTCACGGCCGCGGACGGCCATCGCTCGCTGCTCTACCTGGAAGACCTGACGCGCGCGCGGCTCGCACGGGAGGGTCGCGCGCCGGCCGCCGGCCAGCCGCTGTTCGCACCGCCCGCGCCGCCGGCACACGTCGGGTTCCAGTTCATCGAATTCGCGGTCGACGCGCAGGCGGCGGCGACCGTCGGCGAATGGCTCGGCCGGATGCGCTTCCGGCTCGCCGGCCGGCATCGCTCGAAGGACGTGACGCTGTTCCAGCACGGCGCCGCATCGATCGTGCTGAACGCCGAGCGCGACTCGTTCGCCGATGCGTTCTTCCAGCAGCACGGGCTGTCGCTGTGCGCGTCCGCGTTTCGCGTCGACGACGCCAAAGTGGCGTTCGAACGCGCGGCCGGCTTCGGCTACGCGCCGTTCTCGGGCCGGGTCGGGCCGAACGAACGCGTGCTGCCGAGCGTGAAGGCGCCCGACGGCAGCCTCGAATATTTCGTCGACGAAGCGCCGGATGCGCCGACGCTGTATGAATCGGACTTCGTGCTGACCGACATCGACGGCCCGAGCGAAGTCGGCCCGCTGACGGGCATCGACCACGTGTGCCTCGCGCTGCCGGCCGACGCGCTCGACACGTGGATCCTGTTCTTCAAGACGGCGTTCGGCTTCGAAGCCGAGCGCAGCTGGCTCGTGCCCGACCCGTACGGGCTGATGCGCAGCCGCGCGGTGCGCAGCGCCGATGGCTCGGTCCGGATCGCGCTGAACGCATCGGTCGACCGTCACACGGCCGTCGCCGAATCGCTCGACCGCTACCACGGCACCGGGCTGAACCACGTCGCGTTCCGCACCGACGACATCGTGAAGACGGTCGCCGCGTTCGCGGCCGACGGCGTGCCGTTCCTGCGCATTCCGGCCAACTACTACGACGATCTCGCCGCGCGTTACGCGCTGCCGGACGAACTGATCGACACGCTGAGCTCGCACCACCTGCTCTACGACCGCGACGAGCACGGCGGCGAATTCCTGCATGCGTATACGGAACTGGTCGACAACCGCTTCTCGCTCGAGATCGTCGAGCGGCGCGGCGGGTACGACGGCTACGGCGCCGCGAATGCGGCCGTGCGGCTCGCCGCGCAGGCGCAGCGCAGGAAATAAGGAACGGACCGGCGTTTGGGGGCCGGACCGCGTTCGCACGTCGGCAGTCGAGCGGACGGGCGCCGCTCGCCCGCGCCATCGTGGCAAAGCGCGGCCACGGGGCCGGCCGCGCGGCCGGCCCGCGCACATGCCGGAAGCCGCGCGTCGTCTGACGTTACATCCGGTAACCCACGCCGCAGTGCAGCATTGCGTCGCCCGCCACGGTTTTAAGAATCGCTTAAGTCTTCGACGGCACCATCCGCAACCAGTACCCGATGGTTATCTTGAAAAGGAGGAAAGCGATGAGCGCCGTAGAAGCACCCGCGGGCCGCCCGGCCGCGCCCCCTGCAAAGAAGACGATGCTGCGCCGCCTGCTCAGTCATCATGAAATCGCGACGTTGCTCGTGCTGCTGCATGCACCGATCGGCGCGAACGCCAAACCCGAATTGCCCGCGCTGCAGGAAGCCGGCCTCGTCGAAATGGTCAAGCTCGACCCCGATACGGCCCCGAGCTTCCGGCTGACCGAAGACGGCACGGCCGTCCTGAAAGGGCTCGGCTACCGCTGAGCCGCCGCTTTCCCCCTTCCCTTCGTTTCCCGCCCGCCCCCGATCCCCGCGACCCGCCGGCCACGCCGGCGAGTAGCATCACCCCGCGCGTTCCTGCAGCATCAGCCGGTATTCCGTCGGCGTCACGCCGACCGTCGCCTTGAACTGGCGCGTGAACGCGCTGTGATCCGTGTAGCCGCATAGCGCGGCCACGTCGGTCACCTTGTCGTGGGTGACCAGCAGCGCGGTGGCCGCGTCGAGCCGCGTCTTCAGCAGCACCTGGCGCGGCGTCAGGTGGAACACCTTGTGGAAGTAGCGTTCGAGCTGCGCGACCGACATCCCGGCCATCTGCGCGAGCTGCTTCAGGTTCAGCGGCTGCACGTAGTGATCCTGGATGTGCTGGACCACATCGGCGAGCCGGCTGTACGCCGGGTGCGATCCCTCGTGCGCCTTCAGGTCGCGCGAGATGCCCGCGAGGCCGACCACCCGGCCCGCGGCGTCGCGCAGCGGCTCCTTGCAGGTCAGGCACCAGCCCGGCTGGCGGCCCGGATACAGGTGCAGCTCGAGCTGGTCCATCAACTGCTGGCCGGCATTGATCGTCGCCATGTCCTGTTCGAAGTAACTCCGGCCGAAGCGGCGCGGAAACACCTCGTCGGCCGTCTTGCCGAGCAGGTCGCGCTTGTCCTTGTAGCCGCAGCGCATCGCCAGCGTGCGATTGACGAGCGCGTAGCGGCCGCTCGCATCCTTCACGAAGAACGCGACATCCGGCAGCGCATCGAATACCGGTTCGAGCAGGCGGAAATGCGCGAGCATCGCACTGAGATCGGCGTTGTCGGGCTGGTGGCGCAACGTATCGGACAGGCTCATGGGCGGTACGGCAAGCAAGGTCGTCATCCCGGCAACCGCGAAGCGAGTGGCAGATGGCGTCGATTATAGGAGCGCCCCTTCGATCGCGTCGCGCCGAACGCGGGGCAGGCAAGACGGCGGCCGGTTGCGTCGTGTGTCCCGGCCGGTTGCATCGGTCAGCGGGACAGGTTGCGCGCGCAACCACTACTACGCCATTACGCGGCAGGTGTGCGGCCGGCAGCCGTTCCCGCCGCTACCGCCGCCGCAGCGCATCGACACGCCGGCGCCACGCTCCCGAATCCGTCATCCTAAAAATGCCGACGACCCGCGTCTTGGCGGGTTTGCGCATTCGTCATGACGATTTCGGCATATATCAGGGTTATCGACGATATGCCGATATCGTCGCCAGCCACGCATCGAACGCGCAAGACGCACGCATTTTCGTTACCTAGACTTCGCTTCACGGTCACGAGACGACATCCCGCCGCTGCCGCAATCGGCACGCGCGGCCCACCGCATCCGCCGCCGCGCACGCCGATTCCGGCACAGCGCGCGCAGCACGCGACAAGCACGCACGGCCTGCACGTCGGCCTGCGGACCGATACGTCTCGCCCGGTTTACCGGCGCCGGCCCGCATGCCGGCGGCGGCCCAACCACGCCATCAAGGGGAAGTGAAAGTGAAGCTGAAGGTATCGCACGTCGCGCTGGCCGCCGCCTGCGCACTGTCGGGCGCGCACGCCGTCGCCGCCGACGTCGTCAAGATCGGTTTCGCCGCACCGCTGACCGGCCTGCAGTCGAATTACGGCACGGACATGCAGAAGGGCGTGCAGCTCGCGATCGCCGATTTCAACGCGACGCATCCGACGATCGGCGGCAAGCCGGTCACGTTTCAGCTCGACTCGCAGGACGACCAGGCCGACCCGCGCACCGGCACGACCGTCGCGCAGCGGCTGATCGACGACAACGTCCGCGGGATCATCGGCCACTTCAACTCGGGCACCAGCATCCCCGCGTCCGACCTGTACGATCGCGCGGGGCTGCCGCAGATCTCGATGGCGACGTCGCCGCAATACACGGCGCGCGGCTACAAGACCACCTACCGGCTGCTGACGAGCGACGCGCAGGCCGGCCGCATCGTCGGCACGTATGCGGTGAAGACGCTGCGCTTCAAGCGCATCGCGATCATCGACAACCGCACGGCCTACGGCCAGGGCATCGCCGACGAATTCGCGAAGGCCGTGGAAGCGGCCGGCGGCACGATCGTCAAGCGCGACTTCACGAACGACAAGGCGCTCGATTTCTCGGCGATCCTGACCAACCTGAAGGGCGTGAATCCGGACGCGGTCTTCTACGGCGGCGGCGACGCGCAATCGTCGCCGATGATCCGCAAGATGCGCCAGCTCGGGATGAAGTCGGCGTTCGTGACGGGCGAGATGTCGCGCTCGCCGACGTTCCTGAAGGTCGGCGGCGACGCGGCCGAAGGCGCGATCGTCTACATGGGCGGGCTGCCGAAGGAAAAGATGCCGGGCTTCTCCGGCTACGCGGCACGCTACAAGGCGCGCTTCAACGAAGACGTGATCACGTATTCGCCGTACTCGTACGACGGCACGATCGCGCTGCTCACCGCGATGAAGGAAGCGAATTCGACCGATCCGAAGGTGTATACGCCGTACCTCGGCAAGGTGTCGATCAAGGGCGTGTCGGCCGCGAGCATCGCGTACGACTCGAAGGGAGACCTGAAGGATGCGCCGGTGACGATCTACAAGGTCGAACGCGGCGCGTTCAAGCCGGTCGATACGATCGCCGGCAACTGATTACGCCGGCCCTGCCTCGCGCGGCGCACTGGCGGCTCACCGGCCGCACACGCCGCGCGCGCTTCGGCTGCATGGTCCGAAGCCGTTCTCGGCGCGCGCCCGCGTGCAGGCATTTCGCGCTCCTGTAGAATCCCCCCACCCGCTTTGACGCCTCGTCTCCGCCGTGCCCCATCCCGGTGCGGCGGCGCGTGTCGCGTGCCTCACCCGGCACGCGGCATGCTTCGACGACGCAAGCCGCGCCTTGTCAGTCCATGCCGATAGCGGGCCCTGGAGACGCAGCACCGACAACAACATTCGAAAACCGATCGTCCTGACCATGCAAGCTTCCGAAATGAGCGGCGTGCCTCGCGCCGCCGAACGCGCGCTCACGCGCAGCGACTACAAGACCCTTGGCCTTGCCGCACTCGGCGGCGCCCTCGAGTTCTACGACTTCATCATCTTCGTGTTCTTCGCGCCGGCGATAGGACAACTCTTCTTCCCGCACGACATTCCCGACTGGCTGCGCCAGTTGCAGACGTTCGGCATCTTCGCGGCCGGCTATCTCGCGCGCCCGCTCGGCGGCGTGATCATGGCGCACTTCGGCGACCTGTTCGGCCGCAAGCGGATGTTCACGCTGAGCGTGCTGATGATGTCGGTGCCGACGCTGCTGATGGGCATGCTGCCGACCTACGACACGATCGGCATCCTCGCGCCGGTGTTGCTGCTGCTGTTCCGCGTGCTGCAGGGCGCGGCGGTCGGCGGCGAAGTGCCGGGCGCGTGGGTGTTCGTGTCCGAGCACGTGCCGTCGCGCCATATCGGCTACGCATGCGGCACGCTGACCGCGGGCCTGACGGCCGGCATCCTGCTCGGCTCGCTCGTCGCGGCCGGCATCAACAGCCGCTACTCGACGGCCGAAGTCGGCGCGTTCGCGTGGCGCATCCCGTTCCTGCTCGGCGGCGTGTTCGGGCTGTTCTCCGTGTACCTGCGCCGCTGGCTGCACGAAACGCCGGTGTTCGCCGAGATGAAGGCGAAGAAGGCGCTCGCGGCCGAAATTCCGCTGAAGGCGGTATTGCGCGACCACGGCCGCGCGGTGATCGTGTCGATGCTGCTCACGTGGATGCTGTCGGCCGCGATCGTCGTCGTGATCCTGATGACGCCCGCGCTGCTGCAGAAGCAGTTCCACCTGACGCCGGCGACGACGCTGTTCGCGAACAGCGTCGCGACGCTGTGCCTGACGGCCGGCTGCATCGCCGCGGGTTCGCTCGCGGGCTGGATCGGCGCGAAGCGCGTGCTCGGCATCGGCGGCATCGGGCTGGCCGCGTGCTACTACCTGCTGTTCGCGCAGGTCGCGGCCGATGCGTCGACGCTGCCGCTCTACTACGGGATCGCGGGCTTCATGGTCGGCACGATCGGCGCGGTGCCGTTCGTGATGGTGAAGAGCTTCCCGGCCGTCGTGCGCTTCTCGGGCATCTCGTTCTCGTACAACGTCGCGTATGCGATCTTCGGCGGCCTCACGCCGGTGATCGTGTCGCTGATGATGAAGTCGAATCCGCTCGCACCGGTCGTGTACGTCGCGGCGATCTGCGTGCTCGGCGCGATCGCCGTGCAGTTCTCGAAGGATGCGAAGGACGTGCAGGGCACGCACTGAACGCCGGCGCCCGCGCCCGCTGGATGAACGAAGGGCCGAATCCCGCGGCGTGCGGGATTCGGCCCTTTTGACTTGCCTTCGCGTAGCGGCGCGCGCCCGGTCAGTTCAACGCAGCACCCCGTACGACGAACTCGGCCGACGCAACGCGTCGATGCTCGCGCCGCCGGCGCCGGTGACGAACAGCAGCAGGAAGCCGCCGGAAATCGCGACGTTCTTCCAGAAGTGAATCACCATGTCGTGCTGGACGGCCGCGTTGGTCGCGTCCCAGAAATTGTGCCCGACCATCGCGGTCGCGATCGTGTAGACCGCCATCAGCAACGCGAGCGGCCGGACCTTGTAGCCGACGATCAACAGCAGGCCGCCCAGCCCCTCGATCGCGACGACGATCGGCGCGACGACCTGTTGATAGGGCACGTTCATCGTGTGCAGATACGCGACGAAATCGCCGTAGCCGAGCAGCTTCATGATGCCGCCCCACAAGAACAACGCCGCCAGCGCCAGGCGTGCGAAAAAAATGACGCCGGAATCGACGGTACGCGTCATGCCTCTCTCCTCGTATGCAATTCGGCCGCCCACGCGGGGCGCGCCCGTGCGGTTCGGCGCCGCGCGGCCCCGGAAGGGCGCGCGGCAAATGGGCCAGCATAGAGGGTCTTTTCGCGGTGTCCAAGAAAAAGGTTGTAGCAAATCTTTACACCGCGGCGGCGGCGCCGACAGCCCGGCGCGCCGAAAAAACGCGTTTAGCCCGCGTCGCTCAACAGCACGCCCTTCTTGAAGATGAAGCAGCCGTAGCCGCGCTGTTCGCCGGTCACGATCACCGCATATGCCTGCTGCGCGCGCTCGTAGAACGCGAAACGCTCGACGCCGGTGAGCGGCACTGAACGCCCCTCCGCGCGGTCGATCTCGGCCTGCACTTCGCGCTGCACGGGCGGCACCGCGGCGGCATCGCCGACGACTTCCATCCGCCACGCGGGCGTGTCGACGAACGTGTCGAGCGGCAGCACGGACAGCACCGCGCGCACGACGCGCGCCGAATCGGCGCCGTCGATCCGCAGCGCACGGCCGACCACCGTGTGCTCCGCGACGGATTCCGCGGGGAAATTCGCATCGCAGATCGCGATTTCGTCGCCGTGGCCCATCGCGCGCAGCGTGTGCAGGATGTCGGCGTGCAGCAGCGGATCGAGATTCTTCAACATGTGGGCTAGTCTCCGGGTTCAGGAACGAATCGCATAACGTTACCCGATCCCGGCGACCGCGGTGCGTACATCGTTCAGGTCACGAAGCCGCGGCCGGCATTTCGTCGATGAAACCCGTGACCGATGCGAGGCGGCCCGACGCGTCGACGGTGCCGAAGTCCGAGCCCTTCACGATCGCCGCGCCGTCGGGCGACACGAGCGCCCACGAGAATCGCAGGTGCTGGCCGAACGCGTCGACGTCGGTCGTACGCCGGAAGCGGTATGCGGGGAAACGTTGCTGCACGGCGGCGATCATCGTGTCGATGCCCGCGTGGCCGTCGCCGGCCATCAGCGGATCGCGATAGGCCGCGTCGCTCGCGTACGTCGCATCGATCAGCGCGCGGCGGCGCACGACGTCGGGTTCGTTCCAGGCGGCGAAGTAGCGGTCGATCAGATCGGCGTGAACGGACGATGCGGATTGAGCGGTGTTCATGGCGAGACTCCTTGTGTCGGTGACTGACGTTGTCGCGGACGTTTCGTGTCCGCGTGCCGCTATCGTCGCCCGGCCGGCGGGGGCGGTCGATTACGCGGGAGGTAAGGAAATCGCGCCGGCCACGTGCCGCATGCCCGCGCCCGATCGCCACGTGCATCGCAACGAAAACGGGCGCCCGAAGGCGCCCGCATCGTCTTGCCGCCCCCCCGCATACGCGTCAGGTCACCGGCGCCGGATTGAACAGCGTCAGCGCATTCGCGAGCTTCCATTGCTCGGCCCACGTGCGGCGCTTGCCGCTGGCGACGTCGAGCATCAGCCGGAACAGCGCCCAGCCCGTGTCCTCGATCGTCGCCGCACCGGTCGCGATCTGCCCCGCGTCGAGATCCATCAGGTCGTGCCAGCGGCGTGCGAGATCGCTGCGCGTCGCGACCTTGATCACCGGCACCTGCGCGAGGCCGTACGGCGTACCGCGGCCGGTCGTGAAAATGTGCAGGTTCATCCCCGCCGCGAGCTGCAGCGTGCCGCAGATGAAATCGCTCGCGGGCGTCGCCGCGTACAGCAGCCCCTTTTGCCGCGCGCGATCGCCGGGGCGCACGACGCCGGCGATCGGCGCGCTGCCCGACTTCACGATCGACCCCATCGCCTTCTCGACGATGTTCGACAGGCCGCCCTTCTTGTTGCCCGGCGTCGTGTTCGCGCTGCGGTCGACGCGGCCGCGCTGCAGGTAACGGTCGTACCAGTCCATCTCGCGGATGATCTCGCGCGCGACGTCCTCGTTCGCCGCGCGCGACGTGAGCTGCGCGACGCCGTCGCGCACTTCGGTCACCTCCGAGAACATGATCGTCGCGCCCGCGCGCACGAGCAGGTCGGCCGCGAAGCCGACCGCCGGATTCGCGGTGAGCCCCGAGAACGCGTCGCTGCCGCCGCATTGCACGCCGACGACGAGATCCGACGCCGGGCAGGTTTCGCGACGGCGGCGGTTCAGCCGCTCGAGATGCGATTCGGCCATCTTCATGATCGAATCGATCATCGAGTTGAAGCCGACGTGCGCGGCGTCCTGCAGGCACACCACGCCGCCGTTGTCGGTCGCGCCGTCGGCCGCCACCGGAATCGCGCCCGGCGGCAGCAGGCGCTCGGGCTGCAGCTTCTCGCAGCCGAGGCTCACGGTCATCACTTCGCCGCCGAAGTTCGGATTCAGGCTGATGTTGCGCAGCGTGCGGATCGGGATGTCGGCGTCGGGCGCGTCGATCGCGACGCCGCAGCCGTACGTGTGTTCGAGCCCGACCACGTCGTCGACGTTCGGGTAGCGCGGCAGCAGTTCGTCCTTGATCCGCTTCACCGCATGCTCGACGACGCCCGACACGCACTGCACGGTCGTCGTGATCGCGAGGATGTTGCGCGTGCCGACCGAGCCGTCGGCATTGCGAAAGCCCTCGAACGTATAGCCTTCGAGCGGCTCGAGCGGCGGCGCGGCACGCGTGGCGAGCGGCAGGTCGTCGAGGCCCGGCGGCTCGGGCATGCGCATCGTGCGCTCGTTGACCCAGCTGCCGCGCCGCAGGTCGGTCAGCGCGTAGCCGATCACCACGTTGTAGCGCACGACCGGATCGCCGGCCGCGAGGTCGACGAGCGCGACCTTGTGCCCCTGCGGCACGCCTTCGCACAGCGTCAGCCCGTCGGCGAACGTCGCGCCTGCGGGCAAACCGCCGTCGTTGACGACGATCGCGACGTTGTCGTCCGGATGCACGCGGATGTAGAGAGGGGAAGCAGTCATGGATTTCCTGGCGCTATCTGCGATATCGTTAGTCATCATACGACATTCAACCTCATTCGACGATGCTGCGTAAACCCCTATCCGGAAAGACCCTACCCTTGACCAGCCAGCAAACCGCTTGCGCCGCTCATTCTTGCGTTGTACGATGACATACAACGACATCGCCAATATGGCCCGGATGCCGTACCGACGAACCCCGCACTCGCGCTAGACGGACGACCCAACCATGACTTCACCGCAAGAACTCAAACAGATCATCTCCCACGGCCTGCTGTCGTTTCCGCTGACGGATTTCGACGCCGACGGGAGCTTCCGCCCGTCCACCTATGCCGAGCGCCTGGAATGGCTGGCGCCGTATGGCGCGAGCGCACTGTTCGCGGCCGGCGGCACCGGCGAATTCTTCTCGCTCACGCAGCGCGAGTATTCGGACGTGATCCGCGTCGCGACGGAAACCTGCAAGGGCAAGGTGCCGATCCTCGCCGGCGCGGGCGGCGCGACGCGCGTCGCGATCGAATATGCGCAGGAAGCCGAGCGCCTCGGCGCGAGCGGCGTGCTGCTGATGCCGCACTACCTGACCGAAGCGAGCCAGGAAGGGATCGCCGAGCACGTCGAGCAGGTCTGCCGCGCGCTGAAGATCGGCGTCGTGGTGTACAACCGCGCGAATTCGAAGCTGAATGCGGACATGCTCGAGCGCCTCGCCGACCGTTGCCCGAACCTGATCGGCTTCAAGGACGGCGTCGGCGAAATCGAAAGCATGGTCACGATCCGCCGCCGCCTCGGCGACCGTTTCGCGTACCTCGGCGGCCTGCCCACGGCCGAAGTCTATGCGGCCGCGTACAAGGCACTCGGCGTGCCGGTGTACTCGTCGGCGGTGTTCAACTTCATCCCGAAGACGGCGATGCAATTCTACGAAGCGATCGCGAAGGACGACCACGCGACGGTCGGCCGCCTGATCGACGAATTCTTCCTGCCGTACCTGAAGATCCGCAATCGCCGCGCGGGCTACGCGGTCAGCATCGTGAAGGCGGGCGCGAAGCTCGTCGGCCACGACGCGGGCCCGGTGCGCGCACCGCTCGTCGACCTGACCGACGAAGAAGCGGCCGAGCTCGACGTGCTGATCAAGAAGATGGGCCCGCAGTAAGCGGGATTCGCCGGCGGCGCGGGGCCTTGATCGGCGCGGCGCGCCGGCTCCCGCACGCGTCCGTATCCGTATCACGCGATGGCCGCGCGGCTCGACGAGCCGGCGCGGCCACTTCATTACATCTGCGCGATCGCGCCGATGATCCGCTGCCGCACGCTCGCGAGCGTCCGCTGCGTCTCGTCGATCCCTTTGCGCGCCGCAAGCGGCCGGCCGCGCGCCGGCGACTCGGCGCTCATGATCTGTTCCAGCACGTCGCGGTCGACGACCGCATCGAAGAACCGCCCGACGGTAAACATCGCGTACTGCTTCGCGGTCGCCAGATGCGTGTTGGCCTGCGTGAGCGCGTCGGCACGCTGCGCGCCGTTCGGCCCGTCGATGCTGCGGCGATGCTTCAGCGCGAACACTACCGCCTGCATGTCGTACCTGAAGCGCTCGACGGCTCTGCCGAAGATCAACGAATGCGGATCGGCACCCGCGACGGGCCGCCCCTGGTTGATCGTCACGTCGAATTCGCTGCCGCCCAGCTCGCGCTGCAGCGCGAACAGCGCGTCGGCCAGCACGCGCCCTTCGCTGTATTCGCCGATCTGGGTACGGACCGATTTCGCGACGTCGCCGATCGCTTTCCACAACCCGGCTGCGAACAGGTGGTCGCCACGCTTGCTGATATTCATCGGATGGTTCCTTGTTGGTCTTGTGATCTCTCAGGCTCGCCTGCGGGCCGAACGGCCCGCGGCTTCGCTACTGTAAGAGAAGGTCGGGGTAGCAGGGAAGATGGGAGCGATAACATGCGTCGCGGTTGATATGGGTGTGGATATCTGTGTCGACTGACGGAAAAATCAATGCATTCGAGTCTCCGGGGCACATCAGTGTGCCAACCCTATCCATCAACAACGCATTGCTTGCCAAAGCGCAGCAATTGACCGGTATTGCCGAAACGTCAGCTCGAGTCAGAGAGGGCTGCTCCCCGCTCATTGCGCGCGAAAGTACACGGCGACTCGCCGGCTCGGCGGCACTGAACCGTGCATCGGAGCCCTTCTGCGTAACCAATTGGATGCCCGGACGATTCTTACCGGCACTTCCGTTTGGATTGACTACCTACGAACCTGGAATGCGGCGCCCGACTGTGTGCGCTACGCGACTTCACACTTGGAAACGAGTTCCTCGCGTACTTCCGTCGACTTCGCTTATCGACTGCAGAAACAACCGTCGAGCCTCACTACGCTATGTTTCTCCGAAGCGAAGCGGTCGCCTAACCTTGCGCTGAACTGTAGATTTATCTATGTTTCATGTACCCTAATAGGGTTACGGGGATTATTCACTGCACACAGGTATAAGTAGATGTCATGGATTGACGAATTTGTTGAGATGCTTTTCCCGCTTGATGCATCCTCTCTGAGAATCGAACAGGCGTTCACGCTGAAGCATCAGAATCTACCGAAGACGGTTTTCAAATATCGAGGCGTTAACAAGCACTCGCTAAAAAATCTGCGAGACAACACCATATGGCTGGCAGACCCGCGATCATTTAATGATCCATACGATTGCTCCGTCTTTGTGGATTTCGACAGGATGGCGAAGGATCTTTACAAAAATCCGCCTCGGGAACTCATCGAACGACTCACGAAACACCTCCCAGCACAACGAGTGATTGATATTCAGGCCGCCATGCGAAATGCGGATAACACGCAAGATGCATTACTTGATGAAGTACTAAGAGACATGCCCGCAGAAAAGATCGAGGTAGCAAAGGCGGCTCTGAAGGCCATAAACACCATGACCTATCATGACATGGCATCGAAGAGTTCTGAGGCCTTCAAGAATGGATTTAAGGTATGCTCATTCTCCGCACGAAAAGATTCAACATTAATGTGGTCACACTATGCAGACTATCACAAAGGTTTCTGCATTGAGTACTCTTTAGAGAATACAACGCCGAAAGATTTCCTCTCCAGATTTATGTATCCAGTAATATATTCCGAGCGTCCATTTGACGCAACCGACAATATAAGTAACTTCGCAGAAAAATCACCCAACAGCCTTTACTTAAACAAAGCCGGCCTAATTAAATCCACAGATTGGGAGTATGAGCGCGAGTGGAGATTAATATTTTCAAATGGAGTAATGAAATCCGAGCAAGCCTACGATATGCCGCCCCCGACGGCAGTCTATCTCGGATCGCATATAAGCCAGAAAGATCAGGATGATATCTTGAATATCTGCAAAGAAAAGGGTATTCCGGTCAAGAAAATGAAGCACTCGCCGTCCGTTTTCCGTATGGAGGCCCTGGACATCAATAAGGCGTCCACGGGTTGAATCCGTAGCCAACCTCCGACAGCACATATCCCCCTTCCCGGCAACCTGTGACACGACGAACGAAAAAACGGAAGCGACCGCCGGTCGCTTCCTCTTCTTCGTTCCCCCCCATCCACTCCGGTGTCAGCGTCAGTCATCGAAACGATGCTTTCAGTCGTCCCGCCACGTCACTCCGCCTTCCCGTCGCGCAGCCGCGGAATCGCCAGCGGATTGCCTTCCCGCAGCCCTTCGGGCAACAGGTCGTCCGGGAAGTCCTGATAGCACACCGGCCGCAGGAAACGCTCGATCGCGGTCGCCCCGACCGACGTGACGGACGGGTTCGACGTGGCGGGGAACGGGCCGCCGTGCACCATCGCATCGCACACTTCGACGCCGGTCGGGTAGCCGTTGACGAGCAGGCGCCCGGCCTTGCGTTCGAGGATCGGCAGCAGCCGGCGCGCGAGCGGCTTGTCGTCGGCGTCGATCTGCAGCGTGGCCGTCAACTGGCCTTCGAGCGCGTCGAGCACGCGCGCGACTTCGTCGAGATCGCGGCAGCGCACGATCAGCGACGCCGGCCCGAACACCTCGTGGCTGAACGCCGGCTCGGCCAGGAACGCCTGCGCGCCGACTTCGTACAGCGCGCCGCCCGCCTGGCAGTCGGTCTGCGCAGCCTCGCCCGCGCCGATTTCGCGCACGCCGGGCAGCTCGGCGAGCTTGCCGCGACCGTTGCGGTACGCATCGGCGATGCCGCGCGTGAGCATCACGCCGGCCGGCTTCTTCGCGAGCGCCTGCGCGGCGACCGTCTCGAAGCGGTCGAGATCGGGGCCGTCGATCGCGAGCACGAGGCCCGGATTGGTACAGAACTGGCCGACGCCGAGCGTCAGCGAATCGACGAAGCCCGTCGCGATCGCATCGCCGCGCGCGGCCAGCGCGGCCGGAAACAGCACGACGGGGTTGATGCTGCTCATTTCCGCATAGACGGGAATCGGTTGCGGGCGCGCGTTCGCGAGCTGCACGAGCGCCATCCCGCCCTGCCGGGAACCGGTGAAACCGACGGCCTGGATCGCCGGATGGCTGACCAGCGCCGCGCCGGTCACGCGGCCGGGGCCGACCAGCAGCGAGAACACGCCGGCCGGCATGCCGGTTTTCGCGACCGCGGCGCGAATCGCACGGCCGACCAGCTCGGACGTGCCGAGGTGCGCTTCGTGCGCCTTCACGATCACCGGGCAGCCGGCCGCGAGCGCCGACGCGGTATCGCCGCCGGCCACCGAGAACGCGAGCGGGAAATTGCTCGCGCCGAACACGGCGACGGGCCCGAGCGCGATTTTCTGCAGCCGCAGGTCCGCACGCGGCAGCGGCGTGCGGGCCGGCTGCGCGGGATCGATCGACGCGGCGAGGAAGCGCCCGTCGCGCACGACGCGCGCGAACAGCCGAAGCTGGCCGACGGTGCGGCCGCGCTCGCCCTGCAGCCGCGCGACCGGCAGGCCCGTTTCGGCATGCGCGCGCTCGATCAGCGCGTCGCCGAGCGCGACGATTTCATCGGCGATCGCGTCGAGAAACGCCGCACGGGCCGCGAGCGGCTGCGTGCGGTACGCTTCGAACGCGTCGCGTGCGAGCTCGCACGCGCGATCGACGTCGGCCTGCGTCGCGACGCCGAACGCCGGGACGTCGATCGGCACGCCCTTCGTCGGGTCGAACGCGTGCAAGATTCCGGCCGAGCCGGCCACCGCTTCGGCGCCGATCAGCATCTCTCCTGTCAGTTGCATGGGGTGTGCTCCGTGGTTCGGGAATGGATTGCTCATTGTAGCTCAACAGATACGATGTCTGCCGACGGTATCGCGCCGCCCGCGAAGGCGCCGACGATACACCCGCCCGCCTCGCGGGGGCAGAGAATCACGGTCTTCCCATATTGTGACGACGATCCTCAAGGGAAAACCCGAGGTTTCTGGATTCGCACATTCTCAATAAACTTTCGCCCATGTCATACGACGACGTACGTTTAAAGTGAGCAATCAGACCTCCCCTCGCGATCTCCCGCTCGACCTCGCGCGCACCGCGCGTCGAACCGCCGTGCGCTACTGGATCCTGGCGATGCTGTTCGTCGTCACGACGCTCAACTACGCGGACCGCGCGACGCTGTCGATCACCGGCACGCCGATCCGCAAGGCGTTCGGCATCGATCCGGTGACGATGGGCTACATCTTCTCGGCATTCAGCTGGGCGTACGTGCTCGCGCAACTGCCGAGCGGCTGGCTGCTCGATCGCTTCGGCGCGCGGCGCGTGTATGCGGCGAGCATCTTCCTGTGGTCGGCGTTCACGCTGCTGCAGAGCACGATCGGCCTCGGCGGCAGCGCCGCGTTCGCGGTCGCCGCGCTGTTCGCGATGCGCTTCGCGGTCGGCATCGCGGAAGCGCCCGCGTTTCCGGCGAACGCGAAGGTCGTCGCGAGCTGGTTCCCGACCGCCGAGCGCGGCACGGCATCGGCGATCTTCAACGCCGCGCAGTATTTCGCGGCCGTCGTGTTCTCGCCGCTGATGGCGTGGCTCACGCATGCGTACGGCTGGCACCACGTGTACCTGTGGCTCGGTCTCGCCGGCATCGCACTGGCACTCCTGTGGCTGCGCGTGATGAAGGATCCGGTCGACCATCCGGGCGTAAACCGCGCGGAACTCGAGCATATCGAACAGGGCGGCGGGCTGGTGCGCTCGACGGGCCGGCCGGCCGGCGCGCGCGGCAGCGGCGGCGCGTCCGAAGGCAGCCGCGTGGCGGGTTGGTACTACGTGCGTCAGCTGCTGTCGAACCGGATGCTGCTCGGCGTCTATCTCGGCCAGTACTGCGTGAACGTGCTGACGTACTTCTTCCTCACGTGGTTCCCGATCTACCTCGTGCAGGCGCGCGGGATGTCGCTGCTGAAGGCCGGCTTCATGACGTCGCTGCCGGCGATCTGCGGGTTCCTCGGCGGCGTGCTCGGCGGGATGCTGTCGGACGCGCTGATCCGCCGCGGCGTGTCGCTGACGCTCGCACGCAAGATTCCGATCGTCGGCGGGATGGCGCTGTCGATGGCGATCATCGGCTGCAACTACGTCGACAGCGAAGCGCTGGTCATCACGCTGATGGCCCTGTCGTTCTTCGGCAAGGGGATCGGCTCGCTCGGCTGGGCCGTCGTCGCGGACACCGCGCCGAAAGAGGCGATCGGCCTGTCGGGCAGCCTGTTCAACATGTTCGGCAATACGGCGGGCATCGTCGCGCCGATCGCGATCGGCTACCTCGTCGGCGCGAGCGGCTCGTTCAACGGCGCGCTCGTGTTCGTCGGGTTGAACGCGCTCGTCACCGTGTTCAGCTATCTCGTGATCGTGAAGGACATCAAGCGCGTCGAACTGCGGCATCGCGACGCGTGAGGTTCGATCTTCGAGCAACGGCGGCCGCGTAGCAGCGGCCGCCGTTTTTTTGCATCGAATCGACGTCAGGTCGACGCATGCACGACGCGCAGCATGTCGTGCACGCCGGACGTCATCAGCGCGAGGAACGCGAGCAGGCCGACGTAGCAGAGTGCGTAGGTCGTCTTCGTCTCGATCGACGTCGCGTAGTACACCCGATTCTCCGGCGCGTCGGGATCGTAGCGCCACGCGCGCTTCAGTTGCGGCAGCGCGAGGATCGCCATCACGATCAGCAGCGGGCTCGGCCGATACACGAACAGCGCGATCAGCACCGGCACGCCCGCGAACCAGATGCGCGGCGACAGCACCGCGGTGATCCGGCCGCCGTCGAACGGCGACAGCGGAATCATGTTGAAGAGATTCAGGAAGAAACCCGTGTACGACAGCGCGAGCAGCAGGTTGCTGTCGTAGTGGCGCGCGGCCGCATAGCAGGCCAGCGCGCCGAGCGTGCCGACGAACGGCCCGGCGAGGCCGACGTATGCCTCCGTTTCCGCGTCGTGCGGCATTTCCTTCAACTGGATCCACGCGCCGACGAACGGGATGAAGGTCGGCAGCCCGACGTCGAGCCCGCGCCGCTGCGCGGCGACGTAATGGCCGGCTTCGTGCACCAGCAGCAATGCGACGAAACCGGCCGCGAAGCGCCAGCCGTAGAACAGCGCATAGACCGCGATCGAAGCGAGCATCGTGCCGGCCGATACGAGCACCTTGCCGAGCTTCAGGCCGCCGAAGATCAGCAGCAACAGCTTCGTCATTCCTTGCGCTCCGTGGCGGCCGCGTCGGATGCGTCGGCGACGGCCGGCACCGCGGTCGCCTTCGGCTTGCGCCCGAAGAAGCGCTTGAGCGCCGCGCCGCCGGCCAGCAGCGCGACCGCGCCGATCTTGAAGAACTTCACCGCGAACGCGCCGATCAGCGCGAGCAGCCCGAGCTTTTTCGCGCCGACGCCGACGATCAGCGCCGCGAGCCCGTACTCGGCGACGTGGTCCGTCGACTGGTTGAAATCGGCATAGCGCTTGCCGTCGTTGAAGCTGATGTTCGCCAGCAACGCGTCGGCCGACGCCTTGTACTTCGGCAGGTCGGCGAGCGTCGACGCCATCGTCAGCGACAGGTAGCCGTCGCGGCCGAGCACGAGCGTCCGATAGTTCACGCCGTCGTTGCCGGCATTCGGCGCCGCGCCCTTGTCGCGGATGATCGCCGACCACACGAGCCGGTGCGTGGCCGCGTCGTATGCGGGCGCCTTCGCCCAGCCGACCACCTCGGTTTCGGGCAGGCCGCGCTCCTTGCGCGCCGGGTTGTTCGCCTCGGTGCCGGCCTGCAGGCTTTTCAGCAGCTCGTCGGGCTTCCAGTCCTTCGCGTCGTCGTCGCGGATGTAGCCGCTCGGCTCGAACGACACGACCGAGATCCAGTCGGCGTCGGGATCGTCGGGCAGCACGAGGCCGACCAGCTTCGATTCGTCGATCGCGTTGCCCATCGAACGCAGGTAGCGGCCGGCCTCGGCGGCCGGCACGAACGATTCGCCGGCCTTCAGTTTCAGCACGGCTTCGTGTTTCACGTCGATGTCGGTCGGTCCCTTCACGACCGCTTCGTTGGCGGCCGCGGCGGCGGCCCTCATTTCCACCTGCGCAGCTTCGGTCTGCGCGTGGCCGCTGGTCGCGGCGAGTGCGAGCGTCGCCACGCAGGCGAGCCGGACGGCGAGTTTTTTCATTGTTGGATTCCCCTGGAATGCCTTGTTGTCGATGTGCGCGGCGGCCGGCCCATGCGTTGTCGTCGCGGGTCCGGCGCCGCCTCTCAGGTGGCACGGGGGCTATGGTAACGCAGCGGCCGTGCGCGCCGGGGTGGGCGTGGCGCGGCGCTTACCTCGCAGGTAATGCCAAAGCGGCGCGGGATTGCCTATCATCTGCGCCATGAACCCGACCGCCGCCCTCCATTCGCCCTCCCCGTCCGCCGGCCGCGCGTCCGGCATCGGTCCGCTGCTGCGCACGTGGCGGCAACGCCGTCGCCTGAGCCAGATGGCGCTCGCGCTCGACGCGGACGTATCCGCGCGCCACCTGAGCTTCGTCGAATCGGGCCGCGCGCAGCCGAGCCGCGAGATGGTGCTGCATCTCGCCGAACGCCTCGACGTGCCGCTGCGCGAGCGCAATGCGCTGCTCGTCGCGGCCGGCTTTGCGCCGCTGTTTCGCGAACGGCCGTTTTCGGACCCGGAACTGGATGCGGCGCGTCATGCGGTCGAGGCCGTGCTGCGTGGGCACGAGCCGTACCCGGCGCTTGCGGTGGACCGCCACTGGACGCTGCTCGCGGCGAACCGGATGCTCGGCGCGCTGGTCGCGCAGGCCGATCCGGCGCTGCTGCAGCCGCCCGTCAACGTGCTGCGGTTGAGCCTGCATCCGGACGGTCTCGCGTCGCAGATCGTCAACTGGCACGAATGGCGCGCGCACATCCTGCATCGGCTGCAGCGGCAGATCGATGCGAGCGGCGACCGCACGCTGCATACGCTGCGCGACGAACTCGCCGCGTATCCGGCGCCGGCCGGCCAGCCCGACGACGCGCCCGCGCGCACCGATTTCGCGGAGATCGCCGTGCCGCTGCGGCTACGCACGGCAAGCGGCGAGCTGACGTTCTTCAGTACGACGACGGTGTTCGGCACGCCGGTCGACGTGACGCTGTCGGAACTGGCGATCGAGGCGTTCTTTCCGGCGAATCCGGACACGGTGGATGCGATGCGGGCGTTGGCGGACGCGTTGCCGGCGGCGTAACGCCGGCCGGCGCGCCGGCATCGTGCCCCGATCAGCGACGCTCGAGCGCCAGCTTCACGCCCAGCGCCAGCAAGACGACGCCGCTGACGCGATGCATGCGCGTCAGGATGCGCGGGTTGCGGCGGATCGACGCCGACAGCAGGCCGGCGAACAACGCGACCGGCCCCTTGACGAGAAACGTCAGCCCGGCGAACGTCGCGCCGAGCACGAACAGCGACAGCATCGGATGCGGGGCGCCCGCCGGAACGAATTGCGGCAGGAACGCCAGATAGAAAAGCGCGACCTTCGGATTCGACACGTTGGACAGCGCGCCTTGCGCGAACGTCCGGAGCCGCGATGCCGGCGCATTGCCGTTGCCCGCGAGCGTCAATTCGCCCGACGAACGCAGCAGCGTGATGCCGAGGTACAGCAGGTACAGCGCGCCGATCACCTTCAGCGCGGTGAACAGCCATTCGGATGCCTGAAGCAGCGCACCCAGCCCGAGCGTCGCGAGCATCGTATGGACGAGCAGCCCGACGCTGACGCCCGCGGCGGTCACGAGGCCCGCGCGCGTGCCGCCGGACAGCGTGCGCGACATCACGAGCACCATGTCCTGGCCCGGCGTCAGAATGATCAGAAGGGAGGTGACCATGAACGGCAACCAGGCGACGTGCGGCATCGGGAAGCTCCTGAAAGTGGCGCCGCGGCGGGCGGGGATCGCGCGCGCGGGTTCGGGCAGTCGTCGGATTATCGGCAACTTCCGTTGGAGATTGGATGCAAAGTCGGCTATTTTCGGCCATGAATTTGGAGTTATTCTCCAATACTCATATTGCGGGTAGCCAAAAATGCCAATCAAACTGGACGCGATCGATCGACGCATTTTGCGTGCATTGCAGCAGAATTCGAACCAGACGAACGCCGACATCGCGCAGCAGGCCGGCCTGTCGCCCACGCCGTGCCTGCGCCGTGTTCACCTGCTCGAGGAACAGGGCGTGATCGACGCCTACGTCGCGCTGCTGAACCCGGCGGCCGTCGAGCTGCGCTTCACGGCATTCGTGCGCGTGACGCTGGAGCGCCAGGACAAGACGACGGTCGAACGCTTCGCGCGCGAGATGGAACGGGCGCCCGAGGTGCTCGAATGCCATCTGATGGCCGGCAGCTACGACTATCTGCTGCGCGTGATCGCGAAGGATCTCGACGACTATCAGCGCTTTCAGATGGAAACGCTCACGCAGATCGAAGGCGTACGCAATGTCGAAACCGAGATCCCGCTGAAGCGCATCAAGCAGACGGTGCGGCTGCCGATCTAGGTGTCGAGGAACGTCACGGCCTTCCCGGCCGGCCGGCCGTTCAACTCGCCGTCACGCACGACGCCCCGCCCGCGCACGACCGTATGCACGGGCCAGCCCGTGACCGCGCATCCGTCGTACGGCGTCCAGCCGCTCACGCTCGCGATCCATTCGTCGCGGACGGTCTGCCAGAGCGCGTCCCGACGATGCCGCTCGCGCACCGGCAATCAGAACTCGTTCTGGATGTGCTTGTAGCCGCGCACCAGCGCATTGTTCGTCCGCGCGACGTCCTCGGAGAAATCGCTCGCGTCGGGCGTCACTTGCGGCAACGCGGCGAGGTCGGTTTCCGGCCCGATGCGTTCGGTCGAGCGCACGTAGAAGCCCGGCGGCAGGCGGCAGCCGTCGACGACCGCGTTGTAGCGCACCACGCAGCCGTCGTCGATCGTGCAATTGAACAGCACGCTGTTGAATCCGACGAACACGCCGTCGCCGACCGTGCACGGCCCGTGGACGATCGCGCGATGCGCGATCGACGTGTGCCGGCCGATCGTCACGCTCGCGCCCGATTTCGAATGGATCACGACGCCGTCCTGGATGTTCGAATGCGCACCGATCACGATCGGCGCGATCTGGCCGTCCGCATCCGTCTCGTCGGCGCGGATCACCGCGTACGGGCCGATGAACACGTTCTCCTCGACGATCACGCGCCCGCACAGGATGGCGGTCGGGTCGACGAACGCGTTCGGATGAATCTGCGGCAGGTCGCCGCGCGGGTTTTTTCGGATCATGAGGATTCCTGCCGGGAAAGAACCTGACCGCGCTTGAGCCGCTCGAACAGACCCGGATCGCGCCACTGCGCGACGATCGCGGGCGCGAACACGATCGCGTCGAGGTCGATGCGGCCCATGCGCGGGTTGAATGCATCGTCGCGGAAGCACTGTGCGTAGCCGGTCTCGGTTTCGTGAACGATCACCGAATGCAGTCGCACGTCGGCTTCGCCGTTCGACATCGGCGTGCCCGACAACGCGGCATCGACGAGCCGGAACAGCACGCGCGAGAACTGCTCGGCGCTCGGCGACACCGGCAGCCGCACCCAGCGCTCCGAATGCAGTTGCATGCTTTCGACGTAGCGCGGATCGTCGTCCGACCACAGCGTCACCGCATGGTCGAACGCGTCGATCAGGTCGCGCACGTCGCCCTTGAGCAGCCCGAAGTCGTAGATCATCTGCCCGTGATCCAGCGCATGCGCTTCGAGCAGCAACTCGACACGGTACGAGTGGCCATGGATCGAATGCGAGCAGCGTCGCGTGCTGCAGCCGCGTACGACGTGTGCGTTCTCGAACCGGAACAGCTTGCGGATCAGCATGCGTCGCTCCCTTCGCGTACCGGTGCGGCCCACGCCACTGCATCGTGCGGATGCAGGCTTTCGAGATGGCGCACGTGCACGCGCGGGCTCGCATGGCGATCCGCCAGCGCGGCCTGCACGCGGCGCGCGGCATCCTCGACGAACATCAGGTTCTCGCCGTTCAGCACCGCGAACGCCTGCTCGTCCGCACGCTTGACGGCCGTCTGCACCGGTGTGCCCAGCGCACGCTCGACGCGATCGACGAGGTCGATCAGCCCCAGTGTCGCGCCATCGGCCGGCAGCGCCACGCCAACGACGGCTTCGCTGCGCTGGCTGTGCGGCGTGGCGGCCGTCGCATGCCGTTTCAGCCACGCGGCGACCGCCGCCGGCTCCACGCGATCGTCGCGGCCGAACGCCGTCAGAAACGCCTGTTCGACCCAGTGCCGCGACAACGCGGCCGAGCACGGGCACGTCGACGAATAGACGATCGTCGCCTGCGCACGCAGCGCGAACGCCTCCCCGGCCAGCGTCGCGTCGATCTGCACCGGATAAGCCTTCCAGCCGGCCAGCCCGTCGGTCACGAGCGCGGCGCGACGGGCCAGCAGGTCGAAGCGCAGCCGCACGCGCGCGCTGCGCGTATCGCAGTCGCGGTGGCTGTCGATCATCGCGCGCAGCATGCGCTGCAAGCCCGCCGGCGACAGCGCTTCGCCGTCGGCCAGCCCGTCGAGCAGCCCGTACAGCCGCGACATGTGGATGCCTTTCACCCGCGGCGCAGGCAGATCGACCTGGACGTCGGCACGCGCATGCACGTCGCGCCGGCAGCCGGGCTCCGCCACGACGACGGGCAGATCGATGCCCTGCATGCCGACCCATTCGAGCGGGCCAGGGCCCGGCGCGGCATCGGTCAGGGAAATATCGGGAAGCGCTGCATTCATGTCTGGAATCCGGTGGAGCGCCTTCTCCATCCGGATCGATGCAGGCAGCGCGCGTTCAGGTCAGGGCCAGTCGCGAAACGGGTTGTCCCACGTGGTCCAGTGTTCGGGGCCGGTCGCCATCTCGGCGTCGGTCAGCAGACACGCGTCGAAGCGCGCGCGCAGCGCCGGCTCGTCCATGTCCATGCCGATCAGCACGAGTTCCTGCCGTGCGTCGCCGACGTGCTCGTCCCAGCGCGCGCGGATCTGCGCGACGGCTTCCGGATCCTGCGGCCAGCGCTCGGGCGGCACCGCCGCCCACCAGTGGCCGGCGGGCCCGTGCCGCGCGACCGCGCCCGCCTGCGACCACGAACCGGCGACGGTCGGATGCGTGGCCAGCCAGAAGAACCCCTTCGAGCGGACGACGCCCGGCCATTCGCTTTCGACGAGATCGAGGAAGCGCTGCGGATGGAACGGCCGCCGCGCGCGATAGACGAAGCTGCGAATGCCGTATTCGTCGGTCTCCGGCGTGTGCGTGCCGCGCAGTTCCTGCAGCCAGCCCGGCGCGCGCGACGCCGCGTCGAAGTCGAACAGGCCCGTGTCGAGCACACGTTCGAGCGGCACCTTGCCGAATTCGGCGATCTCGATCCGCGCTCGCGGGTTCAGCCCGCGCAGCAGTGCGACCAGCCGCTCGCGCGCGCTGTCGTCGATCAGGTCGATCTTGTTGATCACGAGCACGTCGCAGAACTCGATCTGGTCGATCAGCAGATCGACGACCGTGCGCGCGTCCTCGTCGCCCATCGACTCGCCGCGCGATTGCAGGCTGTCGCGCGACGCGTAGTCGCGCAGGAAATTGAACGCGTCGACCACCGTCACCATCGTGTCGAGCCGCGCGACTTCGCCGAGACTGCGGCCGTCCTCGCCTTCGAACGTGAACGTCTCGGCCACCGGCAGCGGCTCCGAGATGCCGGTCGATTCGATCACGAGTTGATCGAAGCGCCCTTCGCGCGCGAGCCGGTCGACCTCGATCAGCAGATCCTCGCGCAGCGTGCAGCAGATGCAGCCGTTGCTCATCTCGACCAGCTTCTCGTCGGTGCGCGACAGCCCCGCGCCGCCGTCGCGCACGAGCGCGGCGTCGATGTTGACCTCGGACATGTCGTTGACGATGACCGCGACGCGACGGCCCTCGCGATTGTTGAGGATGTGGTTGAGCAGCGTCGTCTTGCCGGCGCCGAGAAAGCCGGACAGGACGGTCACGGGAAGCCGCGTGGACGGGTGAAGGGCGGGACTCATCGGGCAATTCCGGAACGGGACGTTGGGGATGAAATGATATATTGTATCGCTACGATATAACATATCATTTCGGACGTCCAGCAGGCCGGCTCGTCGATGCGGCAACAGCGAAAGCAGCAGCACACGGCGCCGTGCCGGTGCCGCCGCGCTGCGTATCACGTATAGAGCGACGCGGGCGGCAATTCCGCGGTGAGCGCGAACCGGCCCACGTCGCGCAGCCGGTAGTCGAGCGGATCGTGCAGCGTATGCGTGCGCGCATTCCGCCAGAAGCGGTCGAGGCCGAGCGATGCGGCCGTCGCGCGCGCGCCGCACGCATCGAACAGCGCCTCGCCGTTGTCGAGCGCCGCGCGCTGCGCGACGATCTTCGCTTCCGATACGGCGAGCGCGACTTCGGCGCGTTCGTCGGCCGTCAGCGCATCCTGCCGCGCCCACGCGTGCTGCAACGCGCTGGCCGCGCGATCGGCCAGCGCGGCCGCGGCAATCGCGCGCACGCGCATGTCGCCGAAGCGCTGGAGCGTGTACGGATCGTCTTCGGCCCGCTCGACGCCCGAATGAATCCACGGGCGGCCATGCTGCCGCACGTAGTCGCGCGCCTCGGCCAGCGCGCCTTCCGCCAGGCCGACGAACAGGTTCGTCAGCACGAGCTGCGACACGAGCGTGCGCAGCGTCGCGCGCGGCGTCGGCGGGGTCTCGGAACGATGCAGCACCTCGTCCGCCGCGAGCGCCACGCCGGCGAAGCGCACGCTGCCGCTGTCGGTCTGGCGCTGGCCGATCGGGTCCCAATCCTCGTCGACCGCGATCCCCACCCGATCAGTCGGCACCACGCCGAACACGGTCCGGCCGGTGGCCGGATCGTGCGCGGACACCGTCATCCGCTGCGAGCCGCGCGTGCCGGAACAGAAGCCTTTCACGCCGTCGAGCCGGTAGCCGCCGTCGGGCGTCGCCGTGGCCACGAGCCGCGTGTCGAGCGGATTGACCGCGTTGCCCCACCACCAGCGCTCGTCGACCGTGCCGCGCAGGTAGCGCTCGCGCTGCGCGGCGCTGCCCCACACGTCGACGCTCACCACTTGCAGGCACTGGAACCCGACGAGATGCGCGAGCGCGCTGTCGACCCGCGCGACCTGCCGGATCGTGTCGTAGATCGCGGGCCACGCCGCTTCCTGACCGCCGAATGCGCGCGGCACCGCGAGCGTCAGCAGGCCCGCATCGGCGAGCCACTGCTTCTCCTGTGCCGCATGACCGCCCGCGCGGTCGCGCTCGGCGGCACTCGCGCGCAGTGCGTCGATCGCGCGCGCCAGCGCAGCGCGGTCGACGGCCGGCGTATCGGTATCCGGCGCGAGGGTCGCCGGACGGCGTGGATCGTTCATGCGACGGCTTCCTGTTCAGCGGTTTCGCCCGACAGCGGTACGAGCGCGCCGAGCCGGCGGCCGGTCAGCCGCGACAGGATCTCGCGCCGCCAGTCGTCGTAGATCGCACGATATTCCGCGATATCCGCGCCGAACACCAGCGCGGTGTGCGCGTACTCGTCGTGCAGGTAGCCGTCGAGTCGCGCCTGGGTTTCCTCGTCGGCCGCGATCACGCGATCGATCAGCGCGTCGCGCTCGGCGGCCGGCAGCGCCTGTAACGTGTCGAACCACCACTGGACGATCTGCACGCGATGCCACTCCTCGTCCGGGCGAATCCGGTTCTCGCCGTGCTCGCGCATCGCGCTGTCGCCGATGCGGCCGGTCTTGCGCTGAATCCACAGCTTCGCGAGGATGTGCAGCTCGTAATGCCATTCGAACGCGAGAAACCCCGCGACGTCGCGCACCGCGATGTCGCCGATGCGCGCCCAGTGCGCGGCGACGAGCCGGTCGACTTCCGGCAGCGGATCGCGCCCGGTGAGTGCGGTCACGCGCTCGCGGCCGATCGCCGCATGCGCGCCGTCATCGCCGAGCTGGCGCGACAGGATCAGCTGGAAATGCGGATCGTCGCGGAACAGCGTGTCGATCGCCTTCGCGACGACCTGCACGATGAACAGGTCGTGCGACGCCATCTTCGTGTAGTAGTCGGCGACGGCGGCCAGCTCGTCGTCGTTGCGCGGCTCGCGCGGCGGCGTCGCCAATTTGTCGGGGAAGTCCGGACGATGGCGTCGCGCCACGTCGAGAAACAGCGCTTCCTCGAATTGTCCGTTCCATTCGCGCGGCGCGCCGAGGGGCAAGGTCATCGTTTTTCTCTCTCAGGATCATGAAGGAAGCGAGCGGACGCTCGTGGCGTCGCTCAGGTACGCCGGGTCACGCGTCGGACCAGGCGGTCGCCCGTGATTTGCACGGCCGAGACGAGCGCGATCAGGATCACGATCACGGTCGCCATGACGGTGGTGTCGAAACGTTGATAGCCGTAGCGGATCGCGAGATCGCCGAGGCCGCCCGCGCCGACGGCGCCCGCCATCGCGGTCGAGCCGATCAGCGCGACGACGGTGATCGTGAAGCCGCCGAGCATGCCGGGCAGCGCTTCGGGCAGCAGCACGTGCCACACGATGTGGCGACGCTTCGCGCCCATCGCGAGCGCGGCCTCGATCAGCCCGCGATCGACTTCGCGCAGGCTCACTTCGGCGATCCGCGCGAAGAACGGGATCGCGGCGATCGACAGCGGCACGACGGCCGCCCAGACACCGATCGTCGTGCCGATCAGCACGCGCGTGAACGGCAGCAGCGCGACCAGCAGGATGATGAACGGCGTCGAGCGGAACACGTTGACGAGCGCGCCGAGCACCGCGTTCACGCCGCGCCGCGCGTAAATGCCGCCCGGCGCGGTGGTCACGAGAATCACCGCGAGCGGGATGCCGACCAGCGCGGCGATCGCGGCCGACGCGGCGACCATCGACAGCGTGTCGCGGATCGCGTCGAGCAGTTCGGGCCACCAGAGCTCAAACATAGCCGAGCACCTCCGCGCGATTCGCATGGCGGCGCGCGCGTTCGAGCAGCGCGGCGACCGCACCGCCGCGCGCCGCCGACGGGCCGGCGTCGTCCGCACGCGGCGTCGCGGCGATCACGAGCCGCCCCTGCGCATGCCCGCGGATGCTTTCGATGCCGCCGTGCAGGAACCGTACGGAGCCGCCGAGCGCCGCCGCGAGCGCGCCGACGTCCGGCTCGCCGCCGCTCTCGCCCGTATAGCGGACGTCGAGCACGATCTGCGCGCCGTCGGGCAGCGCGGCCGGCTCGGGCAGCGGCCGCACGCGCGCGGCCAGCTCGGCCGGCAGGTCGTACCCGAGCGTGCTCAGCAGCGCACGCGTCGCACCGTGGCGCGGATCGCCGAACACGCGCCACACCGGCCCCGTTTCGACGACCTCGCCCTGTTCGATGACCGCAACGGTGTCGCACACCGCGCGGATCACCTCCATCTCGTGCGTGATCAGCACGATCGTCAGACCGAGGCGGCGATTGATGTCCGCGAGCAGCGCGAGGATCGATTGCGTGGTCTCCGGATCGAGCGCCGACGTCGCCTCGTCGCACAGCAGCACCTCGGGATCGTGCACGAGCGCCCGCGCAATGCCGACACGCTGCTTCTGTCCGCCCGACAGGCTCACCGGATACGCATCGCGCTTCGCGGCGAGCCCGACGAGATCGAGCAGCGCCTCGACCTTGCGCACGCGCTCCGCCTTCGGTACGCCGGCAATCTTCAGCGGCAGCGCGACGTTCTCGAACACCGTCTTCGCGGACAGCAGGTTGAAATGCTGGAACACCATGCCGGTGCGGCGCCGCAACGCGACGAGGCCATCCTCGTCGAGCGCGCCGACGTCGACGCCCTGCACGCGCACGCGGCCCGAGCTCGGCCGTTCGAGGCCGTTCACGAGCCGCAGCAGCGTCGACTTGCCGGCCCCGCTGCGGCCGATGATCCCGAACACCTCGCCGCGCCGCACGTCGAGCGTCACGTCGCGCAGCGCGGCGGCGTGGCCGCGCGGCGTCGCGAACACCTTGCCGACCTGCTCCAGCGACACGGCCGCGCCATCGGCCGGCGCGGCCGTTTCCTCATGCGCCGTCGGACCGGCGCCGGCGCTCACGGCCGATGCCTCGATGAAACCCAGCGTATCGAACAATTGCGTCATCGCTTCGCTCCGTCACGTTCAGGCATGCGCGGGATGCGCGGGTTCGGATACGGCGGTCAGCCGGTGCTGCGCGCCGGTGTGCCACGCGGGCAGGCGCGGGCCTGCGCCGAACAGCTTCTCGCGCAGCGTCGGCGCGGGATCGTAGTCTTCCTTATAGACGCCGCGGTTCTGCAACTCGGGCACGACCCAATCGACGAAATCCTCGAACGATTCCGGCATCACGGTGCGCGTCAGGTTGAAGCCGTCGATGCCCGTCTCGTCGATCCACGACTGCAGCTCGTCCGCGACCTGCGACGGCGAGCCGACGATCGGTGCATAGCGGCCGCCGAGCGACATCTGCTCGAGCATCCGGCGCACCGTCCACGTACCGGTCGTGCTCTTGCGCGAGATCGCGTCGACCGCCGACTGGATCGAATCGGTCTTCACGTACGAGATCGGCTCGTCGAGGCCGTATTTCGCGAAGTCGATGCCGGTCGAGCTCGCGAAGTGCGCGAGGCCGGCTTCCGGGCTCGCGTAGCGCCGGTACTCGTCGAATTTCTCGCGCGCGAGCCGCTCGGTCTCGGCGGTCACGACGCTCACCCCGGCGAAAATCCTGATCGACGCCGGGTCGCGCCCCTGCCGCGCGGCGGCCGCGCGGATGTCGAGCGCCGCCGCGCGCGCCGCGGCCTTGCTCTGTCCGTTCACGAACACGCATTCCGCGTGGCGGCCCGCGAACTCGACGCCGCGCGCGGACGAGCCGGCCTGGTACAGCACCGGCGTGCGCTGCAGCGACGGTTCGCTCAGATGAATCGCATCGATCGAATAGAACGGGCCGTCGTGCTTCACGCGCCGCACCTTGCCCGGCTGCGCGAACACACGCGCCTGCGCGTCGCGGATCACCGCATCGTCGTCCCAACTCCGTTCCCACAACTTGTAGACGACGTCCATGTAATCGTCGGCGCGTTCGTAGCGGTCGTCGTGGCCGATCTGCTGCGCGAGGCCCATCCCGCGCGCGGCGCTGTCGAGGTAGCCGGTGACGATGTTCCAGCCCACGCGCCCTTTCGTCAGATGATCGAGCGTCGACATGCGGCGCGCGAACAGGTACGGCGGTTCGTAGGTCAGGTTCGCGGTCACGCCGAAGCCGAGATGCCGCGTGACCTGCGCCATCGCCGGCACGAGCAGCAGCGGATCGTTGACGGGCACCTGCACCGATTCGCGCAGTGCGACGTCCGGGCTGCCGCCGAACACGTCGTACACGCCGACGATGTCCGCGAGAAAGATCCCGTCGAATTTGCCGCGTTCGAGCGTCTTCGCGAGATCGGCCCAGTAGTCGAGATCGGTGTAGTGCGCGGAGCGGTCGCGCGGATGCGTCCACAGCCCGTGGTTGATGTGCCCGACGCAGTTCATGTTGAACGCGTTGAGCAGAATCTTCTTGCGGTTCGCCGTCGTCATGTCGCCCCCGTCACCATGCGATCGCGTACAACGAGCCGAACGCGTTGTCGAGCGCTTTACGCACGGCCGGCGAGTGCTGGTAGATCGCGATGAACTTGCGGATGCGCGGATCGTTCGCGCTCTCGGGCCGCACGACCCACTGGATCGCGAAGTTCTTGTTCTCGGTGCCGTCGAACAGCAGCGCGCCGTTCGGGTCGGCCGTGCCCGCGAGCTTGATGAAGCTCGGGTAGCCCTGCGCGAGGTCGACGTCGTCGAGCGAGCGCGCGAGCTGCGACGCTTCGAGCGGAATGATCTTCAGGTGCTTCGGATTGGCGACGATGTCGTGCGTCGTCGCACGGTAGTCGGCGCCCGGCTTCAGCGTGATCAGCCCCGCGCGCTGCAGCAGCAACAGCCCGCGCCCGCCGTTGACCGGGTCGTTCGCGATCGCGACGCGCGCGCCGTCCTTCAGCTCGGCGAAGCTTTTCACCTTCTTCGAATAGAGGCCGATCTTCATGATCGTGCCGGGCGCGATCGCGATGAAATCGTAGCCGCCCTGCTTCTTCGCGTTCTCGAGAAACGGGATGTGCTGGAAGTAGTTGACGTCGATATCCTTGTTCGCGAGCGCCGCGTTCGGCGTATTCCAGTCGGTGAATTCGACGATCTTCACGTCGAGGCCCTGCGCCTTCGCCTCCTTCGCGGCGATCTTCAGCGCCTCGATCTGCGGGCTGGTCGAGATGCCGACCTTCAGCGGCGCGGTGTCGGCGCGCGCGCCGTTCGGCAGCACGAGGCCGAGCCACGCCGCGAGCAGCGCGGCCGTCAGCAGGCGGGCCACGCGGCCGGCGGAAAAGCGGGCGGAAAAAACGGGATGCAGCATGGAAACCACTCTCCTGTCCAAGGACGGTATCGACGGATGAGCGACGCCGCGGCGAACGCACGGGCGCTCTCCGGACAGTCGTCGTTGCATCGGAAAAGGATCAGCCGATGATAGAGAGCGGCGGCAGGGCGGTCTACGAAGCGATTGTGCGAAGAAAATCGCGCGCGGCGATATGGCGGCCGTCGGGCGCGCTGCGCCGCCCGGCAGACCGAATGCCGCCCATGCCGCGCCGATCGCCCGCGCGCGCCGCAGCGGAGCAACGGCCGACTGCCCGGGCCGCCGCCAGGCCGAAATCTCGGCCTGCCCGCCGCGCCGATTCCGAAATCTCGGCCAGCCGGCGTGGAAACCCTTTCCGCAGACGAAATAAATCCCTTATGAATCAATGCATTGAAAATATTCCAGCAAGCCGCGATGCTGGCACGGGGGTTGCATAACAGACGGCACACGATGCCGCGAAGCGAATGCAGGCATTCCAAACATCAGGAGACACGTCTTGCAGACCTCTATCCAAACCCCGTCCCAGCCGGAGCCGATTGCCGCCACCGGTCCCGCCACGCGCGAACGTTTCTGGCCGGAAGGCTGGTGGAAGCTGATGGAAATCCGCATCGGCATCATCCCGCTGCCGGTCTACGTGATCCTGTTCGGGCTGATCGTCGGCTTCGCGGTGACGGGCAAGGTGCCCGGCGAAATCTCGATGGCGATCGCCGTCCTCGCGTTCTTCGGATTCACCTGCGCGGAACTGGGCAAGCGCCTGCCGCTGCTGCGCAACATCGGCGCGGCCGCGATCTTCGCGACCTTCGTGCCGTCGGCGCTCACCTATTACCACGTGCTGCCGAAGCCGGTGCTGAACCTGACGGTCGAATTCACGAAGTCGACCAACTTCCTGTACCTGTTCATCGCGTCGATCATCGTCGGCAGCATCTTGAGCATGGACCGGCGCGTGCTGATCCAGGGCTTCGTGAAGATCTTCGTCCCGCTCGCGGTCGGCTCCATCGCGGCCGCGATCGTCGGCACGGCGGTCGGCACCGCGCTCGGCCTCGGCGCACGCCACACGCTGCTGTACATCGTCGTGCCGATCATGGCGGGCGGCGTCGGCGAAGGCGCGATTCCGCTGTCGATCGGCTATTCGGAACTGATGCACCTGCCGCAAGGCGAGATGTTCGCGATGGTGCTGCCGTCGGTGATGCTCGGCAGCCTGACCGCGATCATCCTGTCGGGCGCGCTCGACATGGTCGGCAAGCGCCTGCCGCACCTGACCGGCAACGGTCGCCTGCAAGTCGGAGAAAGCGGCGACATGACGCCGGAAAGCGAGGAGATCCGCGGCCACGTCGACGTCACGCACATCGCCGGCGCCGGCATCACGGCGATCACGCTGTACCTGGTCGGCCTGATGGCGCACAAGCTGTTCGGCCTGCCCGCGCCGGTCGCGATGCTGTTCCTCGCGGTGCTGGTGAAGCTCGCGCGTGCGGTGTCGCCGCCGCTGCAGGAAGGCGCGTTCGTCGTCTACAAGTTCTTCTCGACCGCCGTCACGTATCCGCTGCTGTTCGCGATCGGCGTCGCGATGACGCCGTGGGACAAGCTGACCGCCGCCTTCACGATCGTCAACGTGGTCACGATCGTGTCGACCGTCGCGACGCTGATGGGCACCGGTTTCGTGGTCGGCCGCCTGTTGAAGATGTACCCTATCGACACCGCAATCGTGAACGCCTGCCACAGCGGGCAAGGCGGCACCGGCGACGTCGCGATCCTGACCGCCGCGAACCGGATGCAGCTGATGCCGTTCGCGCAGATCGCCACCCGCATCGGCGGCGCGATCGTCGTCACGGTGACGCTGATCCTGGTCGCGCACTTCGGATAATGTGCGGCCGCGCGCATCGTCGCGCCGGCTGCCTCGCACGCGCCGCCGCCGGCCCTGCCGGCGCGCGGCGCGCGTCGTTCAGCGCGGCCAGGGCCGGTTCACGCCGATAGCGGGCTTCGATGAGGGCGAACGTGCAGAAGAGCTTCAAGGGAATCCCGTGGTGGGGCTGGGCATCGGCCGCGGTGCTGTATGTCGGCGTGGCCGGCGCGGCCGTCGATTTCGCGTGGGAACGTGCGATCGACGCGCTCGAGGAGGCCGGCGCGCACCGGCTCGACCTGTACGCGTCGAGCCTGAAAAGCGAGCTCGGCCGCTTCGAGATCCTGCCCGGCCTGGTCGCGCGGCAGGACGGCGTGCGGGCGATGCTGAAGGCCGCGCCGAACGATGCGCCCGAACTCGTGCATGCGGTGAACACCTACCTCGAAGCCGTGAATCGCGACGCGGGCAGCGGCGCGGTCGACGTGATCGATCTGCAAGGCGACGTGATCGCCGCCAGCAACTGGAACGAGACGATCAGTTTCGTCGGCACCAACGTGTCGTACCGGCCGTACTTCAAGGACGCGCTCGCGCGCGGCAGCGGCCGCTTCTTCGGCATCGGCACCAACACCGGCGTGCCGGGCGTCTACTTCGCGAGCGCGGTGCGCAGCGACGGCGTGCCGATCGGCGTGGCCGCCGTGAAGATCAGCGTCGACCCGCTCGAATCGGCGTGGCGCGCGCCGGGCGTCGCCGCACTGGTGGTCGACGGCAACGGCGTGGTCGTGATCTCGACCGAGCCCTCGTGGAAATTCACCGCGCTGCGCCCGATCACCGCGCAGCAGCAGCGCGACATCCAGGCGTCGCGCCAGTACGCGGGCCGCACCGTCGACGCGCTGCCCTATCGCCGCATCGGCGACCGCAGCTCGGCCGCCTGGTTCGGCACCTTCCCCGATCCGCACCACGCCGGCCGCACCGCGCGCTATCTCGTGATGTCGCGCCCCGCGCCGCAGGCCGGCGATTCGCTGATGGTGCTGCTCGACATCGCCGGCGCGCGGCGCCAGCAGCAGACCGCGTTCGTGTTCGTCACCGGCGCGTTCCTGATCGTCGCGCTGCTGGTCGGCTATGCGATCCAGCGCCGCCGGGCGATCATCGCGCGGCTGAGCGCGCAGGACGCGCTGCGCCGCGCGAACGACCGGCTCGAACTGACGGTCGCGCAGCGCACGGCCGCGCTGACGGCCGCGAACGAGCGGATGCAGCGCGAGATCGACGAGCGCGAACGCACCGAACAGCGCCTGCGCGCATCGCAGCAGGAAGTCGTGCACGCGGGCAAGCTCGCGGTGCTCGGGCAGATGGCCGCCGGCCTCACGCACGAGCTGAACCAGCCGCTCGTCGCGATCCGCACGCTGTGCGACAACGCGCGCACGTTCTTCGAGCGCGGCCAGCCGGCGCCGGCGCTCGCGAATCTCGAACGGATCGGCAAGCTGGTCGACGGCATGGCCGTGCTCACCGGCGAGCTGAAGACCTTCGCGCGCAAGCCCGACGTCGAGCGCGTCGCGGTGTCGCTGAACGAGGCCGTCGCGCATGCGCGGCTCATCTACGAAGCGCGCATTCGCGACGAAGGCGTGCGGCTCGACGTGAACATCGCGCCCGGCACGGTGGTATCGGCCGAATCGAGCCAGTTGCAGCAGGTGATCGTGAACCTGCTCGGCAATGCGCTCGACGCGGTGCACGACGCGCCGGTGCGCCGCATCGTCATCGAGGCGGCCGAAGCGGACGATGCCGGCCGCGTGCGCTTCACGGTAGCCGACAGCGGCGCCGGCATCGCGCCCGACGTGCTGCCGCACCTGTTCGAGCCGTTCGTCACGACCAAGCCGCGCGGCCAGGGCCTCGGGCTCGGCCTCGCGATCACGTCGCGCATCGTCGAGGCGTTCGGCGCGAGGATCGCCGCGACGAACCGCGACGAAGGCGGCGCGCAGTTCACCATCGAATTCGCGGCGGCGACGCCGCAACAAAGGACAGAGCATGGAAGATGAGATTCGGGTGCTGGTCGTCGAGGACGATGAAAACGTCCGGATCGGCGTCGAGCAGGCCGTCGCGCTCGCCGGGTTCCCGGTCGACGCGTTCCCGTCGGCCGCCGACGCGCTCGCGCACGTCGCGCCCGGCGCGCCGGTGGTGATCGTGTCGGACGTGCGGATGCCGGGCATCGACGGGCTGCAGTTGCTCGACCGCGTGATGGCCGTCGATGCGCAGATCCCTGTCGTGCTGATCAGCGGCCACGCGGACATCTCGACGGCCGTCGGCGCGATGCAGGTCGGCGCGTACGACTTCATCGAGAAGCCGTTTTCGTCGGACGTGATCGCCGGCCGCGTCGCGCGCGCGGTCGAGAAGCGCCGGCTCACGCTCGAGGTGCAGGGGCTGCGCGCGGCGCTGAACAACTGGCAGGGCATCGAGGCGTTCGTGCTCGGCAAGTCGCCCGCGATGGCCGACGTGCGCAAGAAGATCCTGCGCCTCGCGGATACGTCGGTGTCGGTGCTGATCACCGGCGAGACGGGCACCGGCAAGGAGCTGATCGCGCGCAGCCTGCACGACTTCGGCGGCCGGCGCGATGCGCATTTCGTCGCGCTGAACTGCGGCGGTCTGCCCGAGCAGGTGTTCGAGAGCGAGCTGTTCGGCCATGAAGCCGGCGCGTTCACCGGCGCGATCAAGAAACGCATCGGCAAGATCGAATGGGCGGATGGCGGCACGCTGTTCCTCGACGAAATCGAGACGATGCCGATTGCGCTGCAGATCAAGATGCTGCGCGTGCTGCAGGAGCGCGTGATCGAGCGGCTCGGCGCGAACGAACTGATTCCGGTCGACTGCCGCGTGATCGCCGCGTCGAAGGCCGATCTGGCCGAACTCGCGGCCGACGGGCGCTTTCGTGCGGATCTGCTGTATCGCCTCAACGTCGCGCAGATCGAATTGCCGCCGCTACGCGAGCGGCGCGAGGACGTGCCGCTGCTGTTCGAGCATTTCGTGCTCGCGGCCGCGCGGCGCTTCGGGCAGCCGGCGCCGGTCGTCACCGCCGCGCAGGTGTCCGAACTGATGACGCATGCGTGGCCCGGCAACGTGCGCGAGCTGCAGAACGTGGCCGACCGCTTCGTGCTCGGGTTGACCGGCGACAGCCTGCTGTCGTCCGGCGGCGCGCCGACGGCCGGCGGCACGCTCGCGGAACAGCTCGCGTATTTCGAGCGGATGCTGATCGAGGACATGCTGCGGCGTCACGGCGGCAACGTCGCGGACGCGAGCGAGGCGCTCGGCATGCCGAAGAAAACGCTCTATCACAAGCTGCGCCACCTGCGGATTCCCGCGCGCGGCGACGCCGCGGCCGACGGCGGCGAATGACGCGAATCGAGGACACGCACGACAGCATGGATCGCATCGACATCAACGAACGCGGCCGTCTCCACGGTCATCTGATTCGCGGCGTCACGCACGCGCGGAAAACCTTTCGCCCGAGCGACTGGCCCGAGCGGCTCGCGGGCGTCATCACGCTGTTCGTCGGCGAACGGCGGCCCGGCTATCCGTGCGCGCTGTCGCGGCTCGCGATGCCGGTCGTCGACGGCGGCGTCAAATGCCTGTTCGTGTCCGACGAGTTGCGCGACGTGTGCGCCGATGCGTTCGAGTTCGCGATGCGGTTTGCGGCGGACAATGATTTGCCGGTCGAGGTTCGGAGCGCGCCGGTGTTGACGGTGCGCTGACCGGCAACCTTCCCTTTCCCGAGGCCAAGGTGCGTGCAGGCCGTCGCACGCCCTTTCAGCGTCGAAATGATTCGTCGGATGACTGAAAGCTTCGGCGCATGACCACGCTCCGACAAGGGTTTCCGGCGCAGCCATCAATAAAATTGATCGTCGCGATGAAAATTATGCGTTTTCCTTGCAGCTCGCCGTGATGCATAGTTGCGTCGTGTTGACGCACCTTTGAGTCTTTCAGTCATGAACATGCGAATCGAGCCGTCCGTGCTCGCGAACCCCGACCTGCAATTTGCGACGCTGTCGTCAGGCATCAGCCTGCCGTATGTCGAGCGGGGCAGCGGCGCGCCGATGGTGTTCGTGCACGGCTCGCTGTGCGACTACCGTTACTGGGATCCGCAGCTCGCATCGCTGTCGGCACACTACCGCTGCATCGCGCCGAGCCTGAGCCACTACTGGCCGGCCGTCGAAGCGGGCATCCAGGACGAGTTCAGCTGGCAGAACCACGTCGACGAGCTCGCCGAATTCATCGACGCGCTCGATCTCGGCCCCGTGCATCTGGTCGGTCATTCGCGCGGCGGCAGCGTCGCGTTCAACGTCGCGCGCCAGCATCCGCACCTCGTCGAGTCGCTGACGCTCGCCGATCCGGGCGGCCCGCTGCAACAGCCGGGCGTGCGCGAAGCCGCATTGCCCGCCGCCGCGATCGCGCTGCGCACGAAAGCCGTGAACCTGATCGAGCAAGGCGACGTCGAAGCCGGCCTCGAGATGTTCGTCGATTCCGTGAGCCTGCCCGGCGCGTGGAAGAAGAGCACATCGCGCTTTCGCACGATGGCGATCGACAACGCGAGCACGCTGCCGAAGCAACTGCGCGATCCGCTGCCCGCGTATTCGGCCGAAACCGCAGGCGATATCGCCTGCCGCACGCTGCTGATCGACGGCCAGCGCAGCCCGAAGATGTTCCGCCACAACGTCGACACGCTGTCGCAGTGGATCGGCAATGCACGACGGCAGACCGTCGCCGGCGCATCGCACGGAATGAACGCGGCAAGCCCCGCCGTGTTCAACCGTTACGTGCACGAGTTCGTCGCCGCGTAACGTCGCGGGCGGCCGGCGCGCCGCCCGTCTTTCCCGCTCGTCGCACTACCCGCGACCGAACCGAAACGACGTGCGCCGCCCGCATCGAATCGTTTCGTACCCCTCGGCGTCATGCCACCAATGCGGCCCCGGCGCACACACGCGGCCCGGTAAGCATCGAGTAAGCATCGCGGCCTACAGTGGGTTCGCTTACGCGATGCCATCGCGGCATCGAATCGCATTTCGGGAACCGCTCGCCAGATCAGACGAAAGGAGAACGCGTGATCAGCCGGCCAGCCATGAGGGACGTCTGCGCGATTGGGCCGAACGGAAGCCGCGTCAGTTGGCATCCGCCGCACAAGTGGAGAAGGCAGCCCGTCGCGCCGTCGTTCGCCGCGGTCTCGATCGAGCACTACATCGCCAGCGCCACGGAAATCGTCGATCTGGAGACGACCGGCCCGATCCTGGGTATGTACCTGCAGGCGCCGACGACGCTCGAGCTGCGCACGAACACCGGCCGGTGGGCGCCCGCCCGCGTCCGCGGGCCACTGGCCTATGTTCCGCCCGGCTTCTCGTTTTCCGGCCGATGGTCCGATGAAATCGAGTGGATCAGCGTCCACTTCGAACCCTCGTGGCTGTCGCGGACGGGGCTGCAAAGCGACGGCTGGTTTGCGTCGGGCGCGCTCCGGATGGACGTGATCGACGACCTCCTCGCGCAGATCGTCCGCAGCCTCCATGAAGACGCCGTCGCGGGGATGCCGCAAGGTCCGACCTATGCGGAAGCGCTCGGGTCCGCCGCGCTGCATCGCATGTTGCACCTGGAGTCGCGGCCGCAGGCGAAGCAATATGCGCATGCGGGCATGATGCGCAAGGCCGGCGAGTACATCAGGGATCATTTCCGCGGCCCGCTGACGCTGATGATGGTGGCCGAGGCTGTCGGCTACCCGGGCGATCTCTATTCGTTCATCCGGAGTTTCAGAAAAGCCCACGGACTGACGCCGCACCAGTACATCATCGAGAGCCGCCTTCAAGCCGCCCGCCGCCTGATCGAGCGCGGCGCATGCGACGTGACGGAAGCCGCGCTCGACTGCGGCTTCTCGTCGGCCAGCCACTTTTCGGCGACATTCCGCAAGCGGTGGGGCGTGTCGCCATCCGCGCTCAAGCCGCGTGCCGCGACCGCTATGCCAGCGGAAGCGAAAGAATCCACAGGCCGCTGATCGTCAATGCGATCGTCAGCACCAGCAACGGCAACTGGCCGACGGTCGCGCTTCCGGCCGGACGGCCGCTCCGGACGGCAATCGCATGCGTGAGCATCACGCTCACGATGTGCCCGGCGAGAATCAGGAGTACCTGCGCATGCCAGACGTATCCGACGTCGATGAGCGCCTGGGCCGCCGACACCTGATCGGCCGCCGTCGCCGCCGGCAACAGATTCCACCCGAGTCCGAGCGGATCGGATGCGAGCCGGACGATCTGCCGCCCCTGATCCCAGAACAGCGTGAAGTAATGGCAGACGTTGTAGAAGAACGCGATCGGCAGCAGTAGCAGACAAAACTGCCGCGAGAACGACGCCCCGCCCGACGACGACCGCGAACCGATCGCGCCCAGCGTGCAGCAGCCGCGGAATACCAAGTAGTACGCGATGCCGACGATCGCGAACGCCAGCCATTGCCATGTCAGCAGGATTTCCGCTGAAAAAGCGTAGTCACGGCCCAGCGACGGAAACAGACCGACGACGTGCGGATAGATGCTGCGCCAGAAGAACGCGTGCCACGTAGCCGTATCGCGCAAGCCGTCGTAGGCCGTCGACGACAGCATGAACGACAGCAAGGCGACGACGCTGGTACCCGCCGGCCCGTCGCGCGACATGTCCACAATCGGGTTTCTCGATTCCACGATCACGTGACGGTGCGCTGTCCAACGCCATTTCAGCGGTGACAACTTCGCGCATAGCCGGCACAGCACGCCGAACGTATCGCCGTGGGCGAGCCAGCGCTCGCGCCCGAAGCAGAACGCGCCGATCAGCGCATAGGCGACATACGCGACGAGGAACAGACCGACGTCTCGGGGGCGCCCCGCACCGAACAGTTCCAGCGCGATGAGCGCGATGTAGCCGCCCAACGCGGGCCACGAGGCAAGATGTTGCGGATAACGATAGCGCCCGCATTCCAGGATGGGGAAACAGCGCGCGGCGATTCGCAACAGCAGCGCAAACGGATTGGTGAACGCATAAACGTCGCCCAGTATTGCGCTGACATACAAAGCGCCCAGATAGAACCAGATCCAGAAGCCCGACATCGCCAGGTTCAGGAACGGATTCGCGGTTCCCGCGAGGCCGGCAACGATCAGGATCGCGACGAATGCCGCACTCGCGAGTTGCCCTGCGTTCACAAGGAAAATCGGAATTCTCACCGCCTTCGTCCACGTTCCGGATCGCCTTCCCGGCTCGGGCACGCGCGTGCCCGACGCAAACGCCAGGATCATGAAGGACGCCAGCAGCGTGCCCGTTGCGGCATAGGCATACAGCCACAACGGCACCGGGAGGTAGTACGGGATATTCCACGCGTGGGCGCTCGCGCCGGTCGGCATGCAGAGCACGATCCACGCGAGCCCCGTGGGCGGCCATCCTCTTTTGCGCAATGCCAAGCCTTCGAAGTGACCGCTCGCGCGCGCCGTTCGATGCACGATATCGTCACGCATCTCGACCTCTTCCCGATCAGTAGTCGGCGGACGAGACCCACCCCGTCACCTTCCAGCCGGCCCCATTGCGCTTCTCCGACACGATCCCCACGGTGTCGTACGGCGCGTCGAGCAATTTGACGAGTGCAACGGCGCGCGGGTTGCCGGCGCTCGAGCGCGGTAGCGCAAACACGAGGAAAGGCAGGACGGGGGACGGTTTCTCGCCTTCGACGATCAGCGGCAGTACGGCGTCGTTCAGTGACCTGAACACCTCGAACGAGGCGCGATCGTGCGCAGGCGTGGGCGAATGCGTCGTCGAATGCGGCAGCCCTTCGACGGCCAGATGAGCGCCGTGATCCCTCAGTCTCCATTCGACGAGCGCATCGACCAGTGCATCGTCGGGCTTCTTCCCGCGCTCGGCCGAAATCGCAGGCAGCCAGCGCTTGTCGACCGGCGACGTCGTGACCCAGTCGACGAAAAAGCGCGTGTAGAAATCGACGACGTCCTTGTCGACGCCGGCCTGCGTCGCCGACGGCAGCGGCACGGGCAGGTCGCGCCGCCCGTGCCATCGGACGGCCTTCCACGCAGGCCCGTCGGGCAGGCTGATACCGTCGAGAAACGACGTATCCGCGATGCCGTTCGCGACGAACCAGTCCGACTTCGCGCGCTTCGTTCGCGCGGCGACGAAGCCGGGAAGCCGTTGCCGGACCTGATCCCACGGTGCCGCCTTCCGTGCCGCTCCATCTATGTTCGGATACCTGATCATCTGGAGATAGGTCGCCCGCGCCATCTCCTCCGCATCGGCGGGCCGACGCCAGGTCAGATCCGCCGCGTGGCTCGACGGCGTGCGTCGATCGAGCGGCGCCGCCATCGCCAGGCCGGCATCGCACGCGATGCCTTCGCGGCTCCAGTCCGGAACGGACGGCACCCCGCGATGCGCCCACGAATCCTGCCAGCCATGGAGCGCGCGGCCGAATTCGCCGAGCATGAACGCGGCCTTGCCGCCGCCGGCCTTGCCGAGCGCCGCGTCGACAGGCGCCAGCGCAGCCGGCCCGCCGGGCACGACTACGCTTGCCCGCGCATCGGCCGGCACGCTGCGCGCGCCCGGATAGTGCCGAGCCTGCGCATCGACGGCATCGGGGACAAAGCGCGACAAGCACGCGTACTGCAACGGCGACGTCATGTACTCGATCGATCCTGCGTCGATGCGTTGATCCGCGAGCGCAATGGCCTCGGCGTCGCGCGGCGCGAAGCCGGCCTGCCGGGCGAGCCACAGCGTGAGGCCGAAGTGCACGTCGGCCTCGAAACCGGCACACGTCAGCGGCATCGCGAATGCCATCGCGCAAACCAGCAAGCCGCGGCGAAAGCGCATCAATTGCCGATCTCCGTTGCCTTCGTGCTTTCAGGGAACGGCCAACTGCCGTTCTCGAACGACAGCACGAGCATGCCGTTGTCCTGGCACGCGGTAGTCAGGAGATGACGATCGAAATCGAAATCCAGACGCGACGCGCACCAGTCCGGCCCGCCCGCACGGTACTGGCCGAACATCAGATGCGCCGAGCCCGCGCCGGGCGACTTCACGGAAGCCGGGTTGTAGTACGCGATCTCCTTCGGCTTCGACGGATCGCGAATGTCGAAAACGCGAATGCCGGAGTTGAAGTAACTGCACGCGAGCGCGGTCGCATTCTGCCGATTGTCGACGCTGCAGTAGTGCGCGCCGTACGTGAACGTGGTCAGGCCGGCGATATCGGGCATGACCTTGCTGCAGTTCGCGATCGCGTGCGTTTCGAGCCGGAGCTCCGACACGAGTCGCGGCACGGCTTCGTTGGACATGTCGTAGATGTGCCCCATCGGGAACGGCGCCACGCCGGCATTGCACGCGGCCTTGACGGCCGTTGCGCCCGGATCCTGGATCCCGCCGCCCCCGCCCTCGTCGACTTCGATCAGATACGGCTTGCCCGCCACGGCGAACGAGATCGTATGTTGCGCGATGCTGCCGTTCCGCACCGGCACGGTCGCGATCCGGTGCATCTGCGCATTGGGACGCCGGCTCTGCACTTCGCTGGTATCGACGACGAAAAAGCCGTTGTCGCCGGTCGCGTTCGCGTCGTTCAGCGGCGGCGCACTCATGCCGACGGCCGCGCCGCCGTTCCCCGACGCGACGAAGTACGCCCGCGTTCCGTCCTGGCTCACCGACAGGCCGTGCGAGAAGCTGCCCATGCCCAGATCCGACAGGCTGATCGCGGCAATCATCTTCGGCCGGGTCGGCACGGTCAGGTCGACCGCGTAGTAGCTTTTCGTGAAGGCGCCGCCGACGTAATAGGTCAGCCCGTCTGGTGAAAATCCGCCTTCGTGACCGAGCGACCGGGTGGCCGGTACGATGCCGTCGTCCTCGCCCGTGCCGACAGGCACGCTCGCCAGCAACTGCGGCCGTTTGCAATCCGAAGCAATGTCGTACAGGTCGATCTCCGGGCCGCCACCGCCGCCCAGGCCGTTGTCGGCGGCGAGGATCCCGCGCGCGACGTTCACGCGCAGCGACTCCCACGGATCGATCATCGACGTGGACGTCAGCGAGCTCACCCGCACCGGCTGCGCCGGGTTGGTGATGTCGATCACCGGCACGCCCGGGTTCACGCGCGGCGGCGCATCGGGATTGTTGAACAGCGCGCTCGCGCCCATCGTCGCGTGATAGAAGCAGGTCTGGCCTTTCCTGTCGGTATACGTGGCGGCCGACCACGACGCGCCTTCGCCCTGAACCTGGCTGACGCGTTTCAGGTTGCAGTTGAAGCCGCCGAATCCGGCCTGTCGAAGCGCGGCCGGCACCTGCCCCTGCAGCGCGGTCTCGGGCGTATCGCCCGGGCTGCAGCTCGGCACGCGCGGCACGACATAGTCGGCCACGGACACGCCGGGCGTGGCCGCCGGCGTGTCGTCGGCCTCTCCGCCGCAGCCGGCCAGCACGAACATGCAGAGCGACAGCGCGAACGCTGCGCGAATCGGTGATTGCATCGTTGTCTCCTTCCGTCTCTTTGTCGTGGTGAAAATGCGCTGCGGTCACGGCCCCGGATAGATTTCGATCACGGCGACCTCGATCGTGTCGCCTGTCCGGCTGTGGAAATGCAGCGAGAAACGCCCGGTGATGCCGACCGGGAGAATGTCCAGCGACTGCACGCTGCCGGACGCGCATGCCGCCAACGCGCCCGGTATTTCATGCGCCATCAGGACGCCGGTTTCCCGCGCATGCACGTCGATGTGCACCGGCACGCCTTCGCGCATCGCGATCACGGGTCGCGCCCACGGCGCCCTGTCGCGGTCAACGTCGACGGAGAAATGCCGTTGCTCCGGCGGCACCGGCGATGCCCGCGACGCATGCCTCGCGACGCCGTATGCCAGCAGCAGCGTCGCCGCGAAGGCGATCCATGCCGGCCACCGGCCGCGTGACGGCCGGTGGCCGGCCTCGATGCTCGTGCTTCGTTCCATCGGTACTCACGCCACGCGAGGTGGCTCCGTCAAACCGCCCGCCCATCGGGTGGATTCGATATCGATGGATGGTAGTGAGCGGTGCCGCGACGAGATATCGGCTTATTGCGGACTGTCGAAAAATTGCGTACCGAGTAACCCGAGTCGTTGCGACGAATGAAGCGCGGCGCCGATGTCGCTTCGGCCGGTGCAGGGACAGGGAGCGGCACCCCGGCACGACGGCCGGCCGGGAAATCGCATCGCGGCAGGCGGCCCGTCAGCGGCACACGGGGCGCGCCCGCGCGGCAGACGAACGTGACGGCACGACGCAGGCGACGGACTGAATACGACGACAATCGACCGGTGTGGCGGCGACCGCCGCCACACCATCGGCCAACGTCGAACGGCTTGGCCGCCAGTCGCGCTTAGTGTGCTACCGCCGCCCCCTGAATCGAGTCGACGAGCGACGCGTTGTCATAGCGCCGTCCGGCTATTCCCCATCCGCCGTCGACCGCATGCACGACATTCACCCACACCTGCGCCGGCGTCAGCCGCCCGCGAGCGCGGTGCAGCACGATCCCGGTCGCCCGTTCGACGAACAGTCGCTGCTTGTCGGGCGCCGCGAGCGCCACCGCAGGCAGCTTCAATTCGACGAACGCGGCGGGCTGCGCGCGCCCCTGCACGAAGATGCGGTCGCGCGGCAGCACGTTCAGCGTGCCGATCACGTTCGGCGCCAGGAACGCGTTCCCGGTCAACCCCTCGACGTCCAGCAGCGCATCGGTCAACTCGGCAAACACCGGTCCTTCGTCTTCTTGCGTGAAAACCCCTTCTGATACGGTCAGCGTAATCGGCATCGCAGTTTCTCCAGGTCAGGTCATCAGGATCGTGACGTGATATAAGTATCAGTCACTCTCTATACATTAGACACTGATCGCTCTCTATGCAAGCAATAAAGAGCGATCGCTCTGAAGCGAGCCCGTCATGCGTTATTCCGCCGAGCACAAGCACGAAACCCGCACCCGCATCCTCGAAGCCGCGAGTCGCCTGTTCCGCCAGGAAGGGTATGGCGGCTCCGGCATCGGTCCGTTGACGAAGGCGGCCGGCGTCACCAACGGCGCGTTCTACGGGCATTTCAAGTCCAAGGGTGAAGCCTTCCGCCAGATCGTGCTCGACGGCCTCGACCAGCTCCGGCATGGTGTCGCAACCTTCAAGGCCGAGCATGGCGCCCGTTGGCGGCGCCCGTTCGTAGCGTTCTACCTGGGGCCGCGACGCACCTGCGCACTCGGCGAAAGCTGTGCGCTGCCGAGCCTGTCTCCCGAAGTGATGCGCGCCGACGACGACACGCGCGACGCGTATGAACACGCGCTGAGGCAAATCGTCGACGAAGTGTCGTCCGGGCTCGGCGATACGCCCGACGACGACCGCGCGATCGCGTTTCTCGCGCTGCTGTCCGGTGGCGTCACGCTCGCGCGCGCGGTGCGCGATCCCGAACTCGCGCAGCGCATCGCCGATGCGGTCGGCCGTTACGCGGTCGTGATCGCCGAGCGTACCGACGTGCAACCCGAACCACGGTCATCGCGCGCCGACGCCTGAGCATCGCCGCTGACGACTGCGCCCCTCAACGCGTGCGCTTCGCACGCGCGGCCGTTTCCCGGTCGCCGATCAACGTAATCCCGTCGTGGCGCTTCACGAAATGGCGCAATACCGCGAGCGAGTTGGTCGTCAGCGTCGGATGAAGGCGCTGGGCGGAACTGACCGCTGGTTGCCAAACGCGGTGCAATAAAAAAGGTAAGGTTCTTCGTGGATTTCCGTGGACGCCGCCTTCCGGCCCGGAACGGTCACTTATCGATACGTTGCTCGAAAAGTCAGCGGACAAGCAGTCCGGACACGCGCGCCCATACCGCCCGAACGCGTCGCGCGCGATCCTCGAAGAGATAGGAGGCCGCAAGCGCCAGGAGACCTGAAATTGCCCCCGTCACGATGTGCTCGACATAGGGGATACGGTAACGACTCGTGTGCGAGTACGCGTCGCCCAACGTCGTCAGGACGCCAACGACCAGCGCATTGCCGTATCGATGCGCATAGAGCTTCCCCACCGGCGTGAAAGTCAGAAGCACAGCCAGGAGTCCGGTCAGCAGACCCGTATGAAATGCGATGGTCCAGTGGGGAAGGCTCGTGACATTTCCCCAGCTCCCCGGCATGCAGGTCATGCACGCAGTGGTCGGCTGCCAGAAACGCTGAACAAACAGTCTGACGCGGTGCTTCCACTCGGTTGACATGATGCATTCCCATCGATGCCGTCGCCGCGGCCGGCGCCGCCGCACGTGTCGTTGAAGCCGTTTCCGAACGCGCTTCAACGAGCTTGCCGTCGCCGTCACGGAGGGATCGGCTGTGCGCCGTGACGGCCGGGCATGATCCCGGCATGGGGAAATACTACTCCACGATTAGACGGCCGCCGTGTCGACCGGGAGCGGAATTCAACGCTTGCATCCATCGGGGCGGCTCCGTCCGTGATACCGTCGAACGATGCGCTTACGCGCGAAGTCGACGGCATCGCCCCCCGGGCTGCCGGCCGTGCGGCCGGAATCGCCCGGCCGGTTCGGGAAGTCCTCCGGCCGCACGGCCCGGATCAAGCCAACGCGCGAACCGCCCCCGATACCCGTATGCTCGCGCCGGTTTCCGGGGAGATTTGCACATGGATGCGGCTGCGCATCCCCATGTCCTCGCCCTGAATGATGTCGAGCGGGCCATCGCGCAGCCACCCCGCATCCCGAAGATAGCCGGCCAGGGCCGCCGCTGCCGCTCCCGTCGCCGGGTCTTCGTACACCCCTCCCGCCGCAAAGGGATTGCGAGCGTGAAACAGCCGTTGATGCTCTGCGTGCACCAGCGCGATCGTGGCGAAGCCGTGAGCCAGCATGAGTTCGCGGCCGACATCGAGGTCGTAGTGCATTTCAGATAGACGCGCGCGTTCGGCCAGTGCGAGGACGAGGTGCTTTGCACCACCACGCGCAATCGCAGGGGGCAGGCGCGGATCGAGGTCGCGGTGTCGATAGTCGAACAGCGCCAGTGCATCGCGCACGAGATCGGGCGGCGCCGGCTCGCTATGGGTGGGCGGCGACTGCAACGCAGCGACCAGCGCCGTACCGTCACGACGCCCCTCGACCGTGATTTCCGCGTCGTTGAGACGCAGATGAAACAGCCCGTCTCCTTCACGCCGGGCAAGCGCAGCGCCCAGTGCGATGGTGGCATGTCCACAGAAGGGAACCTCGATTTCGGGCGCGAAATAGCGTACCCGCCACGCATCGCCGAGCGGCGCCGCGAAGGCCGTTTCGGAATAGCCGACCTCCGCGGCGATTGCCTGCATGGTGGGAGCATCCGGCAACACCGCGCAAATCACGACACCGGCAGGATTGCCGCCGGCATTGCCATCGGCGAACGAGGCCAATCGTTCGACGGGGAAAGGGCTGAGCGGCGAAACAGGGTGTTCTGTCGTGGTCATTTGTTGGTCCCCAGTGGTAAATGAATGCGCGGCGAAGAGTTGGATCCGTTTCCAGGCGATTTTCGCATCTTCACATCGACGATACGAATCCCGGGCACGACCAGACCCGGGCACGACCAGACGGCGCGACGGCCGCGCTCAGGCTGCCGCTGACGCTCGAATGTGTGGGCCTATGCCTCTGGCGAGTGACGCATGACGGCCAATCGCTGCCGCTCCTCCCTGAAATTTTCGACGACTCGTAAAAAACCCCGACACGCAGACCTGAGCCTGCATGCCGGGGTTTTTCGCTTCTCGGCCGGCGAGCGACGCATCGCCCGCCGCTCGCGCTCACCGCGCAGCCATATCCTCCTTACCGGTCGCCGCGCCGCCGACCGCCGTCGGCGCCGCGCCCCACCCGCCGCCGAGCGCGCGGATGAGGTTGACGGTCGACACGGCCTGCGCACCGGTAAGCTGATTCGCCTGCAACTGCGACTGCAACACCGACCGCTCGCTGTCGATCACGTCGAGATACGCGACCTCGCCCTCCTGGTACTGCGTACGCGACAGCTTCGCCGCCCGGCGCGACGCGTTGACGGCGGCATCCTGCGCGCGGATCTGGTCGTCGAGCAGGCGCAGATCGGCGAGATTGTCCTCGACCTCGCGGAACGCGACGAGCACCTGCTGCCGGTAGTTCGCGACCTGTTCGTCGTACTGCGCGCGCGCCTGCTGCACGCCGGCCGCCCGCCGCCCGCCGTCGAACAGCGGCAACGTCAGCGCGGTGCCGGCGAACGGCCCGAGCAGGAACGTGCGGCTCGACCACAGGAACAGGTTGCCGAGCGTCGACGCCTCATAGCCGAACGACCCGGTGATATCGAGCTTCGGGAAGTACGCAGACTTCGCGAGCCCGATCCGTGCGTTCGCGGCCGCCATCGCGCGCTCGGCCGCCGCCACGTCCGGGCGGCGTTCCAGCAGCGCGGACGGCAGGCCCGGCGGAATCTTCACCGCGACCGGCACGATCGGCGTTTCCTTGAACGCGAAATCCGCCGGCGCCTTGCCGAGCAGGATCGCGAGCGCATGCTCCGACGCCGCGCGCCGGCGCGCGACGCCGACCGCATCGGCCTGCGCGCTGGCCAGTTCGTTCTTCGCGCGCGACACGTCGAGCTCGCTGATGTCGCCTTCGTTGAAGCGGCGCTGCACGAGCTTCAATGCCTGTTCGCGCAACTCGACGGTGCGGCGGTACAGATCCTGGTCCGAGTCGAGCTGACGCAGCTCGAAGTAGTTCTGCGCGACATCGGCCTGCAGCGCGAGCTGTACCGAGCGGAACAGCGCTTCGCTCTGCGCCTGGTCGGCACGCGACGCCTCGACGTTGCGGCCGACGCGGCCGAACAGGTCGGCTTCATACGACACCGTGCCCTGCGCGCGCCACAGCGTCGCGTTGGTCGGGCCCGTGCCCTGCGGCTGGAACTGCGACGCCGACGACAGCCCCTCGCGCGTCGGCCCGAATCCGGCGCCGATCTGCGGGAACCATTGCGAGCGCGCCGAACGCGTCGCCGCACGCGCTTCCTCGACCCGCGCGGCCGCGGCCTTGAGATTCTGGTTCGCGGCGAGCGCCTGCGTCTCGAGCGAATCGAGCACCGGGTCGCCGAACACCTTCCACCATTCGCCGCGATGTTCGCCGTCCGACGGCTCGGCCGTCTTCCACGTGCCGGCCTGCTCGCCGGCGGCGAGGGTCGGCGCTTCCTTGAACGCGGCGGGCGCCGCCGCGTCCGGACGCTTGTAGTCTGGGCCGACCGCGCACGCGGCGAGCAGCGTCGCGAGCAGAGTGCTCGCGGCCGCCACCTTCGCGAAGCGCATCAGGCCGTTCGTATCGTGCATGTCGTTCATTTTCTGGTCCTCAAGCATCGGGCGCCGGTACACCGTACCCCGTCGAATCCTTGCCGGCGACGTGGATCTTGCCGCCCGCGAGCGTACGCAGCACGACATAGAACACCGGCGTCAGCATCAGCCCGAACAGCGTCACGCCGAGCATCCCGAAGAACACCGCGACACCCATCGCATGGCGCATTTCCGAACCGGCGCCCGTCGACGTGACGAGCGGCACCACGCCCATGATGAAGGCGATCGACGTCATCAGAATCGGGCGCAGCCGCAGCCGGCTCGCCTCGATCGCGGCCTCGAGCGGCGTCCTGCCGTCGTGTTCGAGCTCGCGCGCGAATTCGACGATCAGGATCGCGTTCTTCGCCGAGAGCCCCACCAGCACCATCAGGCCGATCTGCGTGAAGATGTTGTTGTCGCCCTGCGTGAGCCACACGCCCGTCAGCGCCGACAGGATGCTCATCGGCACGATCAGGATCACCGCGAGCGGCAGCGTCAGGCTTTCGTACAGCGCGGCGAGCACGAGGAACACGAGCAGCACGCTGATCGGGAACACGTACATCGCCGAATCGCCCGCGAGGATCTGCTGGTACGTGAGGTCGGTCCACTCGAAGCGCACGCCGCGCGGCAGCGTTTCGTGCGCGATGCGCTCGACCGCGGCCTGCGCCTGCCCCGACGAGAAGCCGGGCGCCGGGCCGCCGTTGATGTCGGCCGCCGTGTAGCCGTTGTAGCGCACGACCATTTCCGGGCCGAACGTCGGCGTCACCGTGACGAGCGACGACAGCGGCACCATCTCGCCCTTATCGTTGCGTGTCTTCAGTTGCAGGATGTCGTCCGCGCGCTGGCGGAACGGCGCATCGGCCTGCACGCGCACCTGGTACACGCGCCCGAAGCGGTTGAAGTCGTTCACGTACAGCGAACCGAGATACACCTGCATCGTGTTGAACACGTCGGTCACCGGCACGCCGAGCTGCTTCGCCTTCACGCGATCGAGATCGACGTTGAGCTGCGGCACGTTGATCTGGTAGCTCGTAAACAACGGACCGAGTTCCGGCGCCTGCTGCGCGCGCTTGATGAAATCGTTGGTCGCATCCGACAGCTTCGCGTACCCGACCGCGCCGCGATCCTCGATCTGCATCTTGAACCCGCCGAGCGTGCCGAGGCCGAGCACCGGCGGCGGCGGGAACACCGCGACGAACGAATCCTTGATCGCGCCGTATTTCTGGTTCAGCGCACCGGCGATCGCGCCGGCCGACAGCGCCTTGCCGTGCCGTTCCGAGAACGGCTTCAGCGTGACGAACACGATGCCCGCGCTCGAGCTGTTCGTGAAGCCGTTCACCGACAGCCCCGGGAACGCGACCGCGCTCTCGACGCCCGGCTGCTTCAGCGCGATCGAACCCATGTCGCGGATCACCTTCTCGGTACGATCGAGCGACGCACCGTTCGGCAGTTGCGCGAACGCGATCAGGTATTCCTTGTCCTGCGCGGGCACGAAGCCGCCCGGCACGACCTTCGACACCAGCACCGTCGCCCCCACCAGCACGAGGTACACGCCGAGCATCAGCGTCTTGCGCGACAGCACGCCGCGCACGCCGCGGCCGTAGTTCTCCGCGCCGCGATGGAACACCTTGTTGAAACGGCGGAAGAAGCCGCCGAGCACACGGTTCATCACGCGCGTGAGCCAGTCTTCCTTGTCGCCGTGGCCCTTGAGCAGGATCGCGGACAGCGCCGGCGACAGCGTCAGCGAGTTGAACGCCGAGATCACCGTCGAGATCGCGATCGTCATCGCGAACTGCTTGTAGAACTGGCCGGTCAGGCCCGACATGAACGCGAGCGGCACGAACACGGCGACGAGCGTCAGCGCGATCGCGATGATCGGCCCGCTCACTTCCTGCATCGCCTTGTAGGTCGCCTGCCGCGCGGTCATCCCGTTCTCGATGTTGCGCTCGACGTTCTCGACGACCACGATCGCATCGTCGACCACGATCCCGATCGCGAGCACCATCCCGAACAACGACAACGCGTTGATCGAATAGCCGAACGCCAGCAGCAACGAGAACGTGCCGACGATCGACACCGGCACCGCGATCAGCGGAATGATCGACGCGCGCCAGGTCTGCAGGAACACGATCACGACGATCACGACCAGCGCGATCGCCTCGAGCAGCGTGTGCACGACGGCCTTGATCGACGAACGCACGAACTGCGTCGGGTCGTAGACGATCTTGTAGTCGACGCCCGCCGGCATGTCCTGCTTCAGCTCGGCCATCGTCTTGCGCACTTCGTCGGAGATCTGCAGCGAGTTCGCGCCCGGCGACTGGTTGATCGCCATCGCGACGGCTGGCTTGTTGTCGAGCAGCGAGCGCAGCCCGTACTCGGACGCGTCGAGCTCGATGCGCGCGATGTCGCGCAGGTGCGTGACGCCGCCGTCCGGCGTCGTCTTCACGACGATGTCGCCGAATTCCTCTTCCGTCTGCAGACGGCCGCGCGCATTCACCGACAGCTGCAGCGGCGTGCCCGGCAGCGACGGCGATGCGCCGATCACGCCGGCCGCGACCTGCACGTTCTGCTCGCGGATCGCCTGCACGACGTCCTCGGCCGACAGCCCGCGCTGCGCGACCTTCTGCGGATCGAGCCACACGCGCATCGCGTAGTCGCCCGAACCCCACAGCTGCACTTGGCCGACGCCCTGGATCCGCGACAGGCGATCCTTCACGTTGATCAGCGCGTAGTTGCGCAGGTAGGTCATGTCGTAGCGGTTGTCCGGCGAGATCAGGTGAACCACCATCGTCAGCGTCGGCGAGCTCTTCACCGTGGTGATGCCGAGCCGCTGCACGTCTTCCGGCAGGCGCGGCAGCGCCTGGTTCACGCGGTTCTGCACGAGCTGCGTGGCCTTGTCCGGATCGGTGCCGAGCTTGAACGTGACGGTGATCGTCATGTTGCCGTCGCTGTTCGCCTGCGACTGCATGTAGAGCATGTCCTCGACGCCGTTGATCTGCTCTTCCAGCGGCGACGCGACCGTCTCGGCGATCACTTTCGGGTTCGCGCCCGGGTACTGCGCCTTCACGATCACGGAAGGCGGCACGACTTCCGGATATTCCGAAATCGGCAGCAGGAACATCGCGATCACCCCGCCCAGCAGGATGACCACCGATAGGACTCCTGCAAAGATCGGCCGGTCGATAAAGAATTTGGAAATGTTCATGTGTGGCTCTGTCTGGTTGAACGCGGATGCGAAGCGGGCGCGCCGCTTACGAATCCGCCTTCGCCGGTGCGGCCGGCTTCGCGGTGCTCGCGAGCGGCGCGGCCGGATCGTCGCCGCCCGTCATCGGCACCATGTGCGGCTTCACCTGCTCGCCGGGGCGCACGCGCTGCGTGCCGTTCACGATCACGCGATCGCCGGCGGCCAGGCCGCTGACGATCACGCGCCGGTTGCCGTGCTGCATCCCCGGCTGCACTTCGCGATACGACACGCGGCCCTGCTGGTCGACGACGAACACGAACTTCTTGTCCTGGTCGGTGTTGATCGCCGCGTCGTCGACGAGCAGCGCCTCGTGCGGCGCGCTGCCGCCCACCTTCACGCGCGCATAGAGGCCCGGGACGAGCGTGCCGTCCGCGTTGTCGAAGCGTGCGCGCACGCGGATCGTGCCGGACGACGTGTCGAGCCGGTTGTCGACCGAATCGATCTCGCCGCTGCGCGAATAGCCGGTTTCGTTCGCGAGGCCGAGCTCGACCGGCACCTTGCGGCCGCTGCGCGCGCCGTTGATGTATTGCAGGTAGGTCTGTTCGTCCGCGTCGAACGATGCGTAGATCGGCGACACCGACACCAGCGTCGTCAGCGGCGCGGCCGACGCGCCGGCCGACACGACGTTGCCGAGCGTGATTTCCGCGCGCGACACGCGGCCCGATACCGGCGCGGTGATGCGCGTATAGCCGAGATTGATGCGTGCCGTTTCCAGCGCGGCTTCGGCGGCCTTCAGGTTCGCGCTCGCCTCGCGTGCCGCGTTCTGCTTTTCGTCGTAGTCGCGCTTCGCGATCGCGTTGTCGCCGATCAGCCGCTGCGCGCGCTGCCAGTCCGTCTGCGCGTAGCCGTTGCGCGCCTGCGCGGCCGCGAGCTGCGCGGCGGCGCGGTCGACTTCCGCCTGATACGGGCGCGGGTCGATCACGAACAGTACGTCGCCCTTCTTCACGAGCGCACCGTCCTTGAAGTTCACCGCGACGATCGTGCCCGACACCTGCGGGCGCACGTCGACTTTCTCGACCGCTTCGAGACGGCCCGAGTAGCTTTGCCAGTCGGTCACGGTCTGCGGCACGACGGTCGCGACGTCGACTTCGGGCAGCGGCGCCGCCGCTTTTTCGGGTGCGTTCGCGTTGACGCGCATCGCGCCGAACGTGCCGAGGCCGACGACGGCGAGCGTGACGATCGCCGCGGTCGCGATTCGGGAACGGGTGGTGCGTAGGATGGCCATGTGGATCTCCGGTAAGCGTGGATTGGTCTGGTTATTCGGAACGGTTCGGCTGGCGCGCCTGGAAGCGGCACTGGAAGAAGCGCACGGCTTCCTCGAACGCGGCTTCGTGCGTGGCGAGCGCGGCGTGCGTGATGTCCGGATAGCGGATCACCTGCGTAAGCACGCCCGACGAAATCAGGCAGCCCGCATATTTCTCCGCTTCGACGTGCAGCACGTCGTTCTGCGCGGTGACGACGAGCGTCGGCGGCAGCCCCGCGAGGCGCACCGATTCGATCGGCGCCGCGTACGGGTGCATGCGTTGCGCCGCCTGCGGCAGGTATGCGCGATAGCAGGCCGCGCATTCGCGCGCGGTGATGTCGGACGCGAGCCGCTCGGCGTCGCCGATGCGCGTCATGCTCGGGTCGAGCATCGGCCCGAACAGCGCCTGCGCGACGATCGACACTTCGCCGCGGTCGCGTGCGATGAAGGCCAGGCAGTTCGCGAGCTGGCCGCCCGCGTCGTGCCCCGCGACCCCGATCTTCTTCGGATTGCCGCCGAACGCGCGGGCGCGCGTCGCGGCCCAGACGGCGGCGCGATACGCATCCTCCGGCGCGGCCGGAAAAGGAAAGGCCGGCGCGAGCGAATAATCGACCGACACTACGAGAGCTGGTAAGCGTTCTGCTAAAAAACGCGCGGCGAAGTCCGCATCTTCGAGCGAACCGCGGACGAAGCCGCCGCCGTGGAAATAAAGCACTACTGGCAACCCGGTCTTGTCCGGGCGGCGGTAGAGGCGCAGCACGATGTCCTGTGCGTAGCCGGGAATTTCCACTTCGGCCACCGTCAGCGCCGCGCCCGCCATGGCTTGCGCGGGCAATGCGGCTTTCAGGAATTTGCTGAATTCAGAAGCGTCCATGACGATGCAGCATCCATTTCGAGATGGAACGAATTCTGGGTCCGGCAGACATTGGGATAAATGCCTATAATCCGGCAACACAATTCAACGCCCCCGAACAATCCGAGGCTGCGTTTACCCACGAGGTAGCGCAGCCTTGTCGTTCGCGGGCTCATTAGATTGCGGAGGTTGTGATGGACCGGCTTCAGGCCATGCAGGTGTTTACTCGCGTCGTCGATACAAGCAGCTTCACCAAGGCAGCAGAAACGCTCGGCTTGCCGCGGGCGTCCGTCACGACGATCATCCAGAATCTCGAAGCATTCCTCGGCGTGCGGCTGATGCACCGGACCACGCGCCGGCTCTCGCTCACGCCCGACGGCGCCGCCTACTACGAACGCTGCGTGCGGATCCTCGCGGACGTCGAGGAAACCGAAGCAAGCTTCCAGGCCAACAACCGGAAGCCGCACGGAAAGTTGCGTATCGACATGCCGGGCTCGATCGGGCGGCTGCTCGTGATTCCGTCGCTGTGCGAGTTTCATACGCGCTATCCGGACATCGACCTGCAACTCGGCCTGTCCGATCGGCCGGTCGACCTGCTGCAGGAAGGCGTCGACTGCGTGATCCGCGTCGGTGCGCTGCAGGATTCGTCGCTCGTCGCACGCCGCGTCGGCCTGTTCGAGTGCGTGACGGTCGGCTCGCCCGACTATCTCGAGCGCCACGGCGAACCGCAGACGATCGACGACCTGAGCCAGCACAAGGCCGTCAACTACTTCTCGAGCCGCACCGGCCGCACGATCGACTGGACGTTCCTGATCGAAGGCAAGGAAGTCGAGATGAAGATGGAGGGCATCGTGTCGGTGAACGATGCGGATGCGTACGTGACGTGTGGCGTCGAGGGCTTCGGCCTGATCCAGCCGCCGCTGTTCATGGTGCTGCCGCACCTGCGCGAGGGCCGGCTCAAGGAAGTCCTGCCCGGCGTCAAGCCGCTGCCGATGCCGATCTCGGTCGTGTATCCGCACAGCCGTCATCTGTCGCCGAAGGTGCGCGTGTTCGTCGACTGGATTGCCGAAGTGTTCGACCGGTGCCCGCTGCTGAGCGGCAAGGGCAGCCTCGACGCGACGTGCAGCAAGCGCACGTTCGAGGAAGCCGAGCGCGCGCCGGCGCTCGATACGCCGGTCATCAACGAGTGGGTCGCGTAATCGTCCGACCTCCACGCGCGGGCCGCAGCGCCCGCGCGTCATCCTGCCCGAGCGCGGCCCGGGCACGCCTTTCAAGCGCGGCGCCGCGATCCTTCCCGAATCCGCAGTAAACCTTTGCACGGCGCGCGGCAATCGGCCGCGTGCATCGTTGCGTGTCGTTGCGCGTCGCCGCCGCACCTCCCTGCGAAGCCCGTGCCGCGCGGCTCTCGGCCATTTCCGCATAACCCTGCCGGCGATGCGGATGGCGATTGTTCCACTGACACGACAATTCAATTCGCGTCTGCTGCATTTATCGCGACGGAACGGCAACCTAGAGTAAACCCTGTCGCGCACCTCGTTGCGCATCGAACAGATCCCGCCCGCGGGACCGGAGTCAGCGCTCAGGCGCGCGCTCCGACATCTCCAGGAGTTACGCCATGAACCGCCGCCATCTTCTCTCGGCCCTTGCGCTCACGCTTGCCGTGTCCGCACCGGCCTTCGCCGATTCGGACACCTCGCACGCCGGCGACTCCGGCAACACGTCGTGGTCCGCGCAGCACAACGGCCCGCGTACGCGCGCCGAAGTGAACGCGGAAGTCGAGCAGGCACGCAAGGACGGCACGCTCGCGTACCTGCGCAAGGCGACGTCGTATCCGCAAGGGCTCGAACTCGCGCAAGGCCCGTATCGCCCGACACCGGAAGGCAACCAGCTCGCCGGCGCGGGCCGGTAAACGCGAGACGCCGCGCAGCGGGTTGCCCAGTGCGCGGCGTCTCGAACGACGTTGTCGACGACTCGTCGAGTCAGTCAGTTAGTTAGTTGCAGGAGTACATGATGAACGACCCACTTCCTTCGCCGCTCGATCACTGGGACGACACCACGCCGGTGTGGACGCCGTTCCGTTCGGCCCCGCAATCGCATTGACCGCCGGCTGAATCATCGTCCTGCCGTCAACGGCGCGGCACCCCGTCGCGCCATTCGCCCCAGTGCGTGACGATGTCCTGCACCAGCGGATTGCCCGCGCGGTAGAGGTTTTCGGTCGCCGGGGCGAAACCGCCCTGGTCCGCGTAGTTCAGCAGGTTGTCGGCGCTCGTCTGCCCCGCGTACGGCCGATCGAAATCGGACCCGGTGCGCAGCACGGCCACGCGCGACAGGTCGACCCGCTTCACGCTCGCCGCGCGCTTGAGCGCTTCGTACGTCGCGTTGTCTTCCTGCGCGGTCATGCAGTAGGTGCCCTTGCCGTCCGTCAGGATCTTGGTCCACTGGCGTGCGCGCTCGCCGATCAGCGTGCCCGAGAACCACGTGTTGCCCGATGACGTGTCGCACTGGATCACCGTCGGCGGCCGGTTCGCCGGCGCATACGTGAACTTCGCACGCGCCGCTTGCGCCTGCGCGCTGTCTGCCAGCACGACGTTGCGCGACAGCGCGTAGGCGGCGTCGGTCAGTTGCGGGTTGAGCTGAAACACTTCGGTGCGATAGTCGAGCGGCGGCTTGTCGTTCGGGCTCTTCGTATTGATGCCGAGATAGCCGGTGTTCCAGCCGGCCGGAATCTCGCGCGCATCGAGCTCCCACTGCAGGCTGAAATCGACCAGGTATTTCGACCACGCGGCCGATCCGACCGTGCCTTGCGCGGGGTCGACGCCCGCGATGCCCGAGACCAGGAAATACGTGCGGCGCAGATCGAAGCGTTGCGAGAACGTGAGCGCCATGATCGTCGCCGACGCGTTCGCATAGCCCATGCCGGTCGTGACCACGCATACGTCCTGCTTGTTGCAGTGGACCGCCGGATAGTCGGGCGACAGGCCGGGCACGGCGATGTCGCGCCACGGGCCGAGCCGGTCGAGCCACGCCTGGCCCTCCGGCCCGAACATCGTGACGATCATGACCTTGACCGGGCGGCCATGCGAGCCGGTCTCGGCGAATGCCGCGTTGCCGGCATCGTTGCCCTGGTTGTCCTGCGCGATCGACGGCGCGGTCGCGCAGGCGGCAAGCGAGAATGCGGCGGCGGAAAGAATGGAGCGAGTCAGCATCGGCGTTCCTTGTTTCGGTGACGTTGGGTGAGAACGGCTGTCGGAGACTGCGCGACGAGTATAGAACGGGCGTACGCGATGCGGAACCCGACTACGAAACGGCCGGCGATGTTTCGTGCGAACGGATGCGTGTTGCGTGACGGAAAATCGCGCGTTCGTCACCGCGTCGAAAAACATCAGGAATGCTATCGGGTTCGTCGCCGCGTGCGACGTCGGCTGCTTCGCGCCGCGCTACACGCGCATCAGCCCAGCCACGCCGTAACCGAGCACGACGAGTGCGGCGACTACATGGCTCGCGGCGAGCCACCCCGGCGATTTCATGAAGCGCCCGATCGCGCTGCCGCCGAACGCGAACACGAGTTGCCCGGCGAGGCTGCCCGCAAACACGCACGCGGCGCCGAACAACCAGTGGCGGTGCGCACCGGCGGCAGCCGTCGCATAACCATAGAACAACAGGATGGTCAGCGGATTCGCGAGCGTGACGACGAACATCGACATGAACGGGCGATCGCCCGGCGGCGGCGCTCCGTCGCCGTCGAGCGTGCGGCGTCGGGCGCGCAGCGCCTCCCACAGCATCCGCGCGCCCATCGCGAGCAACACGAGCGCACCGACCATACGGAACAGCGCCAGATGCGACGCAAGCGTGTCCGCGAGCATCGCGCCGATCGTGAAGGCCACGACCGCATAGCAGCCATCGGCAGCGGCCACCCCGATCGCCGCGCGCACGCCGGTCGCCGTGCCGGCGCGCATGCCGTAGTTCGCGATCATCAGCGCGACGGGCCCGACCGACAGCGCGATCGTCAGCCCGAACAGGAAGTCGCTCATCGGTCGTCCAGGATATCGATTCAATCCCGTCGATGGAGAACATCGATTCCAGCGACGTCGAAACGATTCAGTGTGTGAATCCGAACTCAGGCGACGTCGACGCGTGCGGGCCCGTCCACCATCTCGCCGATCACCGCCGCGCGGTCGAAACCGTCGGCACGGAAGCACGCGAGCACGTCGTCGACCGCGTCCGGCGCGCATGCGACCAGCAGCCCGCCCGACGTCTGCGGATCGGTTAGCAGCGCCTGCGCGACGGGCGGCAGCCCGTCGGCGAGCCGCACGTCGGCGCCGTATGCGGCCCAGTTGCGACCCGACGCGCCGGTAAACACCCCGTCGGCAACGAACGTCTCGACACCCGCAAGCCACGGCAGCGATGCATAGTGCACGCGCGCGGTGAGCTGCGCGCCGCGCGCCAGTTCGAGCGTATGGCCGAGCAGCCCGAAGCCGGTGACGTCGGTCAGCGCATGCACGCCCGGCAGCGCGGCGAGCTCGGCGCCCGGCCGGTTCAGCTTGGTGGTGGTCGCGACCATTTGCGCGTAACCGTCGGCATCGAGCTGGTTCTTCTTCAACGCGGCCGACAGCACGCCGACGCCGAGCGGCTTGCCGAGCACGAGCACGTCGCCCGCGCGCGCGGCCGCGTTGCGCTTCACGCGCGACGGATGCACGACGCCGATCGCCGCGAGCCCGTAGATCGGCTCGACCGAATCGATCGAATGGCCGCCCGCGACCGGAATGCCGGCATCCGCGCACACCGATTCGCCGCCGCGCAGCACGGCGGCGATCGTCTCGTGCGGCAGCACGTTGATCGGCATGCCGACCAGCGCCAGGGCGAGGATCGGCTTGCCGCCCATCGCGTAGACGTCGGACAGCGCATTGGTCGCCGCGATGCGGCCGAAGTCGAACGGATCGTCGACGATCGGCATGAAGAAATCGGTGGTCGCGACGATCGCCTGCTCGTCGTTGAGCCGGTAGACGGCCGCGTCGTCGGAGGTTTCGGTGCCGACCAGCAGGTCAGGGAACAGCGCGGGCGGCGTCGCGCGCTTGAGCAGCTCGGACAGCACGCCCGGCGCGATCTTGCAGCCGCAGCCGCCCCCGTGCGACAGGCTCGTGAGGCGCGGAACGGCAGGCTGGGCTTGAGTGGCTTCGGTCATCGTCGGCATCCGGTGAATACGGTGAATAACAACGCTCCATTATCGACAATTCCGCGCGAGCGCGCCCGATACCCACATAATGGACGGCCCTTGCCGGCTCCCGCCCTTGCTCGCTTCCTCATTGATCGATGGATCACGTCTTCGTCGCCCTCGTGCTGTGCTCGGCTCTCCTGCACGCGATCTGGAACGCGTTCCTCCACGTCAGCGAAGATCGGCTGGCGCAACTCGGCACGATGTCGCTGCCGTATCTCGCGTTCGGCGTCGCCGGCGCCGTGCTGCTGCCCGCGCCGGCGCCCGCCGCATGGCCGTACGTCGCCGCGTCCGCGATGCTCGAGGTCGCGTACTGCTTCACGCTCGCGCGCGCATACCGCAGCGGCGAGTTCGGGCATATCTATCCGATCGCGCGCGGGATGTCGCCGCTGCTGGTGTCGGTGCTCGCGTTCGCCGTGCTGCACGAACGACCGACGCCGCTCGGCTTCGCGGGCATCGCGCTCGTGTCGTTCGGGATCATGTCGCTCGCGCTGCGGCGCGGCTTCAGGTTCTCCGGGGAAGGCGTGCCGTACGCGCTGCTCACGGGCGTGTTCATCGCCGCGTATTCGCTCTGCGACGGTATCGGCTCGCGCGTATCCGGCAGCGCGCTCGGCTACATCGCATGGGTGTACCTGCTGTGGAGCGTGCCGCAGCTCGTGCTCGTCTGCGCATGGCGCGGCGGCCCGCGCGCAGTGCTCGGCTCGCGCACCGCCCTCGCGCAGGGCGCGATCGCCGGCACGATCTCGCTCGCCGCGTACGGGATCGTGATCCTCGCGTACCGGCACCTGCCGGTCGCGACCGTGTCGGCGCTGCGCGAAACGAGCTCGATCTTCGCCGTCGCGATCGGCTGGTTCGTGATGCGCGAGCGGCCCGGCGCACAGCGGCTCGCCGCGTGTGCGCTGGTGGTTGCGGGCGCGGCGTTGATCCGGCTGTAGCGCCCGCACCGGGCCCTTGGCCGGTGCCGGCCTTCATGACCGCTTCCGCGGGATGCCCGCTCCGTGCGGCTGCGGGTTGCAACCTGCCCCCGCTCTTGCCCGACGGGAAGAGGCATGAACCGGTTGGCGATTCCCATTCAACGGCGCGAAAGCAGGCGGGCTGGCCGCGCGCGAAAAACACGCGCCTCGTTGCGGAGCGTATCGAGCTTCGACCGGTCTTCGACGGAATCGCAACGAGTCGATATCGCCGCGCTCGCACGTCACGCCGCCGCAACCGCCCCGCCGAACGCCCGCTCGTCGATCGCCTCCGCGAGCGTCGCGAACGCCGTCGCGATCTCGTCCTCCGGCACGCACGCATAGCCGAGCAGCAAGCCCGATGCCGCCCGCGAGCGGTCCGCGTAATACCCGGACAACGGCCGCACGACGATGTTGCGTTCGAGCGCGGCCTGCGCGACGGCTCGATCGTCGACACCGTCCGGCAGCCGCGTGACGAGATGCAGCCCCGCATCGCTGCCGAGCGCGTGCAGCGTATCGCCGTAGCGGCGCGCGACCGCGTCGAGCAGCACCTCGCGGCGTTGCCCGTACAGCGTGCGCATCTTGCGGATATGCGACACGAAGTGCCCTTCCGCGATGAATTCGGCGAGCACGGCCTGCTGCAGCAACTGGCCCTCGCGATACAACTCGGCGCTCGCGGTCGCGAAACTCTCCGCGAGCGGCTCCGGCGCGACCAGATAGCCGACCCGCAGCCCCGGGAACAGCGTCTTGCCGAAACTCCCGACGTAGATCACCTGCCCGGCCGTGTCCAGCCCCTGCAGCGACGCGAGCGGCCGGCTGCCGTAGCGGAATTCGCTGTCGTAGTCGTCCTCGATGATCCAGCAGCCGTGCTGGCGCGCGTATTCGAGCAACATCCGGCGGCGCGCGAGGCTCATCACCATCCCGAGCGGATACTGATGCGACGGCGTGACGAGCATCAGCTTCGGCGGCGCGGCGAGATCGGCGGCCGACGGCGCGATGCCTTCGTCGTCGACCGGAATCGGCCGCGTGGTGAGCCCCGACACGTTCAGCACGCTGCGCACGCCCCAGTAGCACGGATCCTCGGTCCAGATCGCGTCGCCCGGGTCGGTCAGCAACCGCACCGCGAGGTCGATCGACTGATGGATGCCGGTCGTGATCACGATCTGCTCGGGCGTGCAGCGCACCGAACGCGACGTGCGCAGGTAGTCGGCCAGCGCTTCGCGCAGCAGCGCGAGGCCGCCGCCGGGCGCATAGGTCAGCAGGTCCGGGCGCAGACGCCGCCAGTACTTGTTGTGCAGCCGCGTCCATACGCGCGCCGGAAATCGCGACACATCGGGCACGCCCGGCATGAACGCGCCGCCCTGACGCTTCGACACGCCGGCGCCTTCGACGAGCCGCGTGCCGCGCGCGGACAGGCGCCGCACGGACGGCGTCGCGACGGCCGGCCCGGCCGCCGCGCCGGGCGGCGCGCCGACGATCTCGTCCGGCGCGCTGTCGGCGACGAACGTGCCGCGGCCCGTCGCCGAGTGCACATAGCCTTCGAGCGCAAGCTGTTCGTAGACCTGCGTGACCGTGTTGCGCGCGATCCCGAGCTCGGCGGCCAGCAGCCGCGACGACGGCACGCGCGTGCCGGCCGGCAGTTCGCGCGACAGGATCGCCTGTTGCAGCAGCCGGTGAAGCTGCCGGTAGATCGGCTGTTCGCCCCCGCGCACGAGGCGCTGCGCCAGCCAGTCCGACAACACGCTCGCGCGCATGATTGGCTCCTGAATATTTATTGAAATGGCTCTGATTGCCGGAGCCAAATGTGATTATAGTCGCGTCCATGGGCTGCCGAGGCGCCCGATTTTCTACCTATCGGACCGAACATCAAGGAGATGACCGTGAAGAATGCCGACCTGCAGGCCCGCAAGAACGCCGCCACCCCGCGCGGCGTCGGCGTGATGTGCGATTTCTACGCAGCCCGCGCCGAGAACGCGGAGCTGTGGGATGTCGAAGGCCGCCGCTTCATCGATTTCGCCGCCGGCATCGCGGTGCTGAACACGGGCCACCGCCACCCGAAGATCGTCAAGGCGATCGCGGATCAGTTGAACAACTTCACGCACACCGCTTACCAGATCGTCCCGTACGCGTCGTACGTCGAGCTGGCGGAAAAGATCAACGCACGCGCGCCGGGCGACTTCCCGAAGAAGACGGCGTTCTTCACGACCGGCGCCGAAGCCGTCGAAAACGCGATCAAGATCGCGCGCGCGGCGACCGGCCGCCCGGGCGTCATCGCATTCTCGGGCGGCTTCCACGGCCGCACGATGATGGGCATGGCGCTGACCGGCAAGGTCGCGCCGTACAAGCTGAACTTCGGCCCGTTCCCGGGCGACGTGTTCCACGCGCCGTACCCGAACGCCGTGCACGGCGTGACGACGGCCGACTCGATCAAGGCGATCGAGATGCTGTTCAAGGCCGACATCGATCCGAAGCGCGTCGCCGCGATCATCTTCGAACCGGTCCAGGGCGAAGGCGGCTTCAACCCGGCGCCGGCCGAGTTCGTGCGCGCGCTGCGCAAGATCTGTAACGAACACGGCATCCTGCTGATCGCCGACGAAGTACAGACCGGCTTCGCGCGCACCGGCAAGCTGTTCGCGATGCAGCACTACGACGTGCTGGCCGACCTGATCACGATGGCGAAGAGCCTTGCCGGCGGCATGCCGCTGTCGGGCGTCGTCGGCCGGGCGGACGTGATGGACGCGGCCGCGCCCGGCGGCCTCGGCGGCACCTACGCCGGCAACCCGCTGGCCGTCGCGTCGGCGCACGCGGTGCTCGAGATCATCGACGAAGAGAAGCTGTGCGAGCGCGCGACGCAGCTCGGCGACGTGCTGAAGGCGAAGCTGAACGCGCTGCAGGCGGACGTGCCGCAGATCGCCGACGTGCGCGGCCCGGGCGCGATGATCGCGGTCGAATTCCTGAAGCCGGGTTCGGGCGAGCCGGATGCCGAGTTCACGAAGCGCGTGCAGGCGCGTGCGCTCGAACGCGGGCTGCTGCTGCTCGTGTGCGGCGTGTACTCGAACGTCGTGCGCTTCCTGTTCCCGCTGACGATCCCGCAAGCCGTGTTCGACGAAGCGCTCGCGATCCTCGAGGAAGTGCTGAAGGAAACGGTCGGCGTGCCGGCCTGAGTGCCCGTCCCCGACTGAATGCGCCGCCGCCGTCGTGAAGACGGCGGCGGCCGTTTGCATCCGTCCTTTTCGAAGCAGGTGATTCATATGAGCACTGTTCAGGAAACCCTGGCACTGAAAGATCCGTCGCTGTTCCGCCAGCAGGCGTACGTCAACGGCGAATGGCAACCCGCCACGAACGGCGAGACGTTCGAGGTCCGCAACCCGGCGACGGGCGGCCTGCTCGGCACCGTGCCGGCGATGGGCGCGGCGGAAACGCGTCACGCGATCGACGCCGCGAATGCCGCATGGCCGGCGTGGCGCAAGAAGACCGCGAAGGAACGCGCGGTCATCCTGCGCAAGTGGCACGACCTGATGATGGAGAATGCCGACGACCTCGCGCTGATCCTCACCACCGAGCAGGGCAAGTCGCTGGCCGAAGCGAAGGGCGAGATCGGCTACGCGGCGTCGTTCCTCGAGTGGTTCGCGGAAGAAGGCAAGCGCGTGTACGGCGACACGATCCCGACGCCGGCGAGCGACAAGCGCATCGTCGTGACGAAGGAAGCGATCGGCGTGTGCGCGGCGATCACGCCGTGGAACTTCCCGGCGGCGATGATCACCCGCAAGGTCGGCCCGGCGCTCGCGGCAGGCTGCCCGATCGTCGTGAAGCCGGCCGAGGCGACGCCGTTCTCCGCGCTCGCGATGGCCGTGCTGGCCGAGCGCGCGGGCGTGCCGGCCGGCGTGTTCAGCGTCGTCACGGGCGATCCGAAGGCGATCGGCGGCGAACTGACGTCGAACCCGATCGTGCGCAAGCTGTCGTTCACGGGCTCGACGCCGGTCGGCCGCCTGCTGATGGCGCAGTGCGCGGCGACGGTCAAGAAGGTGTCGCTGGAGCTCGGCGGCAACGCGCCGTTCATCGTGTTCGACGACGCCGATCTCGATGCGGCCGTGCAGGGCGCGATCGCGTCGAAGTACCGCAACAGCGGCCAGACGTGCGTGTGCACGAACCGCTTCTACGTGCATGAAGCCGTGTACGACCAGTTCGCGCAGAAGCTCGCGGCGGCCGTCGGCCAGTTGAAGGTCGGCCGCGGCACGGAGCCGGGCGTCACGCAAGGCCCGCTGATCAACGAAGCAGCCGTGCTGAAGGTCGAGGCGCATATCGAGGACGCGCTCGCGAAGGGCGCGACCGTCGTGACGGGCGGCAAGCGCCACGCGCTCGGCCACGGCTTCTTCGAGCCGACGGTGCTGACCGGCGTCACGCCGGCGATGAAGGTCGCGAAGGAAGAGACGTTCGGGCCGCTCGCGCCGCTGTTCAAGTTCGGCAGCGACGACGAAGTGATCCGCCTCGCGAACGACACCGAGTTCGGCCTCGCCGCGTACTTCTACAGCCGCGACATCGGCCGCGTGTGGAAGGTCGCCGAAGCGCTCGAATACGGGATGGTCGGCGTGAACACGGGCCTCATCTCGAACGAAGTCGCGCCGTTCGGCGGCGTGAAGCAGTCGGGCCTCGGTCGCGAAGGCTCGCACTACGGCATCGACGACTACGTCGTGATCAAGTACCTCTGCCTGGCCGTCTGACGGTTCGGGGCCTGGCGCGCGAGCGGCAGGCCCTGGCCGCCCGGCCGGAACCGGGCGGTCGCGACGCGGGCCGGTATCCCTCTCCGCCGTGCCCGCGTCACCTGCCTTCTCCGCGATCAGCGGAATACGTTCACCGCCTCCACCAGCCGCGTCGCCTGCTGCTTCAGGCTTTCCGACGCCGCCGTGCTCTGCTCGACGAGCGCCGCGTTCTGCTGCGTGATGTTGTCCAGATGCACGACCGCCTGGTCGACCTGTGCGACACCGGTGCTCTGCTCGGCCGTCGACGAGCTGATCTCCGCAATCAGATCGGACACGCGCTTCACCTGCGTGACGATGTCCTCCATCGTCTTGCCCGCGCCATCGACGATCCGCGCGCCCGACTCGACGCGCTCGACGCTCGCGCCGATCAGCGTCTTGATCTCCTTCGCCGCATTCGCGCTGCGCTGCGCGAGCGCGCGTACCTCGCCGGCCACCACCGCGAAGCCGCGCCCCTGATCACCCGCACGCGCGGCCTCGACCGCCGCATTCAGCGCGAGGATGTTGGTCTGGAACGCGATGCCGTCGATCACGCCGATGATGTCGGCAATCTTGCGCGAGCTCTCGGTGATGTCGTTCATCGTCGCGACGACTTCGTTCACCGCCTGCCCGCCCCGCCCGGCTGCCTCGCTCGCGGAAACGGACAGCTGATTCGCCTGCAGCGCCGTCTCCGCATTGCTCGACACGGTGGCCGTCATCTCGGCCATCGATGCGGCCGTCTGCTGCACGCTCGTCGAAGCCTGCTCGGTGCGCGCGCTGAGGTCGTTGTTGCCTTGCGCGATCTCGTTGCTCGCGCGCTGCACGTTCAGCACCTGTTCGCTGACGTCGTCGACGAGCCAGCGGAACATCAGCCCGAGCTGGTTGATCGTACGCAGCGTCATGCCGATCTCGTCGACGCGATTCATCCGCACGCCGTTGCGGCTCTCGCCGGTCGCCACGCGCAACGCCTCGTCGCGCAACTGCCGAAGCGGCCGCACGATCTGCGCGTCGAGCCACAGCCCGGCCGCCGCCGTCACGCCGATCGCCGCACCGGCGAACGCCGCAAGCGCGCCGCCGCTCAACCCGGCCGCCCAGCCGGTGCCGACGACCGCAGGCGCCAGCACACACAGCGTCGACACCAGCCGCGCCCGCACCGACATCGTCTGGAACACCGACGCGACGCGCAGCGCGCCGGTGCGCAAGATCAACCCCTTGTGGAACCGGCGGCTGCCGGCCTTGCCTTCGCGGAAATCGCGATACAGCGCCTCGGCAGCCGCGATCTCGTCGCGCGTCGCCTTCGTGCGCACCGACATGTAGCCCTTCGGCTGCCCGTTGCGCATCACCGGAATCGCGTTCGCGCGCACCCAGTAATGGTCGCCGTTCTTGCGGCGGTTCTTCACGAGCGCGGTCCACGGCTCGCCGCGCCCGAGCGTCGCCCACATGTCGGCGAACGCCTCCTTCGGCATGTCCGGATGCCGCACCACGTTGTGCGGCTGGCCTTCGATCTCCTCGGGAGAAAAGCCGCTGACCTGGATGAATGCCGCGTTCGCGTAAGTGATGTGGCTGTCGACATCGGTCGTCGACATCAGCGTCGCATCATCGGCAAATTCGAATTCGCGTTGCGTGACGGGCTGGTTGTTGCGCATGGTGTGGAGCTCCGGGTGGCGGATCTTGCGTCCGTTCGTCGATTGATTCGAGACCCCGCGCATCGCGATCGATTCGCATGCGTGTGAGTCGGGCTCCTGCACTTTCGGCACATTCGGCGAAAACATTATGCCGTATTCGGGTAAATATGCATTAGATATGCATCATCTTGTTTTTACCGAATGATTTGTTTATGGATGAAACGAAGTGCGTTGCCGGGCAACGATCTGGACGCGATTCGCCCGGCCAATGGATGCCGCGATTTCGGCTCGATTCATTCGCCCCCTCCTGAAATCGGGGAGACGAATATTTCACGTTCGACGTCATTCCATTGAATTCGCCAATCCGAATAAGCACGGTGCGCGACATCCGGCATCGTCGATCGATTCCGCACGTCGCACACCCTTTCGCGCGCTCATCTGAACACGTTCACCGCATCCACGAGGCGCGTCGCCTGCTGTTTCAGGCTTTCCGACGCCGCCGTGCTCTGTTCGACGAGCGCCGCGTTCTGCTGCGTGATGTTGTCCAGATGCACGACCGCCTGGTCGACCTGCGCGACACCGGTGCTCTGCTCGGCCGTCGACGAGCTGATTTCCGCGATCAGATCGGACACGCGCTTCACCTGCGTGACGATGTCCTCCATCGTCCGGCCTGCCTCGTCCACGCGCCGCGCGCCCGACTCGACGCGCTCGACGCTCGCGCCGATCAGCGCCTTGATCTCCTTCGCCGCGTTCGCGCTGCGCTGCGCGAGCGCGCGCACCTCGCCTGCGACCACCGCGAAACCACGACCCTGCTCGCCCGCGCGCGCGGCCTCGACCGCCGCATTCAGCGCGAGGATGTTGGTCTGGAACGCGATGCCGTCGATCACGCCGATGATGTCGGCAATCTTGCGCGAACTCTCGGTGATCTCGCTCATCGTCGCGACGACCTCGCTCACCGCCTGCCCGCCGCGCTCGGCCGCCTCGCTCGCGGAAACGGACAACCGATTCGCCTGCAGCGCCGTTTCCGCATTGCTCGACACGGTGGCCGTCATTTCCGCCATCGACGCGGCGGTCTGCTGCACGCTGGACGCGGCCTGCTCGGTACGCGCGCTGAGGTCGTTGTTGCCTTGCGCGATCTCGTTGCTCGCGCGCTGCACGTTGTGCACCTGCTCGCTGACGTCGTCGACGAGCCAGCGGAACATCAGGCCGAGCTGGTTGATCGTGCGCAGCGTCATGCCGATCTCGTCGACGCGATTCATCCGCACGCCGCGCCGGCTCTCGCCGGTCGCGACGTTCAGCGCCTGCTCGTGCAGCCGCTTCAGCGGTTGCACGATCTGCGCATCGAGCCACCAGCCGGCGGCGGCCGCCACGCCGATCGTCACACCGGCAAACGCCGCGAGCCCATTGCCGCCCAGCCCGCAGGCCCAGCCCGCGCCGATGACTGCCGGCGCCAGCACGCACCATGCCGAATGCACGCGCGCACGCACCGACATCGTCTGCGGCAGCGATGCGATTCGCAGCAGCCCGGTGCGGATGACGAGCCCCTTGTGGAACCGGCGCTGGCCGGTCTTGCCTTCGCGAAACGCGCGATACAGCGCGTCCGCGGCCCGGGTCTCGTCGTGCGGCGCCTTCGTGCGCACCGACATGTAGCCTTGCGGCGCGCCGTTGCGCATCACCGGAATCGCGTTCGCACGCACCCAGTAATGGTCGCCGTTCTTGCGGCGGTTCTTCACGAGCGCGGTCCACGGCTCGCCGCCCTTGAGCGTCGCCCACATGTCGGCGAACGCCTCCTTCGGCATGTCCGGGTGCCGCACCACGTTGTGCGGCTGGCCGACGAGTTCCTCGTTCGAGAACCCGCTCACCTGCGCGAACGTCGTGTTCGCGTAGGTGATGACACTGTCGGCATCGGTCGTCGACATCAGTGTGACGTCGTCGGGAAAATCGAATTCCTGTTGAGTAATGGGCAGGTTGTTGCGCATGCAAGGCTCCGAAAGGCGGCTCTGTCGTCCGCGCCGCACTGAAATCGCGCTCAGTAGCCGAAAAACGGTTGATCGCTTTACGACACTCTCGTCCTTTGTCGGCAATGCACCGGGAAACCTTAATCCTGTCGCGCATCCTGCATGCAATTCGGCCATTACCATGATTTCGATCAAATATTCCGGCGATAATCGCGGCACGTGATTATCGACTTGTCACACCGCGCCGCCCGACGTGCCGATGTCGGCATCCGTTGCGCGCGGCGAAACGATTTGAATTATCCTGCTCCATTCCACCGGAATTCGAATTCGATGAAAAAGGCATTGCACGAACTGAATCGGTTGTCCTGGAATAAGGCGACGGTTGCGCATAACAGCCATAAAGGCGATCAGGCTGCATTTTTCCGCAATGGCGGCTCGACGCTGTTTCCGGAAGAACGCGAACTGCTCGGCGATCTGGCGGGTCTGCGGCTCTTGCACCTGCAATGCAACGCGGGGCAGGACACGCTGAGCCTCGTGCGCGAAGGCGCGGACGCAACCGGCGTCGACATCTCCGACGAGGCGATCGACTTCGCGCGGCGACTGTCGGCCGACGCGGGCCTGCCCGCGCGGTTCGAGCGCGCCGACGTACTCGACTGGATGCCCGAAGCCGCCGCGCGCGGCGAGCGCTTCGATCACGTGTTCACGTCGTACGGCGCGATCTACTGGCTGTCGGACCTGACCGCATGGGCGCACGGGATCGCCTCGCTGCTCGCACCGGGCGGCCGCTTCGCGATGGTCGAGTTCCATCCGTTCTCGCTGTATTTCGACGAACACTGGCAGCCGCACTACGACTACTTCAAGGACGACGCGACCGAGGAACCCGCAGGCGTCGGCGATTACGTCGCGGTGTCCGGCACGGGACTCGGCGCGCAGCACGACCACCCGGGCATCGTCGATTTCGCGAACCCGCATCCGAGCTACGAGTTCATGTGGGGCATCGGCGCAGTCGTGAATGCACTGATATCGGCCGGGCTCGCGATCGATCGCCTGATCGAATATCCATACGCGAACGGCTGGAAGGGCTTCGACGGCATGCGCGAGTTGGACGGCCGCCGGATGGTGCCGCCCGAAGGCATGCCGCGCCTGCCGTTGATGTACGCGCTCGCCGCGCACCGGGTGGCCGCATGACCGGCCGCACCGCCGCCGCGCGCGACGCGCTGTCGGCCCGCCTGCTGGCCCGCGACGACGTGCCGCTCGTGTGGACCATCGACCGGCGTGAAATCATCGAACACCTGTACGTGCTGCGCGACGGCGCGCTGCATCTCGTGCCCGAGTTCTACGACGTGGCCGGCTGGCCCGACGGCGAAGCCGATCACTACACGCCGATCCTGCTCGACTGTCACGACCGCGGCGGCTGGTTTCTCGGCCGGTTCGACGGCACGCGGCTCGTCGCGGCCGTCGTCGTCGACAGCCGGCCGCTCGGCCCGCGGCGCGACATGCTGCAGTTGAAGTTCCTGCACGTGAGCCGCGATTGGCGCGGTTGCGGGCTCGGCGAACAGCTCTATCGCGCGGCGCAGGTGCGGGCACGCACGATGGGCGCCGAGCGTCTGTACGTGTCGGCCACGCCGTCGCAGCGCACGATCGACTTCTACCTGCGGCTCGGCTTCACGGTCAGCGCGGTGCCCGATCCCGAACTTTACGCACTCGAGCCCGAAGACATTCACCTCGAAGGGCCGACGGCGTGACCGCGCGGCATGCGGATGAAGCGTGGAATTTTGCGCTCCGCCACTGCCGTCATCAGTTACCGTCAGCACGTCACGGAGCGCGACATTGAACGATGACCCGCCACCGCCCGCCACGCCGAAGATCCTCGTCAGCATGTGCGTGGTCGGCCATCCGGTCCGTTACAACGGCTCGGCGAAGACCGCCGCGCACGAGGCGCTCGAACGGTGGCAACGCGAAGGGCGTCTCGTGGCCGTCTGCCCGGAACTGGCGGGCGGCCTCGGCGGGCCGCGCCCGCCCGCCGAGATCGCCGGCGGCGCATCGGGGCAGCAGGTGCTGTCGGGTCGCGCACGCATCGTCGACGTGGGCGGCACCGACGTGACGGCCCCGTTCGTGGCCGGCGCGCAGACCGCGCTGGCCCTTGCGCAAGCACACGGCTGCCGCTTCGCGATCCTCGCCGACGGCAGTCCCTCGTGCGGCAGCACGTTCATTTACGACGGAAGTTTCGAGAGCCGGCGGCACGCGGGCGCCGGCGTCACGGCGGCGCTGCTGCGCGCGCATGGCATCGAGGTGTTCGCGGACACCGAGATCGATGCGCTCGACGCGCGGCTCAGGCAACTGTCGCCGGCCGGTTAACGACGATGGGCGGCACGAGACACCTCGTGCCGCCCATCGTGGCGGAAACGGCGCGGCGATCAAGCGGCGCGTATCCGGCCGCTTCCCCCCATCTCGCCGGTCAGACGCGTTCGATCGCGATCGCGATGCCCTGGCCGACGCCGATGCACATCGTGCACAGCGCAAAGCGGCCGTTCGTGCGATGCAACTGGTACATCGCGGTCGTCACGAGACGCGCACCCGATGCGCCGAGCGGATGACCGAGCGCGATCGCACCGCCGTTCGGGTTCACGCGCGGATCGTCGTCGGCGACGCCGAGCATGCGCAGCACCGCGAGACCTTGCGACGCGAACGCTTCGTTCAGCTCGATCACGTCGAACTGGTCGATCGTCATCCCGAGCCGCGCGAGCAGCTTCTGCGTGGCCGGCGCGGGGCCGATGCCCATCACGCGCGGCGCGACGCCGGCCGTCGCGATCCCCAGCACGCGGGCGCGCGGCGTCAGGCCGAAGCGCTTCGCGGTGGCCTCGTTCGCCAGCAGCAGCGCGGCGGCGCCGTCGTTCACGCCCGACGCGTTGCCGGCCGTGACCGAGCCGTCCGGGCGCACGACGCCCTTCAACTTCGCGAGCGCTTCGAGCGACGTTTCGCGCGGATGCTCGTCGCGCGACACGACGATGGCGTCGCCTTTCTTCTGCGCAATCGTGACCGGCACGATTTCCTCGGCGAGCGTGCCGTCCTGCTGCGCCCGCGCGGCCTTCTGCTGGCTGCGCAGCGCGAACAGGTCCTGATCCGCGCGGCTGATGTTGTAGTCGACCGCGACGTTCTCGGCCGTCTCGGGCATCGAATCGACGCCATACAACTGCTTCATCAGCGGATTGACGAAGCGCCAGCCGATCGTCGTATCGAAGATATCGGCCTGGCGCGCGAACGCGCTCGCGGCCTTGCCCATCACGAACGGCGCGCGCGTCATGCTCTCGACGCCGCCCGCCACCATCAGCGCGGCTTCGCCCGACTTGATCGCGCGCGCGGCCACGCCGACCGCATCCATTCCGGAGCCGCACAGGCGGTTGATCGTCGAACCGGGCACGCCCTCCGGCAGGCCCGCCAGCAGCGCCGACATGCGCGCGACGTTGCGGTTGTCCTCGCCGGCCTGGTTCGCGCAGCCGTAGATCACGTCGTCGATCGCCGTCCAGTCGACGTCGCGGTTGCGCTCGACGAGCGCCTTGAGCGGCACCGCGCCCAGATCGTCGGCGCGCACGCCGGACAGTGCACCGCCGTAACGCCCGATCGGCGTACGGATCGCATCACACAGAAAAGCTTCGGTCATCAGTGTCTCCGGTCCCGTGAAAGGCTGGGAAATGAACGGGGCGCCCCCTTGCATTGCCCGCCGGGATGCGCTTAAATGTTCTATATACGAACATAAGATCGTGTATCGAACGTTCAACGCATCATAGGGAGTGCAGGGACGACCTGTCAAGGGCGCGGTCCGCCGTGCGGTTGGCGTGTCGGGCCCCATGCGCTATCTTCTCGGCTGCACGACATTCCAGGCGCTCATGACAACCGACGATATTCAAACGAAACCCGGCGACTCCTATGTGCAGTCGTTCGCGCGCGGCCTCGCGGTGATCCGCGCATTCGACGCGGCGCGCCCGGAGCAGACGCTCACCGAGGTCGCATCGGCCACCGGCCTCACGCGCGCGGGCGCGCGCCGGATCCTGCTCACGCTGCAGACGCTCGGCTACGTCGAGGCCGACGGCCGGCTGTTCCGGCTCACGCCGAAGATCCTCGAGCTCGGCTTCGCGTACCTGACGTCGATGCCGTTCTGGAATCTCGCCGATCCGGTGATGGAGCAGTTGTCCGCGCAAATCCACGAAAGCTGCTCGGCCGCGGTGCTCGACCGCACCGAGATCGTCTACGTGCTGCGCGTGCCGACCCGCAAGATCATGACGATCAACCTGTCGATCGGCAGCCGGCTGCCCGCGTACTGTACGTCGATGGGCCGCGTGCTGCTGTCCGCGCTCGACGACGCGGCGCTCGACGAAACGCTCGCGCAAAGCGGCATCCGTGCGCATACGCCGCGCACGATCACCGACATCGGCGAACTCAAGGCGACGATCGCGCAGGTGCGCCAGCAAGGCTGGGCCGTGGTCGACCAGGAACTCGAGGTGGGCTTGATGTCGATCTCCGCGCCGATCCGCAACCGGCGCGGGCAGGTGATCGCCGCGATGAACATCAGCGGCAACGCACAGCGGCATACCGCGAAGCAGATGGTGAAGGAGTTTCTCGGGCCGCTGCAGCAGGCCGCGCAGACGGTATCGGAGCTGGTCGCACGGCGCGGGTGAGCGGTCACTTCGCGCGCCGGATCGGCAACATGGCCATTCGCGCATGGCGTGAAGCACGCGGATCGAGCCGACAGTGCGGATACCGCGGATAAAAAGACGGGCGGCATGCGCCGCCCGCTCAACTCTCTGACTCTGTTTGCAACGTCCTTCTCACGGAACACGGAGCGCGCTCCGCATCGCCAAATTTAGGGGTGCGGCAACGCCCGGTCAATTTGACGAGAACGAAATTGCACGGCGCCTCTCGGACGCCGTGCGCGCCCGGCACCGCTCACGCGCCCAGCAGCATCCCCGTTCGCACCGGCACCGTGCCGGTCACGCGGCCGAGCGGCGCGCCGGCCGTCACGAAACGGATCGCGCGCCGCATGTAGAACACGCCATCGGTCGCGCTCGAGATCGTCGTGACCGCATCCGTCAGCGGATCGACGATGTCGAACAGCGGATCGCCCGCACGGATCGTCGCGCCGATCGCCGCGCGGTGCACGAGGATCCCGCTCACCGGCGCGTAAAACTGCTCGCTGCCCGCAAGCGGCGTGGCCGATGCGGCCAGCGGCGGCAGCGGTGCGCGTTCGCCGCGCACCGCGCCGCACCACACGAGATAGTCGACGAGCGCGTCGGCGTCGCGTTGCGCATAGTCGTACGTCACGTCGCGCTGGCCGCGGCACTCGACGGTCACGGCCACGGTGCCGGCCGCCATCGGCGTGCCGTCCGGCAAATGCGCGCGCAACCGCGACCACAGCAGGTGATGCGCATCGTCGAACGCATGGCCGCCCGAATCCTCGGCGAGCAGCGACACCTCCGCACCGAGATAACGCGCGAGCGGCTCGACGTCCGGCCACGCGGTCTCGCTCGTGTACACGTGCATCACCGCTTCGAGCGAGCAATGCAGGTCGATCACGACGTCGGCGTCGTGCGACAGCTTCAGCAGCGCAAGCTGCAGCGCATCGAATTCGGTGCGCGGCGCGATGTCGTCGAGCGCCGCGCCGACGCATTCGCGCACGATCGCGCGATTGCGCGCGCCGTCGTCGCCCAGCCGGTCGCGCGCGCGCGCGGCGATTTCCGCGAGCGGCAGAAAGCCGCGGTTGAAGTTGCGGCCGCTCGCGAGGTCGAAACGACCGATGAACTGCCCGAGCAGATGATGATTGAGGCCGACCGGGTTCGACACCGGCACCAGCACGATGTCGGCCGCGAGCCGGCCTGCGGCGTCGAGCTGCGCGAGACGCTGCTTCAGCACGACCGCCGCGAGCATCGCCGGCGTCTCGTCCGCGTGCAGCGCGGCCTGCAGGTAGATCTTGCGGCCGCTGTCGGCCGGCCCGAAATGAAAGCTCGTCAGCGTGCGCTGCGTGCCGATCGACGGCGACAGGAGCGGCGTGGTGCGAATCTGCATCGATGGTCTCGAACGGATGAAAACGGGGAATCGGGACAACGGGCCTGCACGGCGCTCAGTCGCCGTACGGGTTGAAATCGAAGTACTGCTTCGCGATCCGGTCGTACGTACCGTCCTTCAGCATCGCTGCGATCGCGCCGTCGATCGACGCCTTCAGCGCGGTATCCGACTGCCGCATGCCGATGCCGACGCCGCGATCGCCCATGTCGAGCGGCGCGCCGACGAACGCGAAGCCCTTGCCGCGCGGCTGGCGCAGGAACCCATAGTCGGCTTCCACGGTGCCGAGCAGCGCCGCGTCGAGGCGGCCGTTCACGAGATCGGCGAACACGTCGTCCTGGCTCTTGTACGGCACCACGCCGACACCGGCCGGCGCCCAGTGCGCGAGCGCCCACGATTCGAACTGCGTGCCCGACTGCACGCCGACGCGCTTGCCGGCCAGCGACGCCGCCGTGCCGTCGAGCCCGCTGCCGGGCCGCGCGACGAGCCGCGACTTGAAGCGGAACAGCTTCGACGAGAACAGGATCTGTTTCTCGCGCTTCGCGGTGATCGCCATCGACGACAGGATCGCGTCGATCTTGCGCGCCTGCAACGCGGGGATCATCCCGGAGAATTCGAGCTCGACCCACTGGCAGCGCAACTGCGCACGGCGGCAGATCTCGTTGCCGAGATCGACGTCGAAGCCTTTCAGGCTGCCGTCGGGCGCTTTCGCATCCATCGGCGGATAGGTCGGGTCGATGCCGAGCCGCACCACGTGCGCGTCGAGCGCACACGCGGACGTGGCCGCCAGGCCAATGCACAGGGAAACGAGCGGGACGAGGAGACGTTTCATGGTCGACGATGGGCAGGTAGCGGGACGAACGGCATGCGCCGGACTGCCTGCGATCGTAGGGGCCGCCGGCTGCCGCCGGAACCATCGGCTGACTTATCATGATCGGTATTTCCGATCACCGGCCTCGCAGCTTCCCATGGCGTTCACGCTGTCCCAGCTCCGCATCTTCCGGGCCGTCGTCGAGCACGGCAGCCTGCGCGCGGCCGCACGCGCGCTCGATCTCGCGCAAAGCGGCGTCTCGCAGCAACTGCAGGGCCTCGAGGCGACGCTCGGCGCGACGCTGTTCACGCGCACCAATCGCGGGATCGTGCCGACGGCCGTCGGCCAGCGGCTGCTCGCGCGCTCCGCTTCGATCCTCGGCGAATGCGACCAGGTCGAGCGGGAAATCCGTCAGTTGAGCGGCGCCTACGAAGGCACCGTCACGCTCGGCCTCGTGACCGAGCCGCTGATCGACGCGTTCGCGCCCGTGCTGACCGCGTTCCGCGCGCGCTTCGACAAGGTGGACGTGCACCTGCGCACCGGCACGTCGCGGATGATGATCGGCTGGCTGCGCGAAAGCGCGGTCGATTTCGCGATCGCGCTGGTCGCGAAGCAGACCGACACGACCGATCTCGCGGTCACGCCGCTGCGCACGTCGGCGCCGGTGGTCGTCTGCCGCAACGGGCACCCGGCGATGCATGCGCGATCGCTCGCCGAGCTGGCCGCCTACGGATGGGTGTCCACGCGCTCGCCGAACCTGAGCGCCGACCCGGTCGTCAACCGGCTGCTCGCGTACTTCGACGCGCACGGCCAGCCGCCGCCGAAGATCCTCGCGACCGTCGAAGGGATGTTCGAGACGCTGCAGATCGTCACGCAGACCGATTCCCTCGCGCTCGAAACCGAAGCGATCACGCGGCACGGGCCGTTCGCCGGCGCGCTCGTGAAGGTGCCGGTGCGCGAACGGGCCGAAGCGCAGGACGTCTGCCTGCTGCAGCGCGCGGCCGTACCGCTGACGCCGGCCGCGCAGGAACTCGCGACGATGCTCGCGTCGTATCTGAGGGTGGTGCGCGGGCGGTAAGCGCATACGGCCGCGCCGCCGCCCGCATCGCGCATCACGCGTCGAGCGTCAGTCCAGCGATTCGCGCGCGGTCTCGCGCAGCATCGCGACCGCGATCAGCGACAGCACCACGCACGCGGCCACGTAGCCCGCCGGCGCGAGCTTGCTGCCGGTCGTCTTCACGAGCCAGGTCGCGATCAGCTGCGCGGTGCCGCCGAAGATCGTCACCGCGAGCGCATACGCGATCGAGATGCCCGTCGCCCGCACGTGGCGCGGCAGCGACTCGCACATCAGCGCCATTTCCGATGCGGAGCCGAGCGAATAGAACAGCAGCATCAGCGCGGTCAGCGGCAGGATCACCGACAGCGTCGGATGATGGTTCATCAGCCAGAATGCCGGAAACAGCAGCGCGACCAGCACGCCGCGGCCGACGAAGATCGGCAGGCGCCGGCTGCCGAGCTTGTCCGACAGCCAGCCGAACAGCGGGCACGTGACCAGCATCACGCAGCCCGACGCGACCCCGACGAACATCGACAGCTTCATCGGCAAGCCGAGCGTGTGGATCGCGTAGGTCGGCATGTAGAAGGTCAGGATGTAGGTCGACACCGTGCCGCCCATCACCGTGAGCATCAGCAGCAGCACCGTGCGCGCGTGCTTCGAGAACAGCTCGTGCAGCACGCCGCGCTCGATGCCGTGATGGCGGTCGCCGGGCGCGTCGTCCGCGAGCCGGCGACGCAAAAACATCCCGACCGGCGCAATCAGCACGCCGACGAGGAACGGCAGCCGCCAGCCCCAGCCTTCCAGTGCGTCCTTCGTCATCGTGTTCGACAGCAGCGCCGCGAACCCCGAGCCCATCAGCGCGGCGCCGCCTTGCGTCGCGAGCTGCCAGCTCGCGCGGAACGCGCGGCGCGACGTGCCGCCCTGTTCGAGCAGCGTCGACGTCGCCGCGCCGAATTCGCCGCCTTGCGAGAAGCCCTGCAGCAACCGCGCGAACACCACGAGCAGCGGCGCGGCCACGCCCACCTGCGCATAGGTCGGCGCGATCGCGATCAGACCGGTGCCGAGCGCCATCAGCATGATCGTCAGGTTCAGCGCGGCCTTGCGCCCCTTGCGGTCGGCGTAGACGCCGAGCACGACGCTGCCGAGCGGCCGCGTGAAGAAGCCGGCGGCGAACGTCGCGACCGACAGCAGCAGCGACGTGGTCGGGTCGCTCGACGGGAAGAACAGCTTGCCGATCAGCACCGCGAAGAAACCGTACACGGTGAAATCGAAGAATTCCAGCCAGTTGCCGATCACGGCCGCGGCGATCGCGCCGCGCCGCGTGACGGCAGGCGCGCCGGGCGCACCGGCTTCGGCGGCGCCCGGCGACGCGGGGTGCAGCGCGAGATGGTCTTTCTGCATCGCTCTCCTCTCCTCTGAATGCGGCCGGAAGCGCCGGCCGCGCGCCGCCGTTGCGATCACTGCCCGAGGTAACGCTCGACGAGGCGCGTCCAGAACGCCGCGCCGATCGGCAGGTTGCGATCGTTGAAGTCGTATTTCGGGTTGTGCACCATGCAACCGTCCTCGCCTTCGCCGTTGCCGAGCCGCACGAACGAGCCCGGCCGCTGCTGCAGCATGAACGCGAAATCCTCGCTGCCCATCAGCAGGTCGGCCTGCTCGACCACGTGCGCATCGCCGACGAGTTCGCGCGCGACCTGCGCGGCGAAATCCGTTTCGGCATCCGTATTGACGACGACCGGATAACCTTCGATGTACTCGACGTTCGCGGTCGCGCCGTAGCTCGCGGCCTGCGTTTCGGCCAGCTCGACGATGCGGCGCTTGAGCAGCGCGCGCACGTCGGGGCTGAACGAACGCACGCTGAGTTCGAGTCGCGCGCCGTTCGGAATCACGTTGTTCGCGGTGCCCGCGTGCATCGAGCCGACCGTGACCACCGCCGGCTGCGACGGATCGACGTTGCGCGCGACGATCGTCTGCAGCGCCATCACGATGCTCGCCGCGACGACCACCGGGTCGACGGTCAGATGCGGCCGCGCCGCGTGGCCGCCCACGCCTTCGATCGAGATGATCGCCTTGTCGCCGGCCGACATGAACGGGCCGCGGCGCGTGAGGAACACGCCGGGCGCCGCGCCCGGATGGTTGTGCATGCCGAACACGGCGTCGCACGGGAAACGCTCGAACAGGCCGTCGTCGATCATCTTCTTCGCGCCGCTGTCGACGCCGTGCTCCTCCGCCGGCTGGAAATACAGGTGCACGGTGCCCGAGAAGTTGCGCGTCTTCGCGAGATGCTGCGCAGCGCCGAGCAGCATCGTCGTGTGGCCGTCGTGGCCGCACGCGTGCATCTTGCCGTGCGTGCCGCTCGCATACGGCAAGCCGGTCGCCTCGACGATCGGCAACGCATCCATGTCGGCGCGAATGCCGATGCTGCGTGCGCCGTCGCCCACCCGCAGCGTGCCGACGACGCCGGTCTTGCCGACCCCGCGCGTCACCTGCCAGCCCCATTGCGCGAGCTTGTCCGCGACGAGCGCGGCCGTGTCGTGCTCTTCGTACGCGAGTTCGGGATGGTGATGGATGTGGTGACGGATCTCGCGCAGCCCGCCTGCGGCGGGCATCAGATCCTCGACTTCGGTGAATCGGGTAGCGGTGGTCATCAAGGGGCTCCTGCCGTTCGTCTGCGCACGCGGGGGATGCGTGCGGGAAAGCGAGCCACTATAGCGAGCCGATATCCGCGCAATAAGATGCGGAATTTTTCACCGCGATAAGGTTTATTAATCAAGGTTAATACGGGGCATCGGTCCGGTGCGTGAACTTCGATTAGATGCGGGTACGACTTTCGATCAGATGTGGACGGGACCGCCTAGAGCATCGCGGGAACGCCCGTGGCATAAGGCATATCCGTATCTAACCGAAAGTAGCTTCTGGAGCCCTCTCACGAGGGCCCGTACATTGTCGCGAACATGTCAATGGCAAACCCCGGAGCGCCCGACCGCAGGCATTTCGCAAGAAAGCGAAGCACCTTGAGCCAAGGCGACGCCACCCTCTCGTGCGCGACTTGCTTCGGCGAGTGACAGGAAGCGGGCGCTGCGTCGACGGCCGCGGCGACTGCTTGGGCGATGGGCGTACACGCGCCCGCCCTCGACCGGCCGCCGAGCGCCCCGCCGCAACGGCGGCGCGGCACACCCACCGCCGACGCCACGCCCCTCGCAACTACTCGACCTGCTTCAACGCTTGCAGCCCGTCCGGCAACTTCGCATCCGGAAACTGCGTGGACAACGAGGCATCGCGCCACCGCGCCGCCTCTTCCGCGCGCTGCCGCTCCGCCTGCTCGCAGACGAACAACGCATCGCCGCCGAGCAGCAAGCGCATCGGCACGTCGTCGCGACGCGACAGCTCGACGATCAGCGCCGCGATCCGGGCGGGATCGCCGACCTCATGCCCGCCATACGCGCCGAGCAGGTCGAGAATCTTTCCGACCGACGGCCGATAGTCCGGCAGCAGATCGTCGATCCCGCGCTTCGCCCGCGCGGCCCATTCGGTACGCATCCCGCCGGGCTCCAGCGTGCACACGCGCACGCCGAACGGCGCGACTTCCTTCGCGAGCACGTCGCTGAACCCGCCGACCGCCCACTTCGCGGCCTGGTACGCGGACAATCCCGGCGTCGACGTCCGCCCGCCGACCGACGACACCTGGAAGATGTGCCCCGCGCGCTGCGCACGCATCGTCGGCAACACCGCCCGCGTCAGGTTGATCACGCCGAACAGGTTCGTTTCGATCTGGTCGCGGAAGACGTCGGCGCCCATCTGCTCGAACGGCGCCGTGTGGCCGTAGCCCGCGTTGTTCACCAGCACGTCGATGCGCCCGAACGCGGCGCGTGCCGCCGCGACGGCCCGCGCGGCCGCCGCTTCGTCGGTGACGTCGAGTTCGACCGGCAGCAGCCGGTCGCCATGACGCTCGACCAGATCGGCCAGTCGCGCCGGATCGCGCGCGCCGGCCACCAGCCGGTCGCCAGCTGCCAGCACCGCTTCCGAAATCGCTCGGCCCAAGCCGCGTGCGGCCCCCGTTACCAACCAGACTTTCGACATTTTCCGCTCCTTGATCGTGATGAAACGACTAAAATGAATGATTACTCACTCATTAATATGAACGACGTAGCAGCCCTTGCGACCCTGCAACGCCCTGCCGGTCGTGGCGGCACGCGCCGCCACGACGGCGACTTTCGACTCACACCGCGTGCAATACGGCCCACAACGCGCGAAACCCCGCTTCCCGGTAGGCATCGGCCCGCGCCGGGTCGCGTGCGATCGACTCCATCGCGGTTGCCGCGATCGACGTAAACAACGCCGAGCAGAACGCATGCGCTTCGTCGCGGTTCAGCGCGCCCGACGCGGCGACCTGCTCGCGCAGCAGCGTGCCGATCGCGCCGAAGCCTTCCGCGCCGGCCGCGCGATGCGCGTCGTCGATGCGCCCGCTCACGCCGAGCTGCTGCAGCGCGCGCCGGCCGTCCGGATTCGCGACGCCCCACGACACATAGCCGTTCCACGCATGCCGCACGGCCTGCTCGGCCGGCGCACGCTCCGGAAACCCGGCCATCATCGCTTCGCGCAAGCCGGCCTTCAGGCTCAGATACAGCGCGTTCAGCAACGCATCCTTGGTCTCGAAGTACGTGAACACCGTGCCTTCCGCCACGCCGGCGAGCCGCGCGATGCGTGCGGTCGTCGCGGCCGCGCCGTCCTCGGCGAGCGCGCGCGCGGCCGCGGCGAGGAGGGCTTCGTGCTTGTCGGGACTGCGCGGTCGGGCCACGTTCGATTCCTTTAATGAGTGAGCGCTCAATCATAATTGAGCGGCGAGGCGCAATGCAAGCCCTGTTACATCCTGGGGAACGCATACGCAATCCATCAAAACGGTGCACTATTAGCGTTTTGCCGTACCGGCACCGGCCATCCGGCGCCCGATGCCCTCGACGTTCGTTTCACGTTCACCGTTCCAAACCGCGAACCTCCCATGACGACTCAGCCTTCCCAGACCGCGGCCGACCGGCCCGTCGACATGATCATCTTCGGCGGCGGCGGCGACCTCGCCGCCCGCAAGCTGTTGCCCGCGCTGTACATGGCGCACCTGCACTGCAATCTTCCGCCCGAGACGCGCATCATCGCCGTCGGCCGCCGCGACTGGGGCATCGACGGCTACCGCAAGTTCATGGACGAGCAGTCGCGCCCGTTCATCGACGAGAAGGCGTTCGACGCCGACGCGTGGAGCCGCTTCCTCGACCTGTTCAAGTACGTGCTGATCGACGTGAACGCGCCGGACGACTACCAGCGGCTCGCCGAAGCGGCGCGCGGCGACGCGATCCGCGTGTTCTACCTGTCGACGTCGCCGGAGCTGTTCACGACGATCTGCGACAACCTGTCGGCCGCGCACCTCGTCGACACGCACTCGCGCGTCGTCCTCGAAAAGCCGCTGGGCCACGATCTCGCGTCCGCGAAGGCGATCAACGACGCGGTCGGCAAGCACTTCGAGGAATCGCAGATCTACCGGATCGATCACTATCTCGGCAAGGAAACCGTGCAGAACCTGATGGTGCTGCGCTTCGGCAACCCGATCTTCGGGCCGCTGTGGCAGGCGCCGAGCATCCGCAGCGTGCAGATCACGGTCGCGGAAACGGTCGGCGTCGGCAGTCGCGCGGGCTTCTACGACCACACCGGCGCGCTGCGCGACATGGTGCAGAACCACCTGCTGCAACTGCTGTGCATCGTCGCGATGGAGCCGCCCGTGTCGCTCGACCCGGACGCGGTGCGCGACGAGAAGCTGAAGGTGCTGCGCTCGCTGCGACCGATGTCGCTGTCGGACGTCGCGCGCGACACGGTGCGCGGCCAGTACACGGCCGGTGCGGTCGACGGTCAGCCGGTCAAGGGCTATCTCGAGGAAGACAACGTGCCGGCGGACAGCCGCGCGGAAACCTTCGTCGCGCTGCGCGCGTACATCAACAACTGGCGCTGGGCGAACGTGCCGTTCTTCCTGCGCACCGGCAAGCGGCTGCAGCGCCGCCAGTCGGAAATCGTGATCGAGTTCGCGGACATGCCGTTCTCGATCATCCCGACCGGCCCGCGCCACTACAGCAACCGCCTCGTGATCCAGCTCCAGCCGGAAGAGTCGATCCAGTTGCAGATGCTCGCGAAGGAGCCGGGCAGCGGGATGAACATGGTGCCGGTGAGCCTGAACCTCGACCTGCAGCAGGCGATTCCGGAGCGGCGCGCGGAAGCGTACGAACGGCTGCTGATCGACGTGATCCGCGGCCGCCTCACGCACTTCATGCGCCGCGACGAGCTCGAAGCGGCGTGGTCGTGGGTCGAGCCGATCCTCGACGGCTGGAAGCAGCTCGGCGACCGGCCGCGCCTGTACACGGCCGGCACGTTCGGGCCTGCCGCCTCGTCGGCGCTGCTCGCGCGCGACGGGATGTCGTGGGCCGAAGAGGCGTAATCGCCGCCCGACGGCGTGCCGCCGCGCGGCACGCCCGTTCCCGACCGGCCGCGCCGCCGGCGCCGCGTCGCTACGGCGACAGCAGCCACGTGGCCTTGCGTCGCGCCGGCGCATCGCGCCCGCTGCCGGCGCCGAGCATCTCGATCAGGTAATCGACGAACGACGCGATCCGCGACGAGATCGCGGTGTTGCGGTAATACACCGCGTTGATCGGCTGCTCGACCTCGAGCGTCTGCCGCGCGAGCACCTGCACGAGCCGCCCGGCCTCGCGATCCTGCGCGGTCACGAAATCCGACAGGCACACGACGCCCGTGCCCTCCAGCGCGAGCTGCCGCAGCGTCTCGCCGCTCGACGACCAGACGTCGGGCTCGATGCGGCAAGGCTCGCCGTCCGTGCCGAGGATCGGCCATACGTTCAGCGATTCGGGCTGCGTGAAGCCGAGCAGCGTGTGCTTGCGGAGATCCTCGACCTTGCGCGGCTGGCCGTGCGCTTCGATGTAGGCGGGGCTCGCGAGCATGCGCACCCGGCTGTTGCCGATGCGCCGGCTGTGCAGCGTCGAATCCTTCAGCCGGCCGATCCGGATCGCGACGTCGGTGCGCCGCTCCAGCAGATCGATGATGCCCTCGTTGCTGTTCAGTTCCAGTTCGACCTTCGGAAAACGCTCGCGGTAGCCGCGCACGAGCGGCACGATCACGTGCAGCATGAACGGCGTCGCGGCGTCGACGCGCAATCGCCCGGACGGCATCTCGCGCCGCGCGAGCATCTGCTCTTCCGCGTTCTCGACCGATTCGACGATCGCGCGCGCATCCTGCAGGAATGCGCGCCCTTCCTCGGTCAGCTCGAGCCGGCGCGTGGTCCGGCGCAGCAGCGTGGTCTTCAGCTTCTCCTCGAGCCGCGCGAGCGTGCGGCTCGTCGCCGACACGGTGAGGTCGAGGTGCTGGGCGGCGGCGGTGATCGAACCGGTGTCGACCACGGCGATAAAGGCCTGGAGTTCGTCGAGGGTGGTCTTCATTGTTGATTTGAAATCAAAACAATTTGGTTTATAGACCAGTTTTTCAGCAAAAGTAAAGCCGGCACACTGCGATCCATTCCTACCGAAACCCGGATCCCGTCATGCCACTCGCGTTGCTTGCGTTGACCATCAGCGCCTTTGCCATCGGCACCACCGAATTCGTGATCGTCGGGCTGATCCCGACGATCGGTGCGGACCTCGGCGTCAGCCTGCCGTCCGCCGGACTGCTCGTCAGCCTGTACGCGCTGAGCGTCGCGATCGGCGCGCCGCTGCTCACCGCGCTCACCGGCCGCGTGCCGCGCAAGGCGCTGCTCGCCGGGCTGATGGCGCTCTTCACCGTCGGCAACCTCGTCGCGTGGCAGGCGCCCGGCTACGAATCGCTGATCGTCGCGCGCGTGCTCACGGGCCTCGCGCACGGCGTGTTCTTCTCGGTCGGCTCGATCATCGCGACGACGCTCGTGCCGAAGGACAAGGCCGCGAGCGCGATCGCGACGATGTTCAGCGGCATGACCGTCGCGTTCGTCGCCGGCATTCCGCTCGGCACGTTCATCGGCCAGCATTTCGGCTGGCGTGCGACGTTCCTGATCGTCGCGCTGTTCGGCCTCGTCGCGTTCGTCGGCGCGGTCGCATTCGTGCCGCGCGGGCTGCCGCAGACGCCGCCGGCGCCGCTCGCCCGCCAGTTGCGCGTGCTGGCCCAGCCGCGCCTGCTGCTCGTCTATGCGATGACGGCCGTCGGTTACGGCGGTTCGCTGATCGCGTTCACCTATATGGCGCCGCTGCTCGAACGGATCGCCGGCTTCACGCCGTCGCAGGTCAGCCTCGTGCTCGTCGGCTACGGCGTATCGGTCGCGATCGGCAACGTGTGGGGCGGCAAGCTCGCGGACGCCGTCGGCCCCGTGAAGGCGCTCAAGCGGATCTTCCTGCTGCTCGCGATCGTGCTGCTCGCGCTGACCTTCACGATCCACGCGAAATGGCTTGCAGTCCTGACGATGCTCGCGTGGGGCGCCGTGGCGTTCGGCAACGTGCCGGGGCTGCAGGTGTACGTCGTCAAGCAGGCGCGCCACTTCGCGCCGGACGCCACCGACGTCGCATCGGGCTTCAACATCGCCGCCTTCAACCTCGGCGTGGCCGGCGGCTCGTTGCTCGGCGGCCTGGTCGTCGCGAACGTCGGCCTCGGCCACACGCCGTGGATCGCCGCCGTCGTCACGCTCGGCGCATTCGCGCTCACCGCGCTGAGCGGCCGTCTCGACCGCCGCCACGGTCTGCCCGAGCGCACGGCCGGACCCGTCGAACTCGCCCATTGAACGCCACTTTTTTACAGGAGCCCACAGCATGAACGCATCGACCCCACGCCCGCCGTTCGCCGGCAAGACTTTCGAAGTCCGTTACGACGGCCTCACCGCGCTCAACGCATACGACGAAGACGGTCGCCACATGCGCTACGAGATCACCGAAGGCCCTTACGTGGGCGCGAAGGGCGAAGTCGAATACACGTGGCAGCGCGTCGCCGGCGAGACCTACGCGACCTCGTGGCAGGAAGCCGATCGCGCCACCGTCGTGCATATCGACGATTTCGCCGCCGGCACGTCGCGCTCGTTCTTCACCGCGTCGTCGCTCGATTTCTACCGGCTCGACGGCAGCCTGCGCGCGGTCTGAACGGAGGCGTCCATCATGCTCACGTCGCTCGACAAGCTCGCCGACGGCGGCTTCAGCATCGGCATCGAACTGCCGCTCGACAACGACTGGACCCCGGCCGGCAACGCGAAACGCCAGCATGACGGCCGCCACCCCGGTGTGCCCGACCTGGAAATCCACGCGGAACTCGCACAACTGGCCGACACGCTCGGCTTCCGCGCGCTCTGGGTGCGCGACGTGCCGGTGTACGACCCGTCGTTCGGCGACGCCGCGCAGGTGTTCGAGACGTTCTCGTATCTCGGCTACCTCGCCGGGATCACGCGCGACATCCTGCTCGGCACCGCGGCCGTCGTGCTGCCGCTGCGCGAACCGCTGCTCACGCTGAAATCGGCCGCGACGATCCAGGAATTGAGCGGCGGCCGCCTGCTGCTCGGCGTCGCGAGCGGCGACCGGCCGGTCGAGTATCCGCTGTTCGGCCGCGACTTCGCCACGCGCGGTGCGACCTTTCGCGACCAGGTCGCGCTGCTGCGCGACGGCGCGCGCGGGCATCTGCCGCCCGGCCTGGACGTGCTTCCCGCGGCCCGTTCGCCGGTGCCGCTGCTCGTCGCGGGCCTCGCGCAGCAGACGCCCGCGTGGATCGGCGAGCACATGGACGGCTGCCTCGCGTATCCGGGCACGCCGGCCGATCACCTGCAGCGCGCCGCGAGCTGGCGTGCGGTGGCCGGCGGCAAGCCGTACGTGAGCTTCATCCATCTCGACCTCGCGGACGATCCGCACGAGCCGCTGCAGCGGCACCGCTTCGGCGCCCGCGCGGGACGCGTCGCGCTGACGGAGGAACTCGCGGCGATGCGCGATGCGGGCGTGCAGCACATCGGCCTGCATTTCCGCCGCAACCGGCGGCCGCTCGACGAAACGATGGCCGAGATCGCCGCGGACGTGCTGCCCGCATTCCATTCGCCAACGAATCCGCAGACGCGCGCCGCATAAGGCCGGCCACGGCCCGCATGCACCCGCGGCACGATCGATATTTGACTTCAAATCAAATATTTTTGTTATCTAAAGGCGTTTATTTCATGAGTCTCAAGCGCCAGAATGATTCCGATACCGCAATCGTTCCCCCTCTTTCAGGAGCACAGATGAGCAAGATTCCCGCCTTCGGCCTCGGTACGTTCCGCCTGCAAGGCCAGGTTGTCATCGACTCGGTGCGCAACGGCCTCGAAGTCGGCTACCGCGCGATCGACACCGCGCAGATCTACGGCAACGAAGCCGAGGTCGGCGAAGCGATCGCCGCGTCCGGCGTGCGCCGCGAAGACCTGTTCCTCACGACGAAGATCTGGGTCGACAACTACGCACCGGACAAGCTGGCGGCCAGCCTCGAGGAAAGCCTGCGCAAGCTGCGCACCGACCATGTCGACCTGACGCTGATCCATTGGCCGGCGCCGGGCAACGGCGTGTCGATCGACACGTTCATGACCGCGCTGGCCGACGCGAAGGCGAAGGGCCTCACGCGCCAAATCGGCATCTCGAACTTCAACATCGAACTGACGAAGGAAGCGATCGCGGCCGTCGGCAGGGACGCGATCGCGACGAACCAGATCGAGCTCAGCCCGTACCTGCAGAATCGCAAGCTGGTCGAGTTCCTGAACGCCGAAGGCATCCACGTGACGTCGTACATGACGCTCGCGTACGGCAAGGTGCTCGGCGACCCGGTGCTCGGCGCGATCGCGCGGCGTCACGACGCGACGCCGGCGCAAGTCGCACTCGCATGGGCGCTGCGGCTCGGCTACTCGGTGATTCCGTCGTCGACCAAGCGCGAGCACCTCGCGAGCAACCTGCTCGCGCAGACGCTGCGCCTGACCGACGAAGACATGGCGCAGATCGCCGCGCTCGAACGCAACGGTCGCGAAGTCGACCCGGCCGGCCTCGCGCCGAAGTGGGACTGAGCGCGCCGCGCCCTCATCCGACACGACCCGTCGCGGCCCGCCGGCCGCGGCACCGACAGGACACCACCATGACCCAGGACCCGCTTTTCCAACCGCTGCGGCTCGGCGCGCTGACGCTGCCGAACCGCATCGTGATGCCGCCGATGACGCGCTCGCGCGCGAGCCAGCCCGGCGACGAAGCCAACGAACTGATGGCCGCGTATTACGCGCAGCGCGCGAGTGCGGGCCTGATCGTCAGCGAAGGCACCTACATCGCGCCGCTCGGCAAGGGCTACGCGTGGACGCCCGGCATCCACACACCGTCGCAGATCGCCGGCTGGCGCAAGGTGACGGACGCCGTGCACGCCGCGCACGGCCGCATCTTCGCGCAGCTGTGGCACGTCGGCCGGCTGAGCCACACGAGTCTGCTCGGCGGCGCGCAACCGGTGTCGTCGTCGCCGCTCCAGGCGAAGGGCGTGAACGTGTTCATCGCCGGCGAAGACGGCAGCACCCCAGGCTTCGTGCAGGCATCCGAGCCGCGCGCGCTGTCGATCGACGAGATCCGCGAGATCGTCGATCAATACCGCGCCGCCTCCCGCCACGCGATCGAAGCCGGCTTCGACGGCGTCGAGCTGCACGGCGCGAACGGCTACCTCGTGAACCAGTTCATCGACTCGAACGCGAACACGCGCACCGACGCGTACGGCGGCTCGCTGGAAAACCGGCTGCGCTTCCTGCGCGAAGTCGCACAGGCGCTGATCGAAGGCGCCGGCGACGCGTCGCGCGTCGGCATCCGCCTCGCACCGTTGACCACGCTGAACGGCTGCGTCGACGACGATCCGGAAACGACCTACCTCGCCGCCGCGAAGCGGCTCGGCGAGCTCGGCGTCGGCTACCTGCACATCGCGGAAGCCGACTGGGACGACGCGCCGCTGATGCCGATCGCCTTCAAGCAGCAATTGCGCGCCGCGTTCCCGGGCGTGCTGATCTACGCCGGCGCGTACACCGCCGAGCGCGCACGCGAAGCGATCGCCGCCGGCTGGACGGACCTCATCGCGTTCGGCCGTCCGTTCGTCGCCAACCCCGACTTGCCCGAGCGCCTGCGCACCGGCGCGCCGCTCGCACCGCATGACCGCAACACGCTGTTCGGCGGTGGCGCCCGCGGGCTGACCGACTACCCGACGCTCGCGCAAGCCGCGGCCTGAACGCTTCGGTCGTGCGTGCCCGGCCGGGCGCTGTATGCCGGCTCCGCACCGGTCGACATTGGCCGGGTCGCGATCCACCGATCGCTGCCCCGCTGCCTCGGCAATCGCGGCGACTATCGCCTCGATTGCCATTTCCACATTGCAGCCGGTGCAATCGGCGTCTACCGTTGATGGAATCGCCTTCGTACGACCATTCGATCTGAAAGGACGCGTTGCCATGCCCAGCTGCTCCCCGACCCGCGACATGCTGCTGGCCATGACGGCCGGTCTTGCCTTGGCGGCTGTCGCCGCACCGGCGCACGCCGGCGATCCGGCCGGCCTCACTTCCCGCGATCCCGTGACGACGGTGCTGTCCACCACCGCGACCGGCGTGCAGATCTACACATGCGAATACGATGCCGAACACCGGCTTGCATGGACCTTCGTGCGGCCGGAGGCGATGTTGTTCGATGAAGCCGGCGCGCTTGTCGTGCGGCACGGCGCGGGGCCGTCGTGGGAAGCACTCGACGGTAGCCGCGTAACCGGCAAGAAGCGCGCGGAAGCGCCGAGCGCCAGCCCGTCCAGCATTGCGCAACTGTTGCTCGCGACGACGCCTGCCGCGACGGGCACGCTCGCCGGCGTGCGTTTCGTGCAGCGGCTCGATACGTCGGGCGGCATGCCGCCGGCGACGGCGTGCACGACCGAGCATGCGATCGGCCGCTTCCCGTACTTCGCGCGATACGTGTTCCTGAAGTGACGCGGGCGCACCGTCGGCGCCGGGCGTCGTCGCGGCAATCCGCCAGTTACTCGGTGTTCCTGTCTTTCAGGCACGCATGGTTGCGCGCGGCGGCGAATCCCGTCGCCCGCCGCAGTTCGCACCGACCTTCCCGGCCACGCCGAAGGCTATTTGTAATATTCAATGCATCGCCCCCTTCCATCCCGCCCGCCGACCCTGCATTCAAATAGTCGCCTTAACGGATTCGAACTAGGCGTATACACGCGTGTCGGCGCGACGAAGCCCCGTTGCACGCCGATATAAGCGCTGCGACATGCGCTGCATGCTCGTCCCCCGATGGGACGTGATCGGTTGCTCGCCTAACCTTCGCTACGGCAAAGCACACGTGACGGGGTCGACCACACCACGCGTCGTCCGACGCGACACCCTCGCGATCGTTTCGATTCGCCCGTCACGGCGCGCATCGCGCGTCATTCGTCTCCACGACGTTGCCGAACAATCCCAACAGATACGAGACACCCTGACGACGGTCCGCCACGGACCGTTTCAGCATGCTGATAAAGGAGCAAGCTCATGAGTGATACCCCGGTGCAGCCGACGGTCGGCGTCGGCGCGGAAGAAACTGACTTTGGCGCCCAGGGAGTCATCGACCGGTACTTCGGCATTTCGTCGCGCGGCAGCACGCAGCGTCGCGAGATCATTGCCGGCGTGACCACCTTCCTCGCGATGGTCTATTCCGTGTTCGTCGTGCCCGGCATGTTCGGCAAGGCCGGTTTCGACACGAGCGCCGTGTTCGTCGCGGTCTGTCTCACCACCGCGTTCGGCTCGCTGCTGATGGGCCTGTGGGCGAAGCTGCCGATCGCGATCGGCTGCGCGATCTCCCTGACCGCGTTCACCGCGTTCGGCCTCGTGCTCGGCAAGGGGCTGCCTCCGACGGTCGCGCTCGGCGCCGTGTTCCTGATGGGCCTCGTGTTTACCGGCATCTCGGTCACCGGCGTGCGTTCGTGGATCCTGCGCAACCTGCCCGCGGGCGTCGCGCACGGCACGGGGATCGGCATCGGCCTGTTCCTGCTGCTGATCGCATCGAACGACGTCGGCCTCGTGATCAAGAACCCGGGCGCCGGCCTGCCGGTCTCGCTCGGCCAGATCACCGCGTTCCCGGTCATCATGTCGGTCGTCGGCCTCGCCGCGATCTTCGGCCTCGAAAAGCGTCGCGTGCCGGGCGGCATCCTGCTCGTCGTGATCGCGATCTCGGTATTCGGCCTGATCTTCGATCCGGGCGTGAAATACCGCGGCATCTTCGCGCTGCCGTCGCTCAGCGCGCCGGGCCACGCATCGCTGATCGGCGCGATGGACATCAAGGGCGCGCTGTCGATGGCCGTACTGCCGAGCGTGCTCGCGCTGGTGATGACCGCCGTGTTCGACGCGACCGGCACCATCCGCGCGGTCGCCGGGCAAGCCGGCCAGCTCGACGAAAACGGCCGCATCGTCAACGGCGGCCGCGCGCTGACCGCCGATTCGATCAGCTCGATCTTCTCCGGCCTGCTCGGCGGCGCGCCGGCGGCGGCCTACATCGAGTCGAGCGTCGGCGTGGCCGCCGGCGCGAAGACGGGCCTCGCGGCGGCCGTGGTCGGCCTGCTGTTCCTCGTCGTGATGTTCTTCTCGCCGCTCGCGGGTCTCGTGCCGTCGTACGCCACCGCACCGGCGCTGATGTACGTCGGCCTGTTGATGCTCGGCAGCGTGAGCAAGCTGCACATGGACGACATGGTCGACGCGATGTCGGGCCTCGTATGCGCGGTGTTCATCGTGCTGACCGCGAACATCGTGACGGGCATCATGCTCGGCTTCTCGACGCTCGTGATCGGCCGCATCGCCAGCGGCGAATTCCGCAAGCTCAACGTCGGCACCGTGCTCATCGCGGCCGTGCTCGTCACGTTCTATCTCGGCGGCTGGGCGATCTGAGCGCGGCACCTGCGCGACGTCGCCTGCACGAGGGCGACGCGCATCGGGACGAGATCGTCTCCTCCACCATCGTCGTCGATGGTCTCCAGGCCTGGGAACGCGAGTTTCCAGGCTTTTTTTGTCCGTGCGACGCCGCGTGACGCGCTTCGCGACAACGGCGCGATACACCCGTTCGCGCCCGGCGCCACGCTCGCGGCGTCGCGCCGTCAGAACGGCTTGATCACGGCCAGCCCGACGACGAGCGCGGTCGCGACGATCGCCGCGCCCGCCGCTTGCCCGAGCCACGGTGTCGGCATGACGACGAGATCGTCGCGCTCCATCCGCCGCAGCGTGCCGGCCAGGATCCCGTGCAGCACCGACAGCGCGGCGACGAGCGCAAGCTTCGCCGACAGCCACGCGGCGCCGAACCAGTGACCGCTCAGCGCCAGCGCGATGCCGGCGATCCAGACGAGCGCGAGCGCGGGCACCGTCACCGTGCGATCCCAGCGCCGCACCGCGCGATGCACGGCGAGATTCGCAATCCGGACCCCGACGGACGACAACAGCAACCCGCCGACGAACGTGACGACGGCGACCAGATGCACGGCCTTCAGCACCAGGTAGATCATCGCGCGTGCCGCCTGCGCGCGATCCAGCCGGCGCTCGCGAGCCCCGCGAACGGCACGACGGCCGACAGCACGAGCCGCACGACCTCGCCCTTGCTCCACAGCCCGCTCGACGCGGTGCCGACCACCGCCCATCCATACATGACGAACGCGACGCCGTGAACCGGGCCCATGATCGATACCGCGACCGGATAGCCGGCCAGATGCTTGAGCGGCACGGCCACGCACACCAGCACGACGAGCGTGGTCGCTTCCAGCAGCGACAGGTATTGCAGGTTCCGCAACGCGTTGCGATCGTCTTGTTTCATCGGCAGGCTCCAGGTGGGTCCGCCGCGATTGTCGCGTGTGGTACGGGTTCGAGCCATTGGCTAGAATGACATCTTTCAACGGATTCCGGCCACGGGCCGCACACGCCATGCACACGGTCGCCGTTCTTGCGTTGCCCGATGTCGTCCCGTTCGATCTGGGCGTTGCATGCGACACGTTCGCGCGCGTGCGGGCGCCCGACGTCGCGCCCGCGTACCGCGTGCGCGTGTGCAGCGAGCAGCCGCGCGTCGGCGGCGACCTGTTCGAGCTGCGTCCGCCGTTTCGTCTCGATGCGCTGGCCGACGCCGATACGATCATGGTGCCCGGCACGTCGGCGCCGCTCGCGCCCACGTCGCGCCGCGTGCTCGACGCGCTGCGCGCGGCGGCCGCGCGCGGATGCCGGATCGCGTCGATCTGCAGCGGCGCGTTCGTGCTCGCGGAAGCGGGGCTGCTCGACGGCCTGCGCGCGACGACGCACTGGCTCGCAGCCGCCGAACTCGCGCGCCGCTATCCGACCGTCGACGTCGACCCGAACGTGCTGTTCGTCGACAACGGCCAGATCCTGACGTCGGCCGGTGCGGCCGCCGGCCTCGATCTGTGCCTGCACATGATCCAGGCCGACTATGGCGCGGCGGTCGCCGTCGACGCTGCCCGCAGCGCGGTGGCGCCGCGCGTGCGCGAGGGCGGGCAGGCGCAGTTCATCGCGCCCGAATGGCCGACCGGCGGCGACGGCCTGCACGACCTGATGGACTGGCTGCAGGCCAACCTGCGCAAGCCGCTGACGCTCGACGCGATCGCGCGCAAGGCGTCGACAAGCGTGCGCACGCTGACGCGGCGCTTCCGGGAGCAGACGGGCACGTCGCCGGGGCAATGGCTGCAGACCGCGCGCGTCCGGCATGCGCAGCAGTTGCTGGAGGTGACCGAGCTGTCGATCGAACATGTGGCGACGGAAGCCGGGTTCGGTTCGGTCACCGCGTTTCGCGAACGCTTCGCGCGCATCGTCGGCACCTCGCCGCAGCGTTACCGGCAGGCGTTCCGCGCGCGCGCCGATGCGTGACGCGCATCGGGATCGCCCCGCCGCAGCATGAATCCGTCGCCCGCCGCCGCCCCTTTCGCGCCCACCGGACTCCCTCCATGACCCGCATCCGTAACCCCTTGAACATCGCGCAGCTCCAGGCGTTCGTCTCCGCCGCGCACCACAAGAGCCTGCGCGCCGCCGCCCGCGAGCTCGGCGTCACGCAGCCGGCGATCACGCACACGATCCGCGAGCTCGAAACCGCGCTCAACGCGGAGCTGCTCGCTCGCAGCGTGCGCGGCGTCGAGCTGACCGCCTGCGGCGAGGCGCTGCTGCCGCGCGCCGAGCAATTGCTCGGCGACATCCGCCGCACGGTCGAGGCGGTCGAGCAGGTGAAAGGCGAGATGTCGGGCCGCGTCGCGGTCGGCACGATGCCGTCGATCGCGCTGACCGCGTTGCCGCGCGCGGTGACGGCATTCCGCGAGTCGATGCCGAACGTCAGCCTGCATCTGGAGGAAGTGACGGTGCCCGACGCGCTCGCGCAGTTGCGCAACGGCACGCTCGACATCGCTGCGATGCACCATGTGCCCGCGCTCGACCGCGATTTCACGCAACTGCCGCTGCTGTCGACCGAATTCACGATCGTGATGCGCGACGGTCATCCGCTCGCGCAGGCGCGCCGGTTAGAGGAACTGCTCGACGCCGAATGGATCGTCACCGTCGGCGCCGAGCAGTTTCCGCACAGCGTGATGGTCGGGATGTTCGAGGCGCACGGGCTGCCGCTGCCGAAACGTTTGCTGCGCTCGCCGATGTCGTTCGCGGTGACGCTGGGGCTCGTCGCGCGCTCGGACGTGATCGGCTGCTTCACGCGCCCGCTCGCCGCGATGGTGGCCCCGCTCGGCATCCGCACGGCCGAACTCGACGAAAGCATGCCGCGCTTCGACCTGTCGATCATCGCGCGGCGCGACCTGCTGCCCACGCCGGCCGTCTCGCACTTCGTCACGTGCCTGCAGCGCGCGGTCAACGAAACGCTCGGTTGAATCGTTCCTGTGTGTGAAACGGCGACGCGTCCGACGCGCCGCCGCCGGGCCCGGTATCGGGGCTTGTCCTAGGCGCCCCGCCGGTATTTTGTCTTGATAATCTTGCGCACGTCGCGCGCCCCCATCGGGCGGGCGAAACGGACTGTCCGACGCGAAGCCGCGGCGGGCCGAAGGCTTACGGCGCGGCACAACCGCGCACCCATCGAACAAAACGAGGAGTCACCGAGTGAAAAAGATTCTTGCGGCTGTGACCGTGGCCCTGCTCGCCGTATCGGCCGGCAGCGCGTACGCGAAAGACTGGACGACCGTGCGGTTCGGCGTCGACGCAAGCTACCCGCCTTTCGAATCGAAAGGCGCCGACGGCAAGGTGGTCGGCTTCGACGTCGATCTGGGCAACGAAATTTGCCGCCGCATGAACGCGAAGTGCGTGTGGATCGAAAACGACTTCGACGGGATGATCCCGGCGCTGAAGGCCCGCAAGTTCGACGGCGTGCTGTCGTCGATGTCGATGACGCCGGCGCGTCAGGAACAGATCGCGTTCTCGGCGAAGCTGTTCAACACGCCGACGCGCCTCGTCACGAAGAAGGGCGCCGGCCTGATGCCGACGGCCGAATCGCTGAAGGGCAAGTCGGTCGGCGTCGAGCAGGGCACGATCCAGGAAACCTATGCGAAGACGTACTGGGCGTCGAAGGGCGTGAACGTCGTGCCTTACCAGAACCAGGACCAGGTCTACGCCGACCTGATCTCCGGCCGTCTGGACGGCGCGCTGCAGGACGCGGTGCAAGCCGAGATCGGCTTCCTGAAGACGCCGCGCGGCGCGAACTTCGACTTCGCCGGCAAGGATCTCGACGATCCGAAGACGCTCGGCAACGGCGCCGGTATCGGCCTGCGCAAGGAAGACACCGACCTGAAGGCGAAGATCGACAGCGCGATCGCCGGCATGCGCAAGGACGGCACGTACGACAAGCTCGCGAAGAAGTACTTCGATTTCGACGTCTACGGCAAGTAATCCGGCCGACGCACGCGCGATTCGGCGCGACGGGAACGGGCTCCGCGAGGAGCCCGTTTTTTTTGCGCGCGGCGCCGGCGACGTTATTTTTTCCGCGCCAACCCGATGATTCTCAACGGAAAACCGCGTGTTCTGGCGCCGGTTTGATGGCGGCGAGAAAGGCAACGTACAATCGATCTTCCACGCACATGGATCATTCGCGGCTGCGCCGCACTCCCCTCATCATGCAAACGCAGACCCATCCGCTGATTTCCCCCGCCGTCGGTACCGAACGCCAGATCACCAGCTTCCATTACGGCCCGCGCGGCGGCAAGAAGGTCTATATCCAGTCGTCGCTGCACGCGGACGAGCTGCCCGGCATGCTGGTCGCCACGCTGCTGCGCCGCAAGATCGCCGCGCTCGAAGCCGCCGGCAAGCTGCGCGGCGAAATCGTCGTCGTGCCCGTGCCCAATCCGATCGGCCTGTCGCAGCACGTGTTCGGCGATCACCTCGGCCGCTTCGAGCTCGGCTCGATGCAGAACTTCAACCGCAATTTCTACGATCTCGCGGCGCTCGTGCTGCCGCGTGTCGAAGAGCGCCTCACGAACGACGCGCAGCGCAATCTGGCCGTCGTGCGCACGGCGATGCGCGAAGCGCTCGACGAGCAGAAGCCGCGCACCGAGCTCGACTCGCAGCGCCTCGCGCTGCAGAAGCTGTCGTTCGACGCCGATATCGTGCTCGACCTGCACTGCGACAGCGACGCGGTGATGCATCTCTACACGAATCCCGATCTGTGGCCGGACGTCGAGCCGCTGGCGCGCTATCTCGATGCCAAGGCCTCGCTGCTCGCGCTGAATTCGGTCGGCAACCCGTTCGACGAAATCCACAGTTTCTGCTGGTCGGATCTGCGCAGCCGCTTCGGCGACCGCTTCCCGATCCCGAACGGCGCGATTTCGGTCACGGTGGAACTGCGCAGCGAACGCGACGTGTCGTACGAGTTCGCCGAAAAGGATGCGCAGGCGATCGTCGAATACCTGACCGAGCGCGGCATCGTCGAAGGCACGCCGGCGCCGCTGCCGCCGCTCGCGCACCCGGCCACGCCGCTCGCGGGCACCGATCCGCTCGTCGCGCCCGTGTCGGGCGTGATCGTGTTCCGCACGCCGGTCGGCGCGATGATCGAGGCAGGCCAGGCCGTGGCCGATATCGTCGATCCGCTGACCGATCGCGTCGTCACGCTGAAGAGCAGCGTGTCGGGCGTGCTGTACGCGCGCCAGGTCGTGCGCTTCGCGACGGCCGGCATGGAAGTCGCGCGCATCGCGGGCGCGACCGCGATCCGCACCGGCTCGCTGCTGTCCGCCTGAGCCCGGGCGCGCGACCCGCGCGCCAGGCCATCCCGCACTGTGCATGCAATCGCATGCACCAACGCAATCGCCCGCTTGCGCGGGCGATTCGCTTTCCGGAGCACGCGTCGGCGGCCGGCGATCGCCCGCTGGCGGCCGCGCGCGAACGCCGTTCAGAACGCCGGCACGATCGCGCCGCCGAACTTCTGGTCGATGAACTTGCGCACGTCGTCCGACTCGTAGGCCGCGACGAGCTTCTTCACCCACGGCTTGTCCTTGTCCTGCGCGCGCACCGCGATCAGGTTCGCGTACGGCCCGCGCAGATCCTCGATCGCGATCGCATCCTTCACCGGCGTGAGCCCGGCCTTGACCGCGTAGTCGGTGTTGATCGACGCGGCATCGACGTCGGGCAGCGCGCGCGGCAGTTGCGCGGCGTCGAGCTCGACGATCCTGATCTTCTTCGGGTTCTCGGCGACGTCGAGCGGCGTCGCGTTCACGCCGTTCGTGCCGGCGCCGGTCTTCAGCTTGATCACCCCGTACTTCTGCAGCAGCAAGAGCGCGCGGTTGCCGTTCGACGGGTCGTTCTGGATCCCGACCTTCGCGCCGACCGGCAAATCCTTCAGCGACTTGAGCTTCTTCGAATAGAAGCCCATCGGCGCGGTATACGTGAGCCCGACGTTGACGATCTTGTAGCCGCGCTGCTTGATCTGGCTGTCGAGGAACGGCTGGTGCTGGAAGCCGTTCGCATCGAGATCGCCGGAATCGAGCGCCGCGTTCGGCTGCACGTAGTCGTTGAATTCGATGACCTTGATCGCGAGCCCTTCGCGCGCGGCGACCTTCGTCACTTCGGTCCAGATCTGCGCGTCGGGGCCGCTCATCGTGCCGACTTTCAGCGTTTGCGGGTCGGCGTGCGCGCCGGGGGCGGCGAATGCCAGCGCGGCGGCGAGTGCGCCGAGGCCGGTCAGGATCGAACGTCGCATGGTGTCCTCTTGTCCCGTGTCGTTGTCGAAGCGCGCATCGTGGCACGGGGCCGGAACGGCACCAACCAAGCTTATTTCATGTGCATATTCCGGATCCTCATCGAATCTCAGGCGGAATCGGTATAACTCCGCGCTGTACAACCGGGCAAAATCCAGTGTCGCATCGGCACCACACATTCTTCATATGACAGTCGCTGTCATATTCATTACGTGGCCCGCCGATAAAGTTGCGCCGGTCCGTGAAAGCGCCCATAGAGTGCGCCGGAACCGCAACTGGACACGCCATTCATTCGCTCGGAGAATCCTTTGAACAAGAAACTGTTGACCATCGCCGCCCTGGCAGCAACGGCCGGCACGGCACACGCACAAAGCAGCGTGACCCTGTACGGCGTCATCGATGCCGGTATCAGCTACGTGAACCACAGCAAGACCGCCAACGGCGGCACGGGCAAGCTGTTCAAGTACGACGACGGCGTGGCTCAAGGTAGCCGTTGGGGCCTGCGCGGCACCGAAGACCTCGGTGGCGGCCTGAAGGCGATCTTCGTGCTCGAAAACGGCTTCAACAGCGGCAACGGCACGATCGGCCAGGGTGGCGCGATCTTCGGTCGCCAGGCTTACGTCGGCCTGAGCCAGTCGCAATACGGCACGGTCACGTTCGGCCGCCAGTACTCGTTCTCGACCGACATCCTCGGCTCGAACTACTCGACGGGCGGCAACACGGTCGCGGGTAACTACGCGTACCACGTGAACGACATCGACCAGCTCACGTCGAGCCGCATCAACAACGCCGTGAAGTTCCAGAGCGCGAACTACTCGGGCTTCACGTTCGGCGCGTTGTACGGCTTCTCGAACTCGACCGACTTCGCAGGCGCACCGGCAACGACGACGGGCACGACGACGACGGCAGGCTCGTCGCGCGCATACAGCTTCGGCCTGAACTACGCGAACGGCCCGTTCTCGCTCGGCGCCGCCTACACGGACATCCGCTTCCCGAGCCAGTCGACGCCGGCCTTCTCGACGACGATCGCGAACCTGAGCACCGGCAACGTCCGCGACCTGCGCACGTACGGCGTGGGTGGCCGCTACGTCTGGGGCCCGGCGACGGCATGGCTGCTGTGGACGCGTACGCAGTTCTCGACCGTGTCGGGCGCGGGCGGCACGTTCTACAACGCATATGAAGCAGGCGCGAAGTACGCGTTCACGCCGGCACTGTCGGGCGGCCTCGGCTACACGTACACGAACGCCACGCAGAACGGCAACTCGTGGCACTGGAACCAGGTCAACGGTATCGCCGACTACGCACTCAGCAAGCGTACGGACGTGTACGGCCTGGTCGTGTACCAGCAGGCTTCGGGCAAGGGCGTGCAAGCGCAGATCGGCTCGAGCACGAGCTACTTCAACACGTCGGGCACGGGTTCGAAGAACCAGATCGCCGCACGTATCGGTATCCGTCACAAGTTCTAAAGCATCCGCTCGACTGTCCGCGTCACGCGGATCACGACGGCAAGCAGCGCCCCGCTCCACGCGGGGCGCTTTTTTATGGGCTTTTAAGTTTCGCTTAATTCTGGGCTGAGAGGATGCTCTCACCCCCCCTGTTGGCCGCCTGAGCATCGGCGGCTTTTTTTTTGAGACACCCCTACGGCACCGCCATCAACTGCCCACAAGACAGGATCGGAGGCCACGATGATCGAAGATACCGTTTTCAGCCATCTGCACGCGATTCTGACGTGCCAACACTCGCTGCCGGTCCAGAGTTGCCGCGTGTCGGTGGAAATGCAGCGCCCCTGGGGCCGTCCGTATCGCCTCGTCGAGTGGACGATGCATCTCGACGCGCCCGCGCGGCGTCAGATCGTGCCGGCCGAATCGACCGACGAAGAAATCGCCGAGGTCGTCGCGTCGCACGTGCCCGGCCGGCTTTACGGCGACGGCCGGCTGCAGTTCTGAACGCGTCTGCACGCCACCCGCCTTCCGGCTTTCGGCCGCGCCGCACGCATCGTGCGGCAGTCGGTCTCGTTTGACGCGGCAACGAAACCTGCTACGCTGCGCGTTTTCGTCCACGCAACACACGATGGAAAACGCATTCAACGAGCGCGGCGTCATGGTCACGCGCAACGGCCTGTCGGCCGCGGGGCAGGTATTCGCACTGCGTGACATTCGCCACGTCGACGTCGTCAAGATTCCGAAGAACCGGCTCGTGCCGTCGCTGATCTCGCTGATCGGCGCGGCCATCGCCGTCGCCGGTGGCATCGGCGCGTCGAGCGCCGCGCTGGTGGTCGGCGTGATGCTCGTCGTCGTCGGCTATCTCGCCTGGGCCACGCAGGACATCACGTATCGCCTGCTGGTCGAGATGCCCGACGGCAAGCGCGAAGCGCTGTCGAGCGTCGACGCCGAGTTCGTCGAACGCGTCGCGCAGGTCGTGCGCGATGCACAGGCCGCGACGGCGGCCAGCTGATTCCATTCGCGTCGCGGCGCGCTTCGGTTCGCGATCCGCGGATGCGCGCGGCGCGTATCGGCTCGCGCGGCGCCTCGTTGCTGCGGGCCGACGCAGCTTCGTCGAATCGGCTTCCCGCGTCGTCATCTCGCGTTCCGCGCGTGCGCGGCGACTGCCGACCGCCTAGTATGGAAAGAGCGGCCCGCCGCCGCATCGTCCGAGGAGGCCAGCATGAACGCCCAATCGCTGTCCGGCATGCTTCGCGCACAGGAACTGCTGATCGTGTCGATGATCCGCGCGCTTCCCCTTGACGAACGCCGTGCGCTCGTCGATCTCTACACCGAACAGATCGCGTTCGCCGAACAGGCCGGTATCGAAAGCCACGGCGATCGCGCGACACACGATGCGTTCATCGCGCATACGCGCAACCTGTTGATTCGCATCGAAGCGCTCGCTTAAGGCCCTTTTCCCTCGAATTTCCGTCCCGGCTCGCGCGCGCCGCGCATGCGAGCGCTCACTCGCGCAGGTCGCTTCGCGTCCTTGTATCGATAATAATTCTCATTTACACTGACAAAATTGTCAGTTGCCTTTCAAATCGCCGTTTGCCGCATGCCGCGCGCAAACGGGCCAGCCAGGTGAACGCGTCACCCAGCCAGCCTTCGGGCTTGTTATCGTCAATGGGAGACCACCTGTGCATTGCTATACGCTGGCGCGGCGGCCGATCTGTGCCGCGCTGTTCGGCGCGTTCGGCCTGTCCGCCGCCACGGCTCACGCCGATTCGTCGCCGCAAGGCGCCACCCCGCCTGCCGCCGTCCTGACCGCCGCCGCGTCCACGCGCGGCGATGCGGCGCTGCTCGACCCCGTCACCGTCACGGCCACCCGCACCGCCACCGCGGCGAGCCGCACGGCGGCGTCCGTGTCGGTGATCACCGACGAGGATCTCGAAGCGCAGCAGGCCACCAACATCAAGGACGCGCTGCGCTACGAGCCCGGCATCACGGTGCGCCGCACCGCGTACCGGCCCGGCAGCGCCGCGCTCGGCGGCGGCCGCGACGGCGATTCGAGCATCAACATCCGCGGCCTCGAGGGCAATCGCGTGCTGCTGATGGAAGACGGTATTCGCCTGCCGAACGCGTTCTCGTTCGGGCCGCTCGAAGCCGGGCGCGGCGACTACGCCGATCTCGACACGCTCAAGCGCATCGAGATCCTGCGCGGGCCGGCGTCGGCGCTCTACGGCAGCGACGGCCTGACCGGCGCGGTGAACTTCATCACGAAGGATCCGCGCGACCTGCTGTCGATCTACGGCAAACCCCATTACTTCTCGTTCCGGCCGAGCTACGACTCGGCCGACCGCAGCGTCGGCGCGACCGTGTCGGCCGCGGGCGGCAACGATCGCATCCAGGGGATGATCATCGCCGACGGCCGGCGCGGCCACGAGGTCGACACGCGCGGCGGCAACAACTCGGCGAGCACGCTGCGCACGACGTCGAACCCGCAGGACGTCTATTCGGAATCGTTGCTCGGCAAGCTCGTGCTGACGCCGACCGCGCGCGACACGATCAAGCTCACCGCCGAAACGGTGCAGCGGCGCGTGAGCACGGATGTGCTCTCCGCGATCAATGCGCCGGCGACGCGCGGCCTCACGACTCGCGACCGGCTCGAGCGCAACCGCTTCAGCGTCGACTACGACTTCCGCGACGACGCATTTCGCTGGTTCCAGACCGCGCACGTGCAGTTCTACTACCAGGACGCGAAGCAGGACCAGTACGCGTTCGAGACGCGCGGCGCGCCGCTGAAATCGCGCTCGCGCGACAACCAGTACAAGGAACGCACGTTCGGCGGCGCCGCGTTCGCCGAAAGCGGCTTCGCGACCGGCCCGCTCGCGCACAAGCTGCTGTACGGCGTGGACGGCAGCCTGTCGCGCGTGACGAACATGCGCGACGGCACGGTGCCGGGCGTCGGCGAAGCGTTCCCGAACAAGGCGTTCCCCGACACCGACTACACGCTGTTCGGCGCGTTCGTGCAGGACCAGATCGGCTACGGCCGCCTGCTCGTCACGCCGGGCCTGCGCTTCGACACGTACCGGCTGAGCCCGACCGAAAACGATCCGCTGTTCACCGGCAAGGCCGTGTCGACGAGCGCGAACGAACTGTCGCCGCGCGTCGCCGTGCTCTACGAGATCACGCCCGCGGTCATTCCGTACGTGCAGTACGCGCATGGCTTCCGCGCGCCGACGCCCGACCAGGTGAACAGCAGCTTCTCGAATCCGGTGTACGGCTACACGTCGATCGGCAATCCGAACCTGAAGCCCGAAACCAGCGACACGTTCGAAGCCGGCCTGCGCGGAAAGGCCGGCACCGGCTACGGCGTCGTGCGCTACAGCGCGGCCGCGTTCACCGGCCGCTACCGCAACTTCATCTCGCGCACGACGATCGCCGGCAGCGGCCGCCCGGTCGACCCGTTCGTGTTCCAGTACGTGAACTTCGCCGACGCGCGCATCCACGGCCTCGAAGGCCGCGCCGAATGGGTGATGCCGAACGGCGTCACGCTGAAGACGGCGATGGCGTTCACGAAAGGCTCGACGCAGAACGACGGCGCGGCCAGCCAGCCGCTCAACACCGTGAACCCGTTCTCGGCCGTGTTCGGCGTGCGGTACGAGCCGGGCGAACGCTGGTTCGTGCAGACCGACCTGCTGTTCCAGGCCGCCAAACGCGACAAGGACGTCGACAAGTCCGACTGTTCGAACAAGGCGTGCTTCACGCCGCCGTCGTCGTTCGTCGTCGACCTGCGCGGCGGCTACCGCTTCAACAAGCACGTGAGCGCGACGATCGGCATCCGCAACCTGTTCGACCGCAAGTACTGGAACTGGTCGGACGTGCGCGGCATCGCGGCCGATTCGCAGGTGCTCGATGCGTATTCGTCGCCCGGCCGCACGGTCGCCGTCAGCATGAAAGTGGATTTCTGATGCGCGGTGCCCGCGCTGCCACCCCAACCGTTACTTGAAGGAGTCCGACATGATGCCATCCGCCCTTCCCGGTCAATCGGCCACGCCGGCCCGCGCGGCCGCCGCGCTGCGCGACGCGTTCATCAAGCTCAAGACCGAGCGCCAACTGCGCAACCGCGACGTCGCGCAGGCGCTCGGCGTCAGCGAAGCCGAGGCGCTCGCCGCGTTCGTCGGCGAGCACGTCGTGCGGCTCGACGCGCGCTTTCCGACGATGTTCGAGGAAATGCCGCGTCTTGGCCGCGTGATGGCGCTCACGCGCAACGACACGGCCGTCCACGAAAAAGACGGCGAGTACGCGCAGATGAGCCACGACGGCCCCGTCGGCCTCGCGCTCGGCGACATCGACCTGCGCATCTTCTATCGTCACTGGGTGTCGGCGTTCGCGGTGCGCGACGAAACCGCGCACGGCCCGCTGAAGAGCCTGCAGTTCTTCGATGCGCAGGGTTATGCGATCCACAAGGTCTACCTGCGCGCGCACAGCGATCATGCCGCATACGACGCGTTCGTCGAACGCTGGCGCGCGCCGTCGCAGGAGCCGGGCCTCGAGGTCGCGCCCGCCGCGCCGAAAACGCCCGAGCGCGCGGACACCGAGATCGACGTCGCAGGCTTTCGCGCCGCGTGGGACGCGATGACCGACACGCATCAGTTCTTCGGCATCACGCAGCGCTTCGGCGTGAGCCGCATGCAGGCGTTGCGTCTCGCCGATCCGCACTACGCGTATCCGGTCGAAACCGCGCATGCGTTGCGCCACGTGCTCGAACAGGCGGCGAAGAGCGGCCAGCCGATCATGGTGTTCGTCGGCAACGCGGGAATGATCCAGATCCATACGGGCCCCGTCGCGAACGTGCGCGAGGTCGGCGCGTGGATCAACGTGCTCGATCCCGGGTTCAACCTGCATGTGCGCGAAGACCTGATCGCCGCCGCGTGGGTCGTGAAGAAGCCGACGAGCGACGGCATCGTCACGTCGCTCGAGCTGTTCGACCGACAGGGCGACCACGTCGCGCTGCTGTTCGGCGAGCGCAAGCCCGGCAAGATCGAGCGCGACGACTGGCGTGCGCTCGTCGCGACGCTGCCGGCGGCCGCCCGCGGAGCCGCGCGGTGAGCGCGCGGCCGTTCGATCCGGGCCGCCGGTCGCTGCTGGCCGGCGCGCTCGCGGCCGCGCTGCCCGGCGGCGTGCTCGCCCAGGCCGCGCCGGCCACCCCGAAACGCGTGATCGTGATCGGCGGTGCGCTCGCGGAAACCGCGTTCGCGCTCGGCGGCGCCGAGACGCCGCGTTACCGGCTCATCGGCGCCGACACGACCTGCACGTATCCCGACGCCGCGAAGCGCCTGCCGAAGGTCGGCTACCAGCGCGCGCTGTCGGCCGAAGGGCTGCTGTCGCTGCGGCCCGATCTCGTGCTGGCATCGGCGGAAGCCGGCCCGCCGACGGCGATCGCGCAAGTGAAAGGCGCCGGCGTCACGGTGACGACGTTCGACGAGCGCCACGACGTCGAATCGGTACGCGCAAAGATCGCCGGCGTCGCGCAAGCGCTCGACGTGCGCGACGCCGGCGCCGCGCTGCTGCGGCGTTTCGATCGCGACTGGCAGGCCGCGCGCGACGCGGTCGCCGCGCGCGTGCCCGGCGGCGCGCAGCCGCCACGCGTGCTGTTCGTGCTGAACCATACCGGCACCCAGGCGCTCGTCGCCGGCCAGCGCACCGCCGCCGACGCGATGATCCGCTACGCGGGCGCGCGCAACGCGATGCAGGGCTTCGATCACTACAAGCCGCTGACGACCGAGGCGCTCGCGGCGGCCGCACCCGACGTCGTGCTGATCTCCGACGAAGGGCTGGCGGCCGTCGGCGGTCACGCCGCGCTGCTCGCGACACCCGGCTTCGGCGCGACGCCGGCCGGCCGCGCGCGGCGCGTCGTGTCGCTCGACGCGCTGTTCCTGCTCGGCTTCGGCCCGCGCCTGCCGCTCGCCGTCACGACCCTGCATCGACGCCTGTCGGATGCGCTCGCCTGATTCCGGATCGACCCGATGCCCGCTCACGTTTCGTCCTTCAACGCGTCATCGTCCGCCTCGCGCACCGGCGCCGCGCGCGTCGGCACGTCACGCCGCTTCGCGCCGTTCGTCCTGGCCGCGCTCGCCGTTCTGGTGGGCGCGATGTCCGTCGTCGCGCTGTGCGTCGGCGCGTACCGCATTCCGCTGGCGCAAGCCTGGGCCGCGCTGAGCGGCGACGCGGCCGCGCAACAGGCGCGCGCCGTGCTGTTCGACATCCGTGCGCCGCGCGTCGCGCTCGCGCTGCTGGTCGGCGGCGGCTTCGGCGCGACCGGCGCCGCGATGCAGGCGCTGTTCCGCAATCCGCTCGCCGATCCGGGGCTCGTCGGCGTGTCGAGCGGCGCCGCGCTCGGCGCGACCGTGCTGATCGTGCTCGGCCCCGCGCTCTTCGCCGCCCACGCGAGCGCGGCCGCGCTGCCGGTCGCCGCGTTCGCGGGCGGCCTCGCGGTCGCGGCGCTCGTCTACCGGCTGGCCGCGTCGCGCGGCCGGCTTGCGCTACCGCTGCTGCTGCTCGCCGGCATCGCGATCAATGCGCTGGCCGGCGCGGCGATCGGGCTGCTCACGTTCGTCGCCGACGATGCACAGCTGCGTTCGCTGACCTTCTGGAGCCTCGGCAGCCTCGGCGGCGCGCAATGGTCGACGCTGGCGGCCGTCGCGCCGTGCGTCGCGATAGGCTGCATGCTGCTCGTGCGCGAACGCGACGCGCTGAACGCGCTGCAGCTCGGCGAAACCGAAGCGCTGCATCTCGGCGTGCCCGTGCAGCAACTGAAGCGGCGCGTGCTCGTCGCGGTCGCGCTCGCGGTCGGCGCGCTCGTGTCGTGCGCGGGCATCATCGGCTTCATCGGGCTCGTCGCGCCGCATTGCATGCGCCTCGCGTGCGGCCCCGACCAGCGCATCGTGCTGCCCGGCGCCGCATTGCTCGGCGCGTTGCTGACGCTCGCGGCCGATCTCGCCGCGCGCACCGTCGCCGCGCCCGCCGACATTCCGCTCGGCGTGCTGACCGCGCTGCTCGGCGCGCCGTTCTTCCTCGTGCTGCTGTGGAAGAACCGCGGCGCGCTCGGCGGGTGATCCCTTCTTCGAGACGACCATGCTGACCACCCACCACCTCGACGTCGCCCGCCGGCACGGCACGATCCTGCGCGACCTGTCGCTGTCGATCGAACCCGGCCGCGTGACGGCGCTGCTCGGCCGCAACGGTGCGGGCAAGAGCACGCTGCTGAAAGCCTTCGCCGGCGAGCTGACCGGCAGCGCCGCGCCGAACGGCGTGCGCGTGACGGGCGACGTCACGCTGAACGGCGAATCGCTCGCGCGCATCGACGCGCGGCGGCTCGCGTGCCTGCGCGCGGTGCTGCCGCAGGCCGCGCAGCCGGCCTTCCCGTTCAGCGTCGACGAAATCGTGCTGCTCGGCCGCTATCCGCATACGCGGCGCGGCGGTACGCGGCACGTGATCGCACACCGCGATCGCGACATCGCGTGGCGCGCGCTCGAACGCGCGGGCGCCGATGCGCTCGTCGGCCGCGACGTCACGACGCTGTCGGGCGGCGAACTCGCGCGCGTGCAATTCGCACGCGTCCTCGCGCAGCTGTGGCCGGACCACGACACGACGGAACCCGGCCCGCGCTACCTGCTGCTCGACGAGCCGACCGCCGCGCTCGATCTCCCGCACCAGCACCGCCTGCTCGATACCGTGCGCGCCGTCGCGCGCGAATGGCAGCTCGGCGTGCTCGCGATCGTCCACGATCCGAACCTCGCCGCGCGACATGCGGATGCGATCGCGATGCTCGTCGACGGCACGATCGTCGCGCATGGCGCACCGCGCGACGTGATGACGCCGGCCCATATCGCGCGGTGCTATGGCTTCGCGGTGAAGATGGTGGAAACCGGCGACGGGACGCCGCCGGTGATGGTGCCCGCGTAGCGCGGGCGTGTGTCGCGCGATCGTTGCGTCGCTCGATGTCGTACGCCGCCTTTGGCTGCGGCGTTCTTTCCAGATCCGTCGTATCTCCCCTTCGAGGTGCCCCTGTGCCGCTTCCGATGACCCGCATCATCCTGTACGTCCGCGACGTCGCGTTGCTGAAGGCGTTCTATCGACGGCATTTCGCGCTGCCCGTCATCGAGGAAATCGACGGAGAATGGGCCGTGCTCGACGCGGGCGCGATCGAGCTCGCGCTGCATCGGGCCGGCCCGGCGTTCCGCCCTGCGGCCGCATCGGCAAGCACGAACGCGAACGTGGCCGCCGGTAACGCGAAGCTCGTATTCACGATCGACGCCGATATCGACGCGTATCGCGACCGGCTCGCCCGCGACGGCGTGACCGTGCACGCGCTGAAGCGCTACGACGGCTTCCCGTACCGGATGGTCGACGGCATCGACCCGGAAGGAAACGTCTTCCAGGTGATGCAGCCGGACTGAACGCCGGCGCGCAGGCTCGGGCACGAGTACTCAATGCTCGACGTCCGCCGCGCCGAAGCTTCGCATCTTCCAGCCGAGCCGCACGGCGAGCATCCGCATCGAGAAGCCGGCCGCCAGCGCGACGAGCGTCGCGCATCCCGCGTCGATGCCGACATGCTGCATCCCGACATACAGCGCGCCCGTGACGAACGCGACGCTCGCATACAGTTCCTCGCGCAGGATCAGCGGCATCTCGTTGCACAGCAGGTCGCGCAGCATCCCGCCGCACACGCCGGTGATCGCGCCGGCCAGCACCACGATGATCGGCGCCGTGCCGGTCGATGCGCCGATGTCGCAGCCGATGATCGTGAACGCCGCGAGGCCGATCGCATCGACGGTGACGAACAGCGTCTTCATCCGCGCGACGTGCCGCGCCGCCCACGACGCGACGGTCGCGGCGACGAGCGTGATCACCAGGTATTCGGGATGCGCGATCCAGCCGAGCGGATAGTGGCCGAGCAGCACGTCGCGCACGGTGCCGCCGCCGAGCGCCGTCACCGCGCCGACGAGCGCGAGCCCGAAGCGGTCCATCCCGCGGCGCATGCCCATCAGCGCCCCCGACATCGCTTCCGCGACGATCGCAATCAGATAGAGCGTATGCATGGCGCGCGTCAGTCGTCGGTCCGGAACAGGTCGAGCACGCGTTCACGCTCGGCCGCATCGACGGCGGCGGGCATCGGTGCGTCGCGCTTGCCGTGGTCGGCCGGCGCATCCGGCGCATCCGGCGCATCCGGCGCATCGACGGCCGCCGCGCAGCCGCATGCAAAGCGGCTGCGGATATACGCCGGCACGTCGGCCGTGCACGTGCCGCGCGTGTATTCGGCGTAGACGAAATCGCCGTCGACGAGCGCGACGTCCTGCGGCGGCGTCGCGGCGACCGGCGTGCGCCCGTCGACGGCCGTCTTCATGTAGTCGAGCCAGACCGGCAGCGCCAGCGTCGCGCCGGTCGCGCGCCCCATCGGGCGCGGCGTGTCGTAGCCGAGCCACGCGACCGCGACGATGCCCGACGAGTAGCCGGCGAACCATACGTCCTTCGACCCGTTCGACGTGCCCGTCTTGCCCGCCGTGTCGTCACGCCGCAGCGCGAGCGCGCCGCGCGCGGTGCCGGCCCGCACGACGTCGCGCAGCATGCTGTCCATCACGAACGCATTGCGCGCCGATACGACCCGCTCACCCGCCGGCACGGTCGCCTCGTACATCGCGCCGCCGTGGCGCTGCTTCACCGACAGGATCAGGCGCGGCTCCATCCGCGTCCCGCCGTTCGCGAACACGCCGTATGCGCTCGCGAGTTCGAGCGGCGTCACGGCGCCCGCGCCGAGCGCGAGCGGCAGCGACGCCGGATTGCGCTGCGCGTCGAAGCCGAAACGCACCGCGTGCTGCTGCACGTAGCGCGCGTCGGCCGCCTGCATCAGGCTGACCGCGACCAGGTTCTTCGAGCGCACGAGCCCGCGCCGCACCGGGATGAAGCCTTCGTAGCGATTGCCGAAATTACGCGGACGCCACGGCCGCGCGCCGGTTTCCGCGTGCGTGAGCGTGCGCTGCGTATCGTCGACGAGCACGCCGGGGAAGTAGCCCTTCTCCAGCGCCGCCGAATAGACGAACGGCTTGAAGCTCGACCCCGGCTGGCGATACGCCTGCAGCGCATGGTCGAACACGTTGCGGTCGAAATCCGCGCCGCCGACCAGCGCGAGCATGTCGCCGGTGGCCGCATCGAGCGACACGAGCGCGCCTTCGAGCCCGTTGCGCATGTCGCGCTTCGCGCGCGGCTGCCGGCTCAGCGTGCGCTGGAGCGCGGCTTCGGCCGCGCGCTGGTCGCGCATCGAGATCGTCGTCGTCACGTCGAGGCCCAGCGTGTACGCGTCGTCGTGAAACCGCTCGACCATCATACGGCGCGCGCGCTCTGCGACGTACGGCGCCGCGACGATCCCCGGCGGCGGCGTGGTCGCCAGCACGATCGGCGCGTCGACGGCCGCGCGATACGCCGCATCGTCGAGCTGGCCGAGCGCATGCATCCGGCCGAGCACGTAGTTGCGCCGCGCGGTCGCGCGCGCCGGGTTGACGACGGGGTTGAACGCGGACGGCGCCTTCGGCAACCCGGCGAGCACGGCCGCCTCGCCCGCGCTCAGTGCGTCGAGCGGCTTGCCGAAGTACACGTGCGCGGCCGCCGCGAAGCCGTACGCGCGCTCGCCCAGATAGATCTCGTTCATGTACAGCTCGAGCAGCTTGTCCTTGCTGTATTCGCGTTCGAGCTTGGCCGCCATCAGAATCTCGGCGAGCTTGCGGCTCAACACCTTGTCGCGCGTCAGGTAGAAGTTGCGCGCGACCTGCATCGTGATCGTGCTGCCGCCCTGCCCCGGCTGCCCGGTGACGACGTTCGCGAACGTCGCCCGCGCGAGGCCGCCGACATCGACCGGGCCGTGTTCGTAGAACTTCGCGTCCTCGGCCGCGAGCAGCGCATGCCGCATCAGCGGCGGGATGCGCTCGAGCGGCACGAACTCGCGCCGCTCGACGCCGTATTCGGCCAGCAGGTCGCCGTCGCGCGAGAAGATCCGCAACGGCAGCGCGGGACGATAGACGGCCAGGTGTTCGACGGACGGCAACTGCGTCCAGATGCGGCCGATCGTCCAGGCGCCGATGCCGGCGCACGCAAGCGTCAGGCCGAGCAACGCGCCCGCGAGCGTGCGCCATACGCGGCGGCGGCGCGGCGGTGCGGAGGGCGGCGCGGGCGGCGGCAGGTTGGCGGTGGGGTCGGTCATGTCGGGCTCCTTCTTCAATGCCGCGACGGCCGGCGCGCGAGCGGCGCTGATCGGTCGCGAAAGGCGCGCATTGTCGAAGGGATGACGTGAAACCGGAACATTCTTTAGCCAAAGTTTGGCTGGCTAAATTTTATTTAGGAAAGGGCGGCGGGTCGGTTCGCGGCGCGCGTGCGGGCCTGCGGCACGCGGACATGGCGGACCGCGCGGCGCGCGAGCCGGTTCGCCTGTACCATCGCGTGATGTTCGATCGATATCTCGACCTGTGGGGCCTCGTCCCCGACGGCGGCCCGATCCTGACCGCGAGCGGCGGCCTGTTGCCGGTCGTCTGGCGCGCGCGGCCCGCGATGCTGAAAGTCGCCACATGCGACGAAGAGCGCCGCGGCAATGCGCTGATGGCGTGGTGGAATGGGCAAGGCGCCGCGCAGGTGTGGCGGCACGACGGCGACGCGATCCTGCTCGAACGCGCGCAGCCGGCGCCATCGCTAGCCGCATTGTCGGCAGCAGGCCACGACGACGACACGATGCGCATCGCCTGCGACGTCGTGGCGCGGCTGCACGCACATCGTGCGCCGCAGGTGCCTGCGGTCGTGCCGCTGCATGACTGGTTCTACGCGCTGCTGTCGAGCGATGCGGACCACGATGCGCTGCGTTGTTCGGCGGCGGTCGCTCGCCAGTTGCTGGCCAAGCCATCCGTGGACGAAGTCGTGCTGCACGGCGACATTCACCACGACAACATTCTTCATTTCGACGATCGCGGCTGGCGCGCGATCGACCCGAAAGGGCTGCGCGGCGAGCGCACGTTCGACTACGCGAACCTGTTCTGCAATCCCGCTCACGACATCGCGGTCGATCCCGTGCGTTTCGAGCGGCGCATCGTGCTCGTGGCCGACGCCGCACGACTCGACCGGCGCCGGCTGCTGCAGTGGATACTCGCGTGGTCGGGGCTGTCGGCCGTGTGGTTGATCGAAGACGAGCTGCCGCCCGATACGCGGCTGCAGATCGCCGCGCTGGCTGCGGCCGCGCTCGACCGGTAGCCCCACACCGCGCGCATCGCCCATGAAAAAAGCCCACCGGCTCACACCGGCGGGCTTTCGTATCCGACCTACGTCGCGCTTCAGCGCGCCGGGTTCAGCGTCAGGTTCATGTGACGGTTCACGTCCTTGTACAGCAGGTAACGGAACCGCCCAGGCCCGCCCGAATAGCATGCCTGCGGGCAGAACGCGCGCAGCCACATGAAGTCGCCGGCTTCCACCTCGACCCAGTCCTGGTTCAGGCGATAAACGGCCTTGCCTTCCAGCACGTACAGGCCGTGCTCCATCACGTGCGTTTCGGCGAACGGAATCACGCCGCCCGGCTCGAACGTCACGATGTTCACGTGCATGTCGTGACGCATGTCGCTCATGTCGACGAAGCGCGTCGTCACCCATGCGCCGTTGGTGCCCGGCATCGGGATCGGCTCGACGTCCTGCTCGTTCGTCACGAACGCTTCGGGCAGTGGAATGCCGTCGACGGCTTGGTAATGCTTGCGGATCCAGTGGAAACGCACCGCCGCATCGCTGACGTTGTGCAGCGTCCAGTCCGCGCCCGGCGGAATGAACGCGTAGCCGCCCGGCTTCAGCGTGTGCTGCTTGCCTTGCAGCGTCAGCTCGGCTTCGCCTTCGACGACGAACAGCACGGCTTCGGCCTTCTTGTCCTGCTCGGGCTTGTCGCTGCCGCCGCCCGGATTCACTTCGACGATGTACTGCGAGAAGGTTTCCGCGAAACCCGACAGCGGGCGGGCGATCACCCACAGGCGCGTGTGGGTCCAGAATGGCAGCCAGCTCGTGACGATGTCGCGCATCACACCCTTCGGGATCACCGCGTACGCCTCGGTGAACATCGCGCGATCGGTCAGCAGATCCGTTTGCGGCGGGTGGCCGCCGTGCGGCGCGTAATACGTTGTCTTAGACATATTGCATCCAGGCAATGGGTTGGTCCGGCCCCGGGCGCAAACGACGTCGGGCGGTCCGCATGCGCGTGGGGCACGCATGCGACGGCGGGACATCGTTGCCGGGGTGGCTTGAAAGCGCATGCGCCTTCGATCGGTCGGCCAGGCTTCGCGTCGGGTCCGTCCGGTTCGGCGGACGCGGCGGCCCGAGTCGTCGGGCCGGCGGCCGGGCCGCCGCGCTCGCGATCATGCGGCGAGGCGCGGACGACGGCACGGTTCGGTGCCGTACGCGAGCATCGCCGACGATAGCGAAGTCGATCCCGATCGACCAATTAAATGTTGCGATGACATCCATTCGATTTGCCACTACCCGCCGGCGCCCGTGATGCGCGGTCGGGAAGCGTCGAGGGACGGGCCGACTATCGGGGAAATCCTGACGGTTGCGACGTTCGCCGGAATGCGTCGATACACGGCAATGCGGCGCGCAAGCGACAGTCTCGGTGCATTTCGTGGCGCGGATCGAAGTCGGTTGCTACGTGCGGGGCAGCGGATCGCTGCGACAGGATCGCGGGAGACGATCAGGTCAAGTCAGGTTGGAACGAGTCGACGTGTCGAAGGAAAAACAGATGTCGTTCGGCCGATCCTGTGCGGATGCGTTCGGACGCGGCAGACGATGTCGTCGAGAAACGGGCAAAACGGCGGGAGGAGAATGGCCGGCCCGTCGATCGGGCACACGGCAGCGGCTGATGCAGCCAGAGGAGAATCGCCGGTCTGGCCGGCGAAGCGGCCCGGCAGGACGCCGGGCTGAAGTTCGCGTCGGGATGCCGACGCCGTCGGCGCGCCGGTGCGCGGCTCGCGCACCGTGCCGCGCCAGCGGCGATCAGTCCCAGTCGCGGTGGTGACGATGCTTGCGGTGACGGTAGCCGCGGTCGCCGTGATCGCGATCGTACGAACTGCGCGACATGTTGCCGCCGAGTGCCGCGCCGGCGCCGCCGCCGACTGCCGCGCCCAGCAGGCCGCCCGTACGGCCGCCCATCGCGTTGCCTGCGGCGGTACCTGCGCCGCCGCCAAGGGCGCCGCCGATGATCGCGCCGGTGCGCTCGCGACGGTTCGACGTCACCGCGCCGCCGGCGCCGCCGCCGATCGCGCCGCCGATGACGGAGCCGGTGCTGCCGCCGACCGCGCCGCCGACCGCTGCGCCGGCAACCCCGCCGAGCGCGCCGCCGAGCGCGTTGTTCAAGTCACCGGCCACTGCCGGCAGTGCGGTCGCGCCGGTCAGCACGGCGACGACGAGAGCGGGGGCGATTTTCTTCCACATTCCCGTATTCTTCCTTGTTCGCAATTCTGGTTATCGAGGTCCGCTCGGTACGACGATCTGAATCGATCGACGTCGGGCCAGGCATTGTGCCGAACCGCGGACCAATTCATTTCAATGAGCTTGCGGCGAAGAATAGCACCGGTCCCGCATTCCTGCCGTAGACATTCTGGTAACAAGTTGTTTACGAATCGCGCATACCGCACGCGTACCGTAAATCGCTCGAAATCCTTGCTGGTATTGACTTGTGCGAGGGTCCGGCCCCGTTCCGGAATAGACCGCTCATGCACGCGAACGCACGTTCGAGACACACGTGGCAACACATCTGCACATGCGGTAAGCGGCCTCCGAACGACGGGCGGCGAAAAGATGGCGGGGTCAGTACACGCCGGGCAGCAAGCGCCACGTCCGCGCGCAGTACGCGTCGTATTCGGCGCCGAATTGCGAACGCAGCAATGCCTCCTCCGAGCGGATCCGCGCAACGAGCGGCACCAGCATCAGCACGACCAGCAGCACGCCGACGCCCGAACGGAACACCAACGCCCAGCCGAGCGAATTGACGAGCAGACCGAGATAGCTCGGATTGCGGATGCGGCTGTAGATGCCGCCCGTCACGAGCGTATGGCCCGGCTGGATCGCGACGAGCCCGCTGAAGCGCTTGCCGAGCACGAACACGGGCCAGATGCGCAGCACGCCGCCCGCGATGTACAGCACGACGCCGATCCAGCGCACGGTGTCGCCGCCGAAGGTCCAGACGTCGAGCCGGTCGGTCAGCGCGGGCAAGTACGCAAGCAGGAAGCCGCTCGCCGCGAACGCCGCGAGCACCCAGCGATTGTCGCGGTTCTCGCGCTCGCCGCTGCTCAGGTTGCCTTCGGTGAACAGCGCGGCGACGGCCATCGCGAGCGTCGCGACGACGACGACGATCAACGACGGATGCGAGAAGAACGCGGCGAACCCGCCGCTGCCGAGGACGGCGAGCCCGAGATAGACGAGCGTGGAGACGCTCGACAGGACGACGACCTTGGGAGTAACGGTCATGATGACGGCCTCGCGGGGGCGTGCTTTCCCGTGAAGTATAGGAACTGCACAAACCCGGTGCCGTGCGCCGCGGTCATGCGGCGCGCGCGTTCGCGCGCATCGTCGAGCCGCGGGCGGCCGACCGGGCCGATATGGCCGAGGCGGGCGCCCTACAGCGGATCAGCGGATGCGGAAGTGGCCGCCGATTCCGACGCTGACGGGCGGCGCGTAGTACGCGGGGGCATAGCCGTAGCCGTAACCGTAGTAAGCCGGCGCGGGCGCGTAACCGTACGGCGGCGCGACGTAGCAGCCGGACAGGCCGGCGATCAAGGCAAGCGTGATGAGAAGTCTGGACATGACTCGGTTCCCCGCGCAAAAAACGAACGGCACCGCGCGAAGGCCGTGCCGCCGCGACGGGCGGCGGCCGGCACGAAGGGGCGATCCGCCCTTCCTGTCGCTCGATGAAACAATGCGCGGAGTCTAGCGCCGGGCCTGGCCGGCCGAGTTTCCCGGGCGGTTACACGTGTTACCTGGTGTGACCGCTGAAACACGCTCGGGCGGCACGGCGGTCGGTGGACGGCGGCTGCACCGAGTACGTCGGGCCGTTACACGAAGCGGGCGCGAATGCGCTGCGCGAGCGCTTCGAGCGTCGCCGCGTCGGCGACGTCGCGCGCATGCATCCGCAGCTCCGCGCCTTCCCAGCGCGGAATCACGTGGAAATGCACGTGCGGGACCGTCTGGCCGGCTGCCGCGCCGTTGAACTGGCCGATGAACACGCCGTCCGGATCGAGCGCCGCGCGCACCGCCGCCGCGACGCGCTGCGTCATGCGGATGCCGGCCGCGGCCGCATCGCCGGACAGCTCGAAGATCTGCGCGGCCGGCTCCTTCGGAATCACGAGCACGTGACCGTCGGCCTGCGGCATCAGGTCCATGATCGCGAGCGTCGCGTCGTCTTCGGCGACCTTCACGCACGGCAGTTCGCCGCGCAGGATCCTGGCGAACGGGTTGTTGTTGTCGTAGGACATGGCGTTTTCCGATCTCGGTTGGACAGTGGGACTGGGAGAGAGCAATGCCGGACGATTATCGGCCGATGGCCGGCCCGATATCAACTCGCCCCGACGCGCGACGCCGGCCGACCTGTCGGGCACGCGGCAGCGCGAACGCACGCGGCCGTCATCGCGCGTCACGCGGCTGCGATTGCAACGCCTCGCCCGAACCTGCGACACTGCCGCATCGTTGCCGGCCGGCACGCCACCGAGGATGCTCGCGCATGACGATCCCCCTCAAGAAAGTGATTCTGCGCGCTGTCGCGTTCATGCTCGTTGCCGCGCTCGGCTACACGGGCTACATGCTGTCCCGGCTTGCGCCGATCGCGACCGGCTATGCGGCCAAGGCGCTGTGCTCGGGCGTATTCGTGTCGGGCCGCCCGGCCGCGTCCGTGATCGACGTCGACATCATGGCCGGCGTCCATCCGCTGCTGAAACTGGTGCGCCCGTCGATCGACCCCGACCGTCATCGCGCGGTGGCGACCTTCGCCGGCTTCGCCGAACGCGAAGCCGACTTCCGGCCGGGACTCGGCTGCACGCTCGCGCTCGTGCCCGCGACCGGTGCGGCGGCGGCCACCTTGCCCGCCGCGTTGCCGCCCCTCCCCGATCCGCCACCCGAGCCGCCCGCACCGGCCACGCCGCCCGCCGGCATCGACGCCCACAAGCTGCAAACCGCGCTCGACCGCGCATTCGACGAACCCGATCCGGCGCGGCCGCGGCGCACGCGTGCGGTGATCGTGATGTGGCGCGGCCAGGCGATCGCCGAACGCTATGCGCCCGGCTTCACGGCCGACACGCCGCTGCCCGGCTGGTCGATGACGAAGACCGTGACGGCCGCGCTGGTCGGCACGCTGGTCGCGCGGCACAAGCTGTCGCCGGACGCGTCGGCGTTGCTGCCCGAATGGCGCGGCAGCGGCGATCCGCGCGCGGCCATCACGCTCGACGAGCTGCTGCGGATGACGAGCGGCCTGCAGTTCAACGAGGACTACGACGACCCGCTGTCCGATGTCGCGGTGATGCTGTTCACGCAGCCCGATACCGCGCGGTTCGCATCGGCGAAGCCGCTTGTCGCGACGCCCGGCGCGCAGTGGTCCTACTCGAGCGGCACGAGCGCGATCGTCGCGCGCGTGATGCGCGAAGCACTGGGCGGCAGCGACGCCGACTACCTCGCGTTTCCGCGCCGTGCACTGTTCGCGCCGCTCGGGATGCACAGCGCGGTATTCGAGCCCGACGCGTCGGGCACGCTCGTCAGCGCGTCGTACATGTATGCGAGCGCACGCGACTGGGCGCGCTTCGGGCAACTTCTGCTGCAGGACGGCGTGTGGAACGGGCAGCGGCTGCTGCCGGAAGGCTGGGTGCGCTACCTGACGCGCGCGACGCCGCAGTCGTCGCGACAGGAATTCGGCGCGCAGCTGTGGGTCAAGGTGCCGGAGCCGTTCAACGATCGCGATCCGCACGCGCGGGCGATGCCGGCCGACGCGTTTCACGCGGTCGGCCATGAAGGCCAGTTCGTGAGCGTGGTACCGAGCCGTCAGTTGGTGGTCGTACGGCTCGGGCTGTCGCGGCCGGAAGCCGCGTGGAATCACGAGGCGTTTCTCGCGCGCGTGCTCGACGCGGTGCCGGCGCCCGGGGCATGACGTCCGGCCGTTGCCCGCCGGACGCGAGAAAGCGGCGGCAGTGACGCCGCCGCTTCACGCGCTATCTGCACCGCATTACGGATTCGCGCTGCCCGCGTACTGCTTGAAACCCTCGCGCGTCGCGAGGCGTTCGATATAGCGCGACACCGCCGGCAATTCCGGATGTTCGAACGGCGTGCCGAACCAGCGATTCACCGACAGGCCGATCGGAATGTCCGCGAGCGTGAAGGTATTGCCGGCCACGTACGCGCCGGTCTTTTCGAGCTGCGCATTCAGCACCTGCATGTGCTTCGTCCAGCCCGCGATCGACTGCGCGATGCCGTCCGGATCCTGATGGTCAGGCGATTTGCGCACGAGGCCGAGGAATGCGCCGACCCACGAGCGGTTCAGGTCCGAGCCCTGCCAGTCGATCCACTGGTCGACCCGCGCACGCGCCTGCGGCTCGGCCGGATACAGCGCATCGCCGCCGTAGCGGTTCGCGAGATAGCGGATGATCGTGTTCGATTCCCAGAGCACGAAATCGTCATCCTTGATGACGGGTACGAGCGCGTTCGGATTCAGCGCGAGATAGGCCGGATCGTGGGTCGTGCGGAAGCCCGCGCCCCAGTCTTCCTGTTCGAACGGCAGGTTCAGTTCGGTGCACAGCCACAGCACCTTGCGGACGTTGATGGACGGAATCTTGCCGAGGACGTGCAGCATGCAGTCTCCTTGTGAGGTCGGATGCGGCGCATTCGGCGCGCACGACACGCACCGAACGCGTTCATGCGGAATTTATACACGACCTCGCGGGAAACGGCAGGCCGCGGGCGCGAAATCGGCGTGCGGCCGATTCGTCAGGTCGCGCAGCGCGTGCTCGGCCGTCGGGAAGCGGAACATGAATCCGTCCTGATGCAGCCGTGCCGGCACCACGCGCTGCCCGTCCAGCAGCAGCTCGGCCATCTCGCCCATCGCGGCGCGCAACGGTGCGGCCGGCACGTGCAGGAACGCCGGGCGGCGCAGTACCTTCGTCACGATCCGCACGAACGCGCGCTGGGTCAGCGGCGCCGGTGCGACCGCGTTGTAGACGCCGCGCATGCCCGCGTTGGACATCGCTCGCGCGACGATCCGCAACACGTCGTCGCGGTGAATCCAGCTCATCACCTGCGCGCCGTCGCCGAATCGGCCGCCCAGCCCGAAGTAATGCGGCATCAGCATCGGGCGCAACGCGCCGCCCGGGCCGAACACGATGCCCAGCCGCAGCACCACCGCGCGCACGCGGTGGCGCTCGAGCGGTTGCACGGACTGCTCCCACTGCCGGCACAGCTCGGACATGAAGCCGGTGCCGGTGCTGCTGCCTTCGTCGAGCCGTTCGTCGCCTGGCCGCACGCCGTAGTAGCCGATCGCCGACGCCTGGATCCACGTACGCGGCTTGACCTCGGCGGTTTCCACCCAGCGCATCAGCGCCTGCGTGACGCCGACGCGGCTGGCGAGCAGCACTGCCCGCCGGCGCTTGCTCCAGCGTGCGCCCAGCACCGGCGCACCGGCGAGATTGACGACCGTGTCGAAGCGCTCGTGCGGCTGCAACTGGTCGACGGACGTCACGCTGCGCACGCGGCCGTGAAACAGGTAAGCCGCGCGCAACGGATCGCGCGCCAGCAACGTGACCGTATGCCCTGCTACGAGCAACCGGTTGACGAGCGTTTCGCCGATGAAGCCGGTCCCGCCGGTGACGAGCACGTTGCCCGGCCGCTGCCCCGCGAACGGGTTGGCGGCCGGCGCGCGTGGCGCGATACGGCACGCGGCGATCCCGTCGCGCACGCCCGACACCGTCACGCCGACGGCGAACAGGCCGAGCAGCCAGCCGCGCCAGCCGAGGTCGATCGCGTGCAGCGCGGTGGGCGCGTGCGCCCACACGGCGAGCTGCATCGCGATCATGCCGAACAGCGCGCCGCCGTTGACGGCCAGCAGCGTATGCAGCACGCGCTCGGTCGCCGGCAGCTTGCGGCTCTGGTCCTCGACGACGAAATCCCACAGCGTCAGCACCACTTCGACGAGCACGACCGCCGCGAGCACCGCGACCCACGCGCCGTGAAACGCGACGTTCGCGATCGACGCGAACACGAGGCCGTACAGCACTGACCGCACCGCGTGAATCGCCAGTTCGAGCCGCGCGCGCGGGCTGTGCGGCAGATCCTGCGTGAGTTCGTGGTGGTAAAGCGTATCGAATGCGCCCATCACGCCCTGCACGATCAGCAAGTCGAGCGCCCAGTCGAAAGCAGGCAGCATGTTCATGCGGTATCCCTCCTCCACAACCAGACCAGCGGCGGCACCATCGCGACGAGTGCGGCCACGTCGATCGCCACGTGCCCCCACACCTGCGCCTGCCACGACAACAGCATGTCCTGCGGCGCCCAGATCAACAGGCCGGCCAGCAGCCAGCCCCACACTTCCCGCTTCCGCAACCGGTTGCCGAGATGTACGAGCGCGAGCATCCAGACTGCGGCGCACTGCACCGTCGCGCCAAGCAGCGACATCCACCAGATTTGCTGGGCGCGCGCGGCGTCGGGCGCCGCGGTCGACCGGAAATGCCACTCGATGCCCCGGTGATACGCGTCGAGCCACGATGCGCCGGCAATCCACGGAATGGCCGCGCCAACGAGCAGGTGCGCGATCGCGGCTGCGTACATCCAGCGCACGACGGTGCGGCGCGGGATGTCGCGCGGCGGGCGATTCGCTGCCGTGCTTTCGGCGTTCCGGCCGAGGCTGCACGCGCCGCCTTCACGGCAGGCTTCCGCGCGATACCCGAGCCAGTGCGATACCGCATACCGGTTGCGGGCCAGGCGGCGATACAGCGGCGTGAACACGGCACGCATCGCCGGCACGCGAAGCAGCGAGGCGAACCAGCGACGCCCAACCAGCGCATGGGCGGCCGCGATCCCGTCGATGCCGGTCAGCATGCGTCCGTCGGGCAGGCGCGCATGCAGTTCGCGATTCAGCGCGGGCAGGTCGACGCCCAGCGGCCCCGGATCGAAACCCGGCTCGGCGATGTCGACGAACGCCAGCCGATGTCGCGCGTCGCGCTCGCCAAGACGCCGGATTTCCGCGACGCATAACGGGCATCGCCCGTCGAAGTAGAGAACCAATTCACTTGCATCCATGCTTTGCACTCCTTCTTGTTATCGCTGGCATCAGGAACCGGTCGATCGACTGCTTTCCCGCGCACGCCGCCGCTCCCGCGCGACGGCGACCGGCTCACATCGGCTTGACGACCATCAGGAAGTAAATGGTCAGCATCGCGAAGAACGCCGGATAACCGAGCCGTTCCCAGCGCTTCGCATAGCGCCAGTAGCGCTCGGGCAACGCGGCGTCGCCGTTCGCGTGCGCGAGCTTCGCCATCGATGCAAGTTCGAGCTGCAGCCACACGACCGGCAACCAGCACGCGCCGGCGAGCGCATACAGCACGATCGACGCGAGCAGCCACGGCGTATGCCACGGCCAGCCGGCCGTGTGCGCGAGCCACAGCCCGGAAGCCGGCTGGAAGATCACGGCCGGTGTCGTGAACCACCAGTCGGCGCGCACCACGAGCCGCGATACGGCCGCGATCGCGGGCACCGACCGCGTGCGGTTCGCGAAGAACAGATAGAACGCGGTGCCGAACCCCGTGCCGACCAGCAGCACCGAAGACAGGATATGAAGCGCCTTGACGACGAGATAGGTATTCATGCGTGTTCTTCTTCTGAATAGAGGATCAACAGGATGGCGAGAATCGGCACGTTCTTGAGCACGGGGCCGAACGGTTCGGCCAGCAGGCCTGGCATCGTGACCGCGATGACCGCCGAGTACGCGACGATCAGCGCGGCTTGCGCGGCCCACAGGCGCCGCGACGGCGCGACGACGGTCGCGATGCCGAACGCGAAATCCAGCGCGCTGGCCGCGTAAAGCGCGATCAACGCGGGCAGGCCCGTCAGGTGCGCAGGCGCCAGCAGCGCGAGGCTCGCGTGCAGCGGATGGATGAAGGCGCTCGCGATCGCCGTCCAGGTCCATACGATCGCGAGCGCGCCCAACAGCAACGGGCGCCGCCACATCGCGAGCGCGTCGCGGCGCAATGCGCCAGCGTCCGCGCCGATGAAGCTGCCGAGGCCGCGCGGCGGCCGGCCCAGCACGGCGGCGGCGGCCGCCGGATCGCCGGTGTTGCCGCCGCGCAGCATCGTCCACGTATCGCGCGTCAGCATCGCCCCCGGCAGCGTGCCCAACAGGGCGGCCGCCGCGCCGACCAGCGGACCCGGCAGCGTCACGCGGGCTGCCGGCGGAAACCCGAGCGCGGCGCGGTAGCAGGCCAGCATCTCGCGGTATTCGACCTCCTCGCCGCCGACCACGTCGATCACGCGGCTGCCCGCCGCCCGCGAATCGCCCGTGTGCTCGACGAGCCGCACCACGACTTCGGCGAGATCGTCGACGTGCACCGGGCGCAGCCGCTGACGGCCGCCCTCTGGCAGTCCATGCACGGGCAGGCTCGCGAGCATCCGGAACAACCGCGCGGACGCGCCGGCCGCCCCGTAGACGAGCGCGGGGCGCACGATGCGGAAGTCGATCGGCAGCGTCTGCAGGAAGCGGTCGGCCGCGTGCTTGCTCGCGAAGTACCGCGTGTCGCCGCGCTCGACGCCGAGCGCCGAGATCTGGATCACACGCCCCACGCCGGCAAGGCAGCATGCGGTAAAGAGCGCGCACGGCGCGGCGCGATGCACGGCGTCGAGCGTCGCGCCGCGTCGATCGGCCAGCATGCCGACCGCGTTGATCACCACGTCGACGCCCTTCAGCCGCGCGCGCCACGCTCGAGGATCGACGTCCCGCGCGAAGTCGATCGCGACGTCGTGCGGGCCGGCCGCGCGGCGCACGCCGCGCAGCACGCGATGCCCGCCGCCTTCGAGCCGCGCGCACAGCGCCTGCCCGATGAAACCGTTCGCGCCGCACACGAGCACGGTCATGCCGCGCGCGCCGGTGCGATCGGGCGAACAGGTCGATGGCAACGCTGCGTTCATGTTCATCCTCTATTTACAGTTATTTCTGTACAGACAGAAATAAAAACCCCGAAAAAAGCGGGCTGCGTGCCCGCTCTGCCGTGACCGCTTACTTCGACGGCTTGCGCCTGACCGTCTGGCTGATCTTCGCGCCGATGCCGAGCGCCTTCATCAGCGTATCGGGCTTGAGCCGCAGCATTTCGTCGGACCAGGTCGTGAGCGTCTCGACGAACTGCAGCGTGTCGCGAATGCGCTGTTCGGTCTCGCGGCTCTCGTTCGCGATGTCCGGATTCGTCAGGCACTCGCGCAGCACCGTGAGCGTCGGCTCGATCTCGCGTTGCCGCCGCCCTTCGACGATCAGCTTGAACAACTCCCAGATGTCGGTCGACGTCTCGAAGTGGTCGCGGCGATCGCCCAGCACGTGCACGACCTTCGCGAGCCGCCACGCCTGCAGCTCCTTCAGGCTCGTGCTGACGTTGGAGCGCGCGACGTTGAGCGTCTCGGCGATCTCGTCGGCCGCAACCGGCCGTCCGGCCAGGTAGAGCAGCGCGTGAATCTGCGAGACAGTACGGTTGACGCCCCACCGCGAGCCCATTTCGCCCCAGTGAAGAATGAATCGTTCGGCAATCGGTGTGAGTTCCATGGTGGGGAATTTAGATATTTCAGTTATTTCTGTCAAGAGAGAAATAACCGGGCGATCCGACGCCTTCCGGCCGCGCCCGCCCGCGATCGGCCGCTTCCTTTACAATGCGCGGGATTTTTCCGATTTCAGGCCGTCCCCGCCTTTCTGATAGACAGAGGTTTCCATGATCATCAAACCGCGCGTGCGTGGCTTCATCTGCGTGACGACTCATCCCGTCGGCTGCGAAGCCAACGTCAAGGAACAGATCGACTACGTGACTTCGCACGGCCCGATCGCCAATGGCCCGAAAAAGGTGCTCGTGATCGGCGCGTCGACCGGCTATGGCCTCGCCGCCCGGATCTCGGCCGCCTTCGGCTCGGGCGCGGACACGCTCGGCGTGTTCTTCGAGCGCGCCGGCAGCGAAACGAAGCCGGGCACGGCAGGCTGGTACAACAGCGCCGCGTTCGAGAAATTCGCCGCGGAAAAGGGGCTGTATGCGCGCAGCATCAACGGCGACGCCTTCTCCGACAAGGTCAAGCAGGTCACGATCGACACCATCAAGCAGGATCTCGGCAAGGTCGACCTGGTCGTCTACAGCCTCGCGGCGCCGCGCCGCACGCACCCGAAGACGGGCGAAACCATCAGCTCGACGCTCAAGCCGGTCGGCAAGGCCGTCACGTTCCGCGGCCTCGACACCGACAAGGAAGTGATCCGCGACGTGTCGCTCGAACCGGCGACGCAGGAAGAGATCGACGGCACCGTCGCGGTGATGGGCGGCGAGGACTGGCAGATGTGGATCGACGCGCTGGCCGAGGCCGGCGTGCTGGCCGACGGCGCGAAGACCACCGCGTTCACGTACCTCGGCGAGAAAATCACGCACGACATCTACTGGAACGGCTCGATCGGCGAAGCGAAGAAGGATCTCGACAAGAAGGTGCTGTCGATCCGCGACAAGCTGGCCGCGCACGGCGGCGATGCCCGCGTGTCGGTGCTGAAGGCCGTCGTCACGCAGGCCAGCTCGGCGATCCCGATGATGCCGCTGTACCTGTCGCTGCTGTTCAAGGTGATGAAGGAAACCGGCACGCACGAAGGCTGCATCGAGCAGGTGTACGGCCTCCTGAAGGACAGCCTGTACGGCGCGACGCCGCACGTCGACGAGGAAGGCCGCCTGCGCGCGGACTACAAGGAACTCGATCCGCAAGTACAGAACAAGGTCGTCGCGATGTGGGACAAGGTGACGAACGAGAACCTGTACGAGATGACCGACTTCGCCGGCTACAAGACCGAGTTCCTGCGCCTGTTCGGCTTCGAGATCGCAGGTGTCGACTACGACGCGGACGTGAACCCGGACGTGAAGATCCCGGGCATCATCGACACGACGGTCTGACGGCACGACCCGCCGCCGCGCGTGCGGCGGGCTCGCATTGCCGGCGGCGTCAACGCGGCGCCGGCTCTTCCAGATAGACGCCCGACGATAGCGCGGCCTTCACCTGCCGCGTGAATTCGTCGGTCGACACCTCCTCCGCCCCCGCTTCGATGGCGTCGTACGCCTGGCGCACGACGTCGGCCGGCGTGGCCTTCGGCACGTCGAGGCCGGCCGTCAGGTCGGTATCGATGAAGCCGGCATGCAGCCCGACCACCTGCGTATGCTGCTCGCGCAGCGAATGGCGCAGCCCGTTGGTCAGCGCCCATGCGGCCGATTTCGACACGCCGTAGCCCGACAGGATCGGCCGGTTCACCCAGCTCGCGACCGACAGGATGTTCAGGATCGCGCCGCCGCCGTGCGCCGCGAGGGTTCCCGCAAACGCCCGCGACATCGCCAGCATCCCGAACACGTTCGTCTCCAGGTGAGCGCGTAATGCGTCGACCGCACCGTCGTCCGTCAAGCTGCCGAGCCGCGCGATACCGGCGTTGTTGATCAGCAGCGTGACGTCGCGCGCGGCATCGGCCGCCGCGGCCACCGCCGCCGGATCCGTCACGTCGAGCTTCACGGGCACGACGCCCGGCAGCGTCACGCTGGCCGGATCGCGCGCCGCCGCATAGACCTTGCGCGCCCCTCGGGCGAGCGCCTGCTTCGCAAACCCGAGCCCCAGCCCGCGGTTCGCGCCCGTGATGAAAACGACTGCACCTTCGATCTTCATGATCGTTCCTTTCGCATGATGAATCGCCTGCGCGCCGGCTCGCCACGCGCTTGAGATCCGGTGAAAAACGAGGCTAGCCGAGCCGTTGCGCCGCCGGTGGCGAACGACGAGCCGTCCATCCGCTGCCGGCATGACCCCGCGACGTCGCAAACGTCGTCCGATTGCCATCCCCGCCCCCGACTTGGCTTTGCGTTGCCTGCCAAGTCGGCTACACTCGATGTCAATGGTGATCGCCATCGTCTTTGCGATGCATTGTGTTCGCGCCGGACGATCATGTCAATGGCGATCACCATTGTGTTTTTCAATCGACGCGATCGGCAACGATCAGGAGAGATCGATGGGCGTATCCAGACAGCAGGCTGCCGAGAACCGAAGCGCGATCGTCGCGGCCGCCGAGCGGCTGTTCCGCGTGCGCGGCGTCGATGCGGTGGGATTGACGGAGCTGATGAAGGAGGCCGGCTTCACGCAGGGCGGCTTCTACAACCACTTCAAATCGAAAGACGCGCTGGTCGCCGAAGTCATGGAAAAGGCGATGCGCGACCGCGCGGATTCGCCGAGCGCCGGCAATCTCGACGCGCAGGTGGCGGCGTATCTGTCGCCCGCGCATCGCGACAACGTCGAGGCCGGGTGCCCGCTGTCCGGCTTCGCGGGCGACGCACCGCGGCTGACCGATACGGCGCGCGCATGCTACGCGCACGGGCTCGCCGCGTATCTCGATCGACTGGAACGGATGGTGGCGACCGACGGCGCCACGCCGGAGCAGACGCGTCGCGACGCGCTTGCGGCCTTCAGCCAGATGGTCGGTGCGCTCGTGCTGTCCCGCGCGATCGCCGGCAGCGATCCCGCGCTGGCCGACGAAATTCTGGACGCGGGGCGGGACGCGCTGACCGGCCGACGCGGCGATCCAGTCGCGTCGGCGTAACGGCGCGCGTTTCGTCGCGCCGCCGCCGTCCTGGTCGCACTATTCGATTGCCCGCGCGGCATCCCACAGCGGCTGCGTGCCGCGCGCCGCATTCCACGCCGTGAACTGCGTGCGCCACGATTCGAACGGTTGCGCGAGCGGATGGCGCGGGTCGTCACTGAGCGAATACGCCATCCCTTCGATCAGCCAGCGCGGCTTGGTCAAGACGGCCAGGTTGCCGAGCACTTCGGCCTGGCGATGATGGATCAACTCGTGCGCGAGAAAGTAGGTCTGCCAGCCGCGGGGCGCGATCACGATGCCGAAATCGCCGAGCGTCAGCGCCGCGCGCGTGCCGAGGCCGAACGCATCGGCGCACGCACGCGTCGCGCAGAACACGATGCGCGGTGCGGCGCGGAACGCGCCGACGGCCGCCGCCGCGCGCGCGGCGCCGTCGCGGTAGAGCTGCTGCGCGGCGCCGAGCGTCGCGACATCGTCCGTGCAGATGTCGGCGCTCGGGCACGACACGCCGGGAACCAGCGCGGGCGCGACGACGCGCAGCGGTTTGACGAGCGCGTACGCGGCAATCGGCAGCGCGACGAGCAGGCCCGTGAGGGCGAAAGCGATAGGGGCGCGTTTCATCGAGGCGGCGGTTTGACGGATGCCATCACGCGAGCTGCTTGTGGAAATACGTCGTCGCGCAGAGCGCGCCGTCGGGCATCAGCGCGTAGTTCGGCACGACGCCCACGCGTTGCCAGCCGGCCCGCTCGTACAGCCGCTCGGCGTCGCCGCCCGTCACCGTGTCGAGCACGAGCACGGTCTTGCCCGCATCGCGCGCGGCCGCGTCGGCCGCCGCCATCAGCCGCGCGGCGATGCCCTGCCGGCGCGCGTGTCGCGACACGAGCATCTTCGCGACGTCCGCGCGATGCGGCTGGTTCTCGGGCTGCGCGGTCACGAGCTGCACGGTGCCGACGATGCGGCCCGACGCATCCTCGGCGACGAGCAGGATGCGCTCGTCGTTCGCGACGCCCTCGGCCACGCGCGTCCAGAATGCGACGGCGGTCGTCCGCTCGATCGGCAGCATGAAGCTGACGGATGCGCCGCCTTCGACGCAATCGATCAGCACGTCGGCCAGCGCATCGACACAGGCCATCGCTTCGCTCGCGCCGACGCGGCGGACGGTAACAGGTTCGGTCATGCCCTCTCCGGTAGTCAGATGGGCCGCATGCACGGGTGCGGCATGGGCCGGAATCGGAACGCACGCCGGCCGGGTATCGAGGCTCGCGCGACGGCGGCAGGCGTCCGGTAACGTGGCGCCCGGTCGGCGCGTGTTACCGCCCCATCATCGTACGCGACGGAAATTTTCGTTGCATCGGTTTCGACATCGCCTACACTTAGCCGAATGGATAACATTCAACCCGGCATCAGCGACGTGTTCCATGCCCTCGCCGATCCGACGCGCTGCGCGATCGTCAGCGCGCTCGGCCACGGCGAGCGGACCGTCTCCGCGCTGGCCGCGCCGTTCGACATGGCGCTGCCGTCGTTCATGAAGCATGTCGCGGTGCTCGAGCGCAGCGGCCTCGTGGCGACCCGGAAAACCGGCCGCTCGCGCACCTGCGCGCTGGTCGGCAGCCGGCTGACCGAGGCCGAGGCATGGCTCGCCGCGCAGCGCGCGCAGTGGGAAGCGCGATCCGATCGTCTCGTCGAATTCGTCGAACGCCGTCACCAGGAGGAGCAAGATGTCCGCAAGCCACGTCGAACCCGCTGAAGCCCACGATCTCGTCATCACGCGCACGTTGCGCGCGCCGCGCCACGCGCTCTGGCGCGCATGGACCGACCCCGAACTGCTGAAGGAATGGTGGTGTCCGAAGCCGTGGACCACCGAGGTACGCGCGTTCGACCTGCGGCCGGGCGGCGCCTTCCATACGTTCATGCGCGGCCCCGACGGCGGCACGAGCGACAACCCCGGCTGCTTCCTCGAAATCGTGCCGGAATCGCGCATCGCGTTCACGTCGATGCTCGCGGGCGGCTGGCGGCCGCAGGCGCCATGGCTGGGCTTCACGGCGATCGTCACGATGGCCGACGACGACGCGGGCAGCCGCTACGAGGCGCGCGTGATGCATCCCGACGCCGCGACGCGCGAGCGCCACGAAGCGCTCGGGTTTTTCGAGGGCTGGAACACCTGCATCGCGCAGCTCGACGCGTTCGCCGCCACGTTGCGCTGAACGCCGCCTCGCGCGCGGTCATTGCATGCCGCCGCGCCCGCGCCTAGGATTCCTGAAGGAAGCACGACGACACGCCGGGCGCCGGCATGCACCGTCGCGCGCGCTTCGCGGGAGGCGACATGTTGCACACGCACACACATTCGACCCGGGTCAGCCGGCACCTGAACGCCCCGCGGGGGCGCGTCTATCGCGCGCTGCTCGACCCGCACGCGGTCGAACAGTGGAAGGTGCCCGACGGCATGACCTGCCGCGTCCATGCTTACGACACGCGCGAAGGCGGCGCGCTGCGCGTGTCGCTGAGCTACGACGCGCCGTCGGCCGGCACCGGCAAGACCACCGCGCGCACCGACACCTATCACGGCCGCTTCGTCACGCTCGTGCCGGACCGGCAGATCGTCGAGATCGATGTATTCGAAACCGACGACCCGATGCTGCGCGGCGCGATGACGATCACGATCACGCTGTCCGACGAAGCGGGCGGCACGCGCGTGGACGCGGTGCATGACGGCGTCCCGCCCGGCGTGCCGGCCGCCGACAACGAGACCGGCTGGCAGATGGCGCTGGCGCGGCTCGCGGCGCTGGTGGAAGCCGGATGACGCCGCGCAAGCGCATCAGCCGAGCCGGTACACCCGCGTAGCCGTGCCGCGGAACAGCGCGTCGCGCTCGTCGGCGCCGGCCTGCGCGGTCAGCCGCTTGAACGCGTTCCAGCCGTTCACGAACGCATACGATCCCTTGTCGACCGGGAAATTGCTCTCGAACATGCAGCGCCCGGGGCCGAATGCGTCGATGCAGGTCATCATCCACGGCTTCCACGCATCGGCGAGCTGCGCCGAGGACGGTGGCTTCGCGCCTTTCTCGAAATCGAACCCGTTGATGCGCATCCCGAGGCCGCCAACCTTCACGTACACGTTCGGCAACTGCGCGAGCGTGCGCATCGACGCCGACCAGCGCGCGAACACCTCGGGCCGCTTGTCCGCATAGCTGCCGATCCGCACGACACCGCCGCAATGATTGACGACGATCCGCGTGTCCGGGTTCGCTTTCGCGAGATCGAACAATTCGGGTAACTGAGGGAAAAACAGCCATGCGTCGTACGACAGCCCGAGCGGCGCGAGCTGCGCGACGCCGGCCCGGTACGCGGGATCGAGCAGCAGCCCGCGCGGCACTGCCGACAACGGATTGGCGAGCGTCGGATCGGCATCCCACGTGCTCAGGTGCCGCACGCCGCGAAACCGCCCGCGCCCGACTTCTACATGCGCTTCCAGCACGTCGCGCACACGTTCGCCGAGCCGCAGGTCCGCATGGCCGACGATGCCTTTCGCGACGGCCACGGGGCCGTGCTGCAGCGGCTCGGTCACGCCGGCGACATAGGCCGTCTCGCCTACCGGCTTCAGTTCCGCCGTGCCTGAATCGCGATAGCGCGTCTGCGCCTGCATGTAGACGGACGCCTGGATGTTGTGGCCCGAGCGTGCGTCCTGCAGATAGTCGTCGAGCATGTAGATCCAGCCCGGCCGTTCGTAGAAGTGATGATGCGCGTCGACGATCGGCAGGTCGGGCTCGAGCGCCGGTTCGAGCGCCGACGCGAGCCAGTCGGGACGGACCGCGAGGTAGTTGCTTTGCGTCATGCGGGGAGCTCCGTCGTGGGCCGGCGTGTCGGCGAACGCGGGCAGCGCGAGCGATGCGGCGGTTGCACCGATCAACCGGCGCCGTTTGATCGAAAAGGTCATGTCATTCGCTCCGGTCGAACGCGTACAGCGACAGCGTGAGCAGTGTCGTGATCGCCAGGACGATCGCGAGGCCGAGCATCCCGGCCGTGAACGTGCCGAAGCCGTCCTTCAGGTAGCCGACGAGGTAGGGGCCCGCGAAGCCGCCGAGCGCGCCGATCGAATTGATCAGCGCCAGCCCGCCGGCCGCGGCCTGGCCGGACAGGAAGCGCGACGGCAGCGTGTAGAAGATCGTGCGGCCGGCAATCGTGCCGATCAGCGCGAGCGTGATGCCGACGAGCGCCGGCCCGAGGGTCAGGAAATGCGTCGACACGCCGAGCGCCACCGTGCCGATGAGCAAGCCGATCGCCAGGTTCGCGACCGGACCGCCGCGACGGTCCACCCGCTTCGCCCACCACAGCAGCGCGACCGTTGCGAAGAAGTAAGGCACCGCGGACAGCCAGCCGGTCTGCATCGTCGACATCCCGTGCGCCTTCAGCATTTGCGGCAACCAGATGCCGATTCCGTACGAGCCCATCGTGAAGCCGAACGAAATCAGCGCGAGCACGTACACACGCACGTCGCGCAGCGCGACGCCGAAGCGCTTCTTGCGGCCGGCCGCCGCGCCGTCGCGCTCGAACGCACGCTGCAGCGCGGCACGCTCGTCGTCCGACAGCCACGCGGCATTCGCCGGCGAATCGGACAGCAGCTTCAGCACGAGGAAGCCGAGCGCGCACGCGGGCAGCCCTTCGACGATGAACATCCATTTCCAGCCGGCGAGCCCGAGCACACCGTCGAGCTGCAACAGCCACGTCGACAGCGGGCCGCCGATCAACGACGACAGCGGCGTCGACACGGTGAACCACGCGAGCACGCGCGTGCGGTAGCTCGCGGGAAACCACACGGCGAGGAAGAAGATCACGCCGGGAAAGAATCCGGCTTCGCCGATGCCGAGCAGCAGCCGGATCGCGTAAAAACTCGTCGGCCCCGTCGCGAGCGCGGTCGCGGCCGCCATCAGCCCCCACGTGATCATGATCCGGGCGAGCCAGCGGCGCGCACCGAAGCGGTACAGCGCGAGATTGCTCGGCACTTCGAACACGCAGTAGCCGGCAAACATGATCCCGGCACCCCAGCCGAACTGCGTGGCGGTCAGCCCGAGATCGCGATTCATCGTCAGCGCCGCGAAGCCCACGCTCGTGCGGTCCAGATAGTTGAAGAAATACGCGAGCGCGAGCAGCGGGATGAAGCGCCACGCGGCCTTGCGCACCGCGCGTTGCTCGATCGACGCGTCGGCCTCGCGATCGGCGGCCAGCGCCGGGGAAGCGGATGTCATGGTTGTCTCCGTGGATGCGGCGCTCCTCCCACGCGCGGCGCGCGGCCGGGACGCCTTTGTTCGTTCGATGAATCGCGGCTGCGCTACGCGCTCGCCACTTCGTTCGCCGAAGGCGCGCCGCCCGGCCCGTCGCCGTGCGCGGCGACGTCCGTGCCGGTCGGCCCCGCGACGACGCCCGCATCGATCAGCGCACGCGCGTCGTCGGGCGTGTAGCCGAGCTCGCCGAGCAGCGCGCACGTGTCCTGGCCGAGCGCGGGCGGCGCCGAGCGCAGCCGCAGGCGCTCGCCTCCCAGCGTCAGCGGCAGCAGCGCGGTGCGCGTGTCGACCGGCCGCCCGGCGCTGCTCGCGTCGGCCGGCAGCGTCACGGCTTCGAGGCCGCCCGTGGCGAGCAGATGCGGATCGTCGAACAGGTCCTGCGGCTTCGTGATCGGCGCATACGGCAAGCCCGTCGATTCGAAGATCGCGCCGATCTCCGCGGCCGAGTACGGCGCAAGCCGCGAACGCAGCTCGGGCAGCAGCCAGTCGCGCGCCTGCACGCGCAGGTTGTTGGTCGCGAGGCGCGGATCGTCCTTCAGCGCGGCCAGGCCGAACGCATCGCAAAACAGCGCCCACTGCGTGTCCGACACGACCGCGAGAAAAATCTGTTCGTCATCCTTGACGGAGAAGACGTCGTAGACGGCCCACGCGGAAATCCGGCTCGGCATCGGCGACGCGGCCTGCCCGGTCACCGCGAACTGCATCATGTGCTGCGCGACGAGGAACACGTTGTTCTCGAACAGCGAACTCTGCACCTGCTGGCCGCGGCCGGTGCGCTCGCGCTGCGCGAGCGCGGCCATCGCACCGATCGCGCCGAACATGCCGCCCATGATGTCGTTCACGCTCGCGCCCGCGCGCAGCGGCCGCCCTTCCGGGCCCGTCATGTAGGCCAGGCCGCCCATCATCTGCACGACCTCGTCGAGCGCGGTGCGGTGCTCGTACGGCCCCGGCAGGAAACCCTTGTGCGACACGTACACGAGGCGCGGATTCAGCGACTCCAGCGCCGGATAGCCGAGACCGAGCCGGTCCATCGTGCCGCTCTTGAAGTTCTCGCTTAAGACGTCCGCGGTCGCGACGAGCCGCCGCACGATCTCCAGCCCGCGCGGATCCTTCACGTCGACCGCGAGGCTCTTCTTGTTGCGGTTGAACATCCCGAAGAAGCCCGCGCCGGAACCCCGCAGCGCCCGCGTGCCGTCGCCCGCGATCGGCTCGATCTTGATCACTTCCGCGCCGAGATCCGCGAGCAGCATCCCGCACGTCGGGCCCATCACCATGTGCGTCATCTCGATCACGCGCACGCCCGCGTACGGCAGCGCGGCGGCCGGTTGCCGATCGTTCATCGTGCGACTCCCGCCACGCAACCTTCCGGTTGCACGGCCGATGGCGCGCGGCCGTCCGCATAGCGAAAGCCCTTCGGCAACCCCGCGTCGGGCACGTGGCCGTACAGCGCGTCGGACGGCAGCGCCGCATGCAGGATCGCGCGCGCGGCGAGCAGCGCGTCGACGTCGATGCCCGTGTCGTATCCCATCGCCTCGAGCAGGAACACGAGATCCTCGGTGACGATGTTGCCGGTGGCGCCCGGCGCATACGGGCAGCCGCCCAGGCCACCCTGGCTCGCGTCGATGGTCGTCACGCCCGCGTCGAGCGCCGCGACGACGTTCGCGAGCCCCTGCCCGCGCGTGTTGTGGAAATGCGCGCCGCCGGCCTTGTCGCCGACTTCGCGTCGCAGCCGCGTGAACAGCCGGCGCACCTGCGCGGGATTCGCATAACCGCTGGTGTCGGACAGGCCGATCTCGTCAACCCCGCATTCGGCCATCGCGACGGCCATCGCGATCGTCTCGTCGTCGGAGACCGCTCCGGCCATCGTGCAACCGAACGCAACCGACACGCCCGCCTCGATCTGCACCGACGGAAACCGCGCGTCGCGCAGCGCGACGATCGCGCGCACCTCGTCGATCATCTGCGCGGGCGTCTTGCGGATGTTCGCGAGCGAGTGCGCTTCGGTCACCGATACCGGCAACGTCAGCTTGTGGACGCCCGCGTCGAACGCGCTTTCGGCACCGCGCAGGTTCGGCGCGAGCGCGGCGACGTGCAAACCGGGAATCGCGAGCGCGTGCGCCACGACTTCGCGTACGTCGGCCATTTGCGGCAACAGCGTGGCCGGCACGAACGACCCGACCTCGATCTCGCGCAGGCCGGCCGCGGCCAGCGCGGTGATCCAGCGCAGCTTGGCAGCCGTCGGCATCACGGTCTTGATGCTCTGCAGCCCGTCGCGCGGCCCGACCTCGCTGACCAGCACCGCCGGATTTTTGGAAACCTTCATTCGACACCTCATCGTTCTATCTGAAAGAACATAGTTCTGTTTGATAGAACTTTAAGTGTGTGTCGAACGGGCGATAAGCGGGGTATACCCGTGAAATCGCGTTTTTCTGGAACTTGTGTTCTGCCAGATGGAACGATATAGTCCGCCGACCATCATTCGAAGGAAGCAGGCCGTGCCCAGGAATCCAGCAGATCACGCTCGCGACCCAGCCGATCCGGCGACGGAAGAAGCGTCCAGCGGCGTCGCCGTGCTCGACCGCGCGTTCGCGATCCTCCGTGCGTTCGGCCCGACCGACGACCGGCTGTCGCTCGCCGAACTGTCGCGCCGCACCGGGCTGTACAAGAGCACGATCCTGCGCCTTCTCGTCGCGCTCGAGCATGGCGGCTTCATGCGCAAGCTCGACGACGGCCAGTACGCGATCGGGCACGAACCGTTGCGGCTCGCCGCGCTGTACCAGCGCTCGTTCCGCGTCGGTCCGGTGGTCGAGCCGCTACTCGAGACGCTGAGCCGCGAACTCGGGGAAACGGCATCGTTCTATGTGCGCCAGGGCGACGTGCGCTCCGTGCTCTATCGCGTCGAGCCCGCGCGGGCGGTGCGCGTATCGATCCGCGTCGGCGAGGAGTTTCCGGTCGGCCAGGGCGCATCGGGGAAGGTGCTGCTGGCCTTCACCGACACGCAGGACGCCCGCTGGAGCGACGTGCGCGAACAGCTGTGGGCCGCGTCGTACGGCGAGCGCGACCCGGAGACGGCATCGGCGTCCGTGCCCGTGTTCGGCGCGGCCGGCGAATGCGTCGGCGCGCTGACGGTGTCGGGCCCGAAGTCGCGGCTCGCCGCCGCGCCGGCGATGACGGCGGCGCTCGCGATGCTGCTGCCGCTCGCGCAGAAGGCGACCGTCGCACTCGGCGGCGCGGGCGCACGCTACGACGCGCCCGCCGTGCGCGACAGTCTCGCGCGGCTCGCATCGTCGGCGGACGACGACGCCCGGTCGTAGGGAGCCGGTTGCGTCCGGCACGCGACACGGCAGCGCGAAAGGCAGCCGCATGCGACACTGGCCGCCGATGCACGCAGCGCGCCGTTCGCAGGCAACGCACCGCGCGTGCAACCGTCAACCGGACCCGCACGAGGAGACACCGCGATGAACGCCGCGCGCACCGCCACCTGGTATTTCGATTTCGTTTCGCCGTTCGCCTACCTGCAACAGGAACGGTTCGACCGGTTGCCGCCCGCCGCCGCGTTCGAGCCGCGGCCGATCGTGCTCGGTGCGCTGCTCGCGCACTGGGGCCAGAAAGCGCCGGCGGAAATCGCGGCCAAACGCGTGTTCACCTATCGGCATGCGCAATATCGCGCGGACAAGCTCGGCATTGCGTTCCGGATGCCGCCCGCGCATCCGTTCAATCCGATCAGGCCGCTGCGCCTCGCGATCGCGATGGGCAGCTCGCCGGACGCGATCCGGCGGATCTTCCGGCATATCTGGCGCGACGGCCAGGACGTGTCGACGCCGGCAGGCTTCGCCGCGCTGTGCGAAGCGGTCGGCTTTCCGGAAGGCGTGACGGCCGTCGAGGCCCAGCCGGTCAAGGACGCGTTGCGCGCGAACACGGATCGCGCGATCGCCGACGGCGTGTTCGGCGTGCCGACCTTCGCACTCGACGGCGACCTGTTCTGGGGCGAGGACGCGACCGACATGTTCGTCGACTGCGCGACGTCGCGCGCGTGGCTCGACTCGCCCGAAGTCCGCCGCATCAGCGCGCTGCCCGAAGGGATCCGGCGCGGCTGACGGCGCCCCCCGCCGACGTCGCCCGCTTCAGCCGTCGCGCCCTTCGACGAGCGCCGGCACGGCCTCGCGCATCATCGCCGCGAACCGCACGAGCCGCGACGGGTAGAACTGCGCATGCGGATAAGTCAGGTAGACGGGCAGCGGCGCGGCCTGCCATTCGGGCGCGAGGTGCACGAGATCGCCGCGCGCGAGATCGTCGGCCAGCATCCATGACGATCCGACACATGCGCCGACGCCCAGCAGCGCCGCGCTGCGCAGCGCATACAGGTTCGCGGTCGTGATGCGCGGGCGGATCGCGATGCGCCGCGTGTCGCCCGTCGCTGCATGCGTGAGCGCGAGCTCGGTACGGTAGTACGTACGCAACGCGAGCCACGGCAGCGCGGCGAGCGCATCCGGATCGGCCGGCACGTCGGCGCCGTTCAGTATGGACGGCGCGGCGACCACGAAGCGCGGCACCTTCGTCAGCCGGATCGCGACCACGCCCGGATCGGTCGGCTCGCCGACCTGGATCGCGCAATCGATACCGCTGCCGACGAAATCGCGCACCTCGTCCTGCAGCAGCCACTCGACCGACACGCGCGGATAGTCGCGCAGGAACTGCGCGAGCGGCGCGACGAAACGCTGCTGCCCAAACGCGTGCGGCACCGCGACGCGCAGCAGCCCGTCCGGCTCCTCCTGCGCGCCGCGCAAATCGGCCTCGAACGCCGCCCAGCTCGCCAGCAGCTCCTTCGCCCGCTTGAAGCAACGCTCGCCGTCGACGGTCAGCCGCATCGTATGGGTCGTGCGTTGCAGCAGCCGCATGCCGAGCGAATTCTCCAGCGCCTGCAACCGCCGGCTGACGGTCGGCTGCGTCGTATGCAACTGCACGGCGGCCGCCGACAGGCTGCCGGCCTCGACTATGCGCACGAAGGTTTCCATCAGCTCGAAACGATAGCCGGCGCCGTCCACCGGCACCGTCTGAATGCGCCGAGACCCGCCAGCAGCGGGAGAGGAAGAGGATTTTTCGGTCATGCATGCAGCGTATAACAAATCTGCGCCAGCCGGGACTACCGTCGCCGGCCGCGTACCGCCACACTCGCGTCCATTCCATTCTTCAACCGAGGATGTACGCGATGTCCACCCCGACCCGTCTCGACACCACGCCCCGCGTGGCGCATGCCCCGGCCCATCCGGCCGCCCATCCGGCCGCCCATTCGATGCCCGATCGCCGGCTCGTGCTGCTGCTCGCAGCGGCCGCCGGCCTCGGCGTCGCCCCGCTCTACTACGCACAGCCGATGCTCGGCGCGCTCGCGCCCGATCTCGGCGCATCGGCGCGAGCGATCGGCTTCGTGCCGACGCTCACGCAGCTCGGCTATGCGCTCGGCATTCTGCTGCTCGCGCCGCTCGGCGACCGCTTCGACCGGCGCCGCGTGATCGTGACCAAGGCCGCCGCGCTGGTCGTCGCGCTGCTGCTGGCCGCCGTCGCGCCGTCGCTCGGGCTGCTGCTTGCGGCGAGCTTCGCGATCGGTCTCGCCGCGACGATGGCGCAGGACGTCGTGCCGGCCGCCGCGACGCTCGCACACGACGCGCATCGCGGCCGCATCGTCGGCACGGTGATGACGGGGCTGCTGCTCGGCATCCTGCTGTCGCGCGTCGTGGCCGGATTCGTCGCCGAGACGGCCGGCTGGCGCGCGATGTTCGCGCTCGCGGCCGTCAGCGTCGCCGCGATCGGCGCGGTGGCCGCACGCGGGCTGCCGCGCTTCGAGCCGACCACGCGGCTGCCGTATCGCGCGCTGATCGGCTCGCTCGGCGCACTGTGGCGCGCCCATCCGGCACTGCGCCGCGCCGCCCTCGCGCAGGGGCTGCTGGCCGTCGGTTTCAGCGCGTTCTGGTCGACGCTCGCTGTGATGCTGCACGGCGCGCCGTTCCACCTCGGCAGCGCGGCCGCCGGCGCCTTCGGCCTCGCGGGCGCCGCGGGCGCGCTGGCCGCCCCGATCGCCGGGCGCCTCGCCGATCACCACGGCCCCGAGCGCGTCACGCGGATCGGTATCGGCATCGCGACGGTGTCGTTCGCGTCGATGGCCGCTGCGCCGCTGATGTCGCCGCATGCGCAGCTCGTCCTGCTCGCGCTCGCGACGATCGGTTTCGATCTCGGCGTGCAGGCCACGCTGATCGCGCACCAGGCGATCGTCTACCGGATCGATCCCGCATCGCGCAGCCGCCTCAACGCGGTGCTGTTCGTCGGCATGTTCATCGGGATGGCAGCCGGCGCCGCGATCGGCAGTTGGTTGCTCGCGCAACTGGGCTGGAACGCGGTGACCGCGCTGGCCGTCGCGACATCGCTGGCCGCGCTCGCCGTGCGGGTGTGGCGCAACTGAAGCCGGGCATCGCGTCGGGCCGGCGGGCGAGCCCACGAGGCTTGCCCGCTTTTTTTATTTTTCGATCGTCGCGCATGACGCTGCGCGGTGCGACAGATTCGCACCGTTGCGGCACGGCAATCGCTCATCCGGCGCAAGGACGGCGACGGCTCGCCGAATTGTCCAGTTCACCCAAATATTTTTTCCGATGCACGTGCACGCCCGCCCGCAAACGTCGGATGAATCGCCGCTGCCGCACCGCACGGCGCGCTCCCTTCCGGCCCCACCACACGGTCCCGGTTTATCAGGGGATTCCCGGTATTTTTTCGCATTTTCTTCGAAATAACGGGTGACATACTTGCCCCCCGTTGCGCTCCGTGCGAGCGCGCTTTCCGATCCAGCCGGCCGCCCGTCATGCGCTGCGCGTCCGCCCGGGTCGCACAGGACATGAACGATTTCGACACCACGATCCAGATCTTCCTCACCCACGTGACGTTCGGCCCGTTGATGAATCACGCGATCCGCGTGATCGCGGGCCTCTACACGTTCAAGGGCTTCGTGCTCATTCCCGTGCTGTGCTGGCTGTGGTTTCAGCCCGGCCCGAACCGCGAACGGCAACGCGAGCTGGTCGTCGCCACCGTCGCGAGCGGGCTCATCGCGCTGGCCGTCGGCCGCGTACTTGCGCAGGTGCTGCCGTTCCGCGTGCGGCCGATCTACAACCCCGACCTGCACCTGCACTTTCCGTCGGCCGGACTGCGCGCGGCGACGCTGCAGACATGGAGTTCGTTTCCGAGCGATCACGCGATGCTCTGGATGGCGATCGCGACCGGCATCTTCATCATCGCGCGCCGCATCGGCATCGTCGCGCTGCTGTATTCGGTCGTGTTCATCTGCCTGCCGCGCGCGTATCTCGGCTTTCACTATCCGACCGACCTGATCGCGGGCGCGGCGATCGGCATCGCGATCGCATGGCTGCTGACGCGCGACGCGGTCCGGTCGCGCTTCGCGCCGGCGGTGCTGGAGATGATCCGGCGCTTCCCCGCGCCGGCCTATACGCTCGCGTTCCTGCTGTGCTTCGAGTTGATCACGCAGTTCGACGAGTTGCTGACGCTCGCGCAGTCGGCCACGCACACGATGTGACGGGCGCCCCCGCGATGCTGCCGCTGCTGCTGTCGTTCCGTCGCCCCGGCGCGCTGCCGGCCATGCGCGGCCGCGGCACGCGGTGCGACGGCCGCGCCCGTCAGTCGCGATCGGGCGCGCCGAGCGGAAAGAACGAACGATACGGTCGTGCCTCGTCGACCGCGCGCGCGAACGACGGCCGCGCGAGCAGACGCTTGCGGTATGCGATCACGTTCGCGAACGCCGGGTCGATCCGGTGCGTCCAGTCCGCGTAGAACAGGAACGGCGCCGCGCCGCAATCGGCGAGGCTGAAGCGGTCGCCGGCCGCCCATTCGCGATCGGCCATCGTCTTGTCGAGCCACGCATACGACGTGTCGAGCATCGCGCGCGCATCGGCCACCCCACGCGCGTCGCGTTCGGCTTCCGGCCGCAGCGCATCGAACACGACCTTCTGCTGCGGCGTCGCCACGTAGTTGTCGAAGAAGCGGTCCATCGTCCGCACCTCGAGCGCCGCGCGCGGATCGTCGGGCAGCAGGCGCACGGGGCCCGGATGGTGCAGGCCGAGATACTCGATGATGATCGACGCCTCGATCACCGTGCGGCCCGCGTCGACGAGCACCGGGAAACGCTTCAGCGGCCACAGCGCGGCCAGTTCCTGCATCGGCTTCGGATCGTCGTGCGCGAGCACGCGATAGTCGAACGGCGTGCCGTTCTCGTACAGCGCGGTCAGCACTTTCTGGCAGTAAGACGAAAAGGGATGAGCGTAAAGCGTCGGCATCATGGACGGTCTCTCGGGTTTCGGCGCCGCGTCATGCGGCGCCACGTGATCGGATACCTTGACGACGAACGGCGCCCGGCCGTTTCGACATCGATCCGGAATTTTTTTCGAGGGACTGCCGGGGCCTACGAGCGGCCATCCGTCACGACACGCCCTTCGGCACGCCAGCGCAGCATCCCGCCGCCGAGATTCGCGACCGCGTCGAAGCCGGCCTTCTTCAGGATCACCGTCGCCTGCGCGGAGCGCCCGCCGGCCCGGCACACGGTCACGACCGGCCGCTCGCGCGCGATCTCGCCGGTGCGCGCGGCCAGTTCGCCGAGCGGGATCGGCATCGCGCCGGGCAGATGGCCGAGCGGGCCCGCGAATTCGTCCGGTTCGCGCACGTCGACGACCTGCACGGCCGGCAGATGATCCTCGAGCCATTGCGGATCGATTTCCCAGAAACCCGCGAACGTATAGACGAGCGGCGCCCAGTCGGCCGCCGCCCGCGCATCGGGCGCGTTCGCGGCGACGCCGCACTGGAGATTCGCCGGCACCGCGACGTCGATCTGGCGCGGATGCGCGAGCCCGAGGTTGCGCATGTAGCCGGCGAAATCGTCTTCGCTGAGATCGCCGCCGAGGCGCGGGTTGAAGCGCCGCTCCTCGCCGACGCTCGTCACCGTGAGCCCGCGATAGTCGTGCGCCGGATACAGCAGACACGCGGCCGGCAGCGTGAAGAGCCGGCCGTGCACCGCGCGATACAGCGCGCGCGGGTCGCCCTGCTGGAAGTCGGTGCGGCCGGTGCCGCGGATCAGCAGGCAATCGCCGGTGAACGCCATCGATTCGTCGTCGAGCACGAGGCTGATGCACCCGCTCGTGTGGCCGGGCGTCGCGCGCACGCTCAGGTAGCGCGAGCCGAACATGCAGCGGTCGCCGTCGTTCAGGTAGCGGTCGGCGCCCTGCGCGCCGCTCGCGGCCGAGATCGCGATCGCGCTGCCCGTGTGCTGCTTCAGGAGCCACGCGCCCGTCACGTGATCGGCATGCACGTGCGTGTCGACGGTCGCGACGAGCCGCAGCCCGAGTTCGTCGAGCAGCGCCGCGTCGCGGCGCACCTGCTCGAACACGGGATCGATCAGCAGCGCCTCGCGCGATGCGCCGTCGGCGAGCAGATACGTGTACGTCGACGATTGCGGGTCGAAAAGTTGCCGGAAGATCATGGCTCTGGGGCTCCGTCGCGGGTTCTTCAGTGGGTGTAGTCGAATCGGCATGCTGCATGGCGTCGCCGGGCGTCGGCGTCGGCGTCGGCGTCGGCGTCGGCATGACGATATCGCCACTGGACGAGCGACATCGGCCGCCGCGGTTCGCACATTCACACAGCGTAGATCAAAATACCCGCGCCGCCGGCAACACCCTGCGCGACAACCGTTTCCGACGACGAATCGCGCACGGCGGGACGATACGCGGCACCGGGGCGGCCGCGCACGCTGCCTTACACTACGGCCTGTTCTCGTCCCCGATCACAGGAATGCCCCCGACATGTCGATGACGATCGATCCGAAGCAGGCCGCCGCGCTGCTGGCCGTCGCCGACACCGGCAGCTTCGAGCAGGCGGCCGTGCGCCTGCACGTGACCGCGTCCGCCGTCACGCAGCGGGTCCGCGCGCTGGAAGCGAGCCTCGGCACGCCGCTCGTGCTGCGCACGCGGCCGTGCCGCCCGACCGTCGCCGGACAGCGCGTGCTGCAGCACCTGCGTCGCGTCGCGCTGCTGCAGGCCGACCTGCAGAGCATGCTCGCGGCCGAGCGCGAATCGCCGATCTCGGTGACGATCGCGCTGAATGCCGACAGCCTCGGCACGTGGTTCCTGCCCGCGCTGACGTCCGTGCTCGCGGGCGAGCGGATCCTGTTCGAGCTGATCGTCGAGGATCAGGATCACACGTTCGCGCTGCTCGAAAGCGGGATGGCGGTCGGCTGCGTGACGACCGAGCCGAAGCCGATGCGCGGCTGCATCGCGACGCCGCTCGGCACGATGCGCTACCGGCTGCTCGCCGCCGCCGCGTTCGCCGGTCGCTGGTTCCCGCGCGGCCTGAACCGCACGAGCGCGCGCCACGCGCCCGTCGTCGCGTATTCGCGGCGCGACACGCTGCAATCGTCGTTCCTGAAGGAGAAGTTCGGCTTGCCCGAAGGCGCGTACCCGTGCCACTACGTGCCGGGCACCCATTCGCACTTCGCCGCGGTGCGGCACGGGCTCGGCTACGCGATGGTGCCGGAGCCGCTGATCGGCGCCGCGCCGCTCGACGCCCAGGGGCTCGTCGATCTCGCGCCCGCGCATCCGACCGACGTCACGCTGTACTGGCACGCGTGGACCGTGCAGTCGCCGACGATGGCGTCGCTGTCCGCGCGGGTCGTCGAAGCGGCGCGCCGGCTGCTCGCGCCGTTGCCGTAACGCGCGGGCGATCGACGTTGCTGGCGCGGGATGCGCGGCGACAGGAAAGTCAGCCGCGCCGCCTATACTTTTTCCATCGGCCTCGCGAACGCGCCGCGCGGCCGATCATCCAGGTCCGGCCGTTCCCTTTCGTGTGAGGAGAACATCATGTCCCGCCGCTATATCGATTGCCGCGAGTTTCCCAGCGCGACGCATTGCTCGGTCGCCATCTCCGCCGACTCCGACAACGAACTGCTGGAGGCCGCCGTGCAACATGCGGTCTCGGTCCATCAGCACACCGACAGCGCCGAACTGCGCACGCAACTGAAATCGCTATTCCACGACGGCACACCGCCCGCCGACATGCCGAGGCAAGCGTAATCGGCTGGCACGGCAACGATCGAGCGACCGCGCGCCGCGTCACCCGTTCGTGCGTGACGTCATGTCGTACGACGCCGCGCCGGCCCGTCGCCGGCCGGCGCGTTCCGCTTCACACGCGACGCTGCGCGAAATACGCGCCGACCGCGCCGACGAACGTGTCGATGTCCGCGCGCGACACGTCGCAATGCGTGACGAAGCGCGACGCATACAGCATCTGCGTGAGGATCCCGCGCGCCTTGAGCCACGCCTCGAGCGGCACGCAATCGGCTTCGGGGAATTGCGCGAACACCATGTTCGTCGCATGCGACAGCACCTTCACTTCGTCGATGCGCGCGAGGCCGGCCGCGAGATGCGCGGCATTCGCGTGATCGTCCGCGAGCCGCTCGACGTTGTGATCGAGCGCATACAGGCACGCCGCCGCGAGAATGCCCGACTGCCGCATCCCGCCGCCCAGCACCTTGCGCCAGCGCTGCGCGCGCTCGATCAGCGCACGGCTGCCGACCAGCACCGAGCCGACCGGCGCACCGAGCCCTTTCGAGAAACAGATCGACACGGTGTCGAACGGCGCGCACAGCTCGGCGATCGGGCACCCCGATGCGACGGCCGCATTGCATACGCGCGCGCCGTCGAGGTGCGTGGACAGCCCGCGGCTGCGCGCGAACGCGACGGCTTCCTGCACATAGCCTTCCGGCAACACTTGGCCGCCGATCGTGTTTTCGAGCGCGAGCAGCCGCGTGCGGGCAAAGTGATTGTCGAGCGGCTTGATCGCCGCGGCGATCTTCGCGAGCGGCAGCGTGCCGTCCGGCGCGTTCTCGATCGGCTGCGGCTGGATGCTGCCGAGCACGGCCGCGCCGCCGCCCTCGTACTTGTAGGTGTGCGCGAGCTGGCCGACGATGTACTCGTCGCCGCGCTCGCAATGCGACATCAGCGCGGCCAGGTTGCTCTGCGTGCCGCTCGGGAAGAACAGGCCGGCCTCCTTGCCGGCGCGCTCGGCCGTCACCGCCTGCAGGCGCAGGACGGTCGGGTCGTCGCCCCAGACGTCGTCGCCGGTTTCGGCGGCGGTCATTGCGGCCAGCATCGCCTGGCTCGGACGTGTCACGGTATCGCTGCGTAAATCGATCATCGCTGTGCCCTGAGTAAACGAGCCGGCATCCCTGCGTCCGGCCCTGCCGAAAACGAGACTCAGAGTGTACGCAATTCACGCAGCGCGTGCCGGTGGAGGCACGCGGTCGCGCGGATCAATATCGCGGCGGGGGCGGCTGGACGCCCGCCGGCGGCATCGGCGGCGCGGCGCGCGGCGGCCCGGCGCGGCGCCCCCCCCCCCCCCCCCCCCCCCCCCCCCCCCCCCCTCCCCCCCCCCCCCCCCCACAGCTGGCCGGGCGCCACCAAGCAATCCCAGCAACCGAGGAGTTGTGGCCCCGCGGCACAGATAGCCGACGCC
>NZ_LOYN01000005.1:0-675 GCF_001526325.1 Burkholderia sp. MSMB1826
TACGGATCAAAGCTTGTTTGCCAGCTCCCCGTAGCTTTTCGCAGGCTACCGCGTCCTTCATCGCCTGTGATCGCCAAGGCATCCACCACATGCACTTGTTCGCTTGACCCTATAACGAGTCTGTCTCTGTCGGCCATCGTTAGCGCTTTAGCGCTTACGAGGGCCCCATCCCCGCATGGGGGACGACAGTCGCTACAGGTTGAGTTCTCGCGTTGTGCCGTATTCCAAAATTGAGCCGAACATGAAGTTCGAATCATCTTGAGATACATCGATACAATCACAACCCGGATAGTTTCCACGTCCATCTCAAAGACGCTTCCGCTATCCAAATTACTTACTTCTTCCAGATTGTTAAAGAACGACAGCCGATACGTACTACGTACCGCTCTGACTGGCTCAATCGCCAATGAGAAAAACTCGAACCAAACTTCGTTCGAATGTTTGTCATTGAGGATTATCGAAAGCGGCCGGCATTATAACCGATTGAACCGCTAACAGACAGTCTTTCTGTCTCAATCAACAGCCGATAAGCGTGAGCGCTCAACTTCGCGAGATAGCTCTGGAAAGGAGGTGATCCAGCCGCACCTTCCGATACGGCTACCTTGTTACGACTTCACCCCAGTCATGAATCCTACCGTGGTGACCGTCCTCCTTGCGGTTAGACTAGCCACTTCT
>NZ_LOYN01000006.1:0-96040 GCF_001526325.1 Burkholderia sp. MSMB1826
GGAAAAGTCGCTGTCGTGCTGGTTGTCGCGCAGGAACATTTCCGTCGCGGGCAGCGCCGACCATTCGGTGATCGCGTTCATCTTGATCGTCTTCGCCTGCTCGTCGGTGAGCAGCGAAGCGTCGAACTTGTCCCACGGAATGTCCTTCTCCATGTCCCAGCGGACGGCTTCGAGCGACCTGTAAAGTTCCGGATAAAGCATGGTGTTCATGATGGTCCCACCCCTGTTCTGCGCAATGCGACTTCTCTAAACGTGACTGTTGCCGCGCAAGCGCGCCACGCGCGCTTTTTGCAGCCAAGACTGTAATTTTACGCGGGAAACCGGCCCGCCGGACGCCGATTCCTCGTCCGGCAGCCAGGCGGCCGCGTTGCCGCCGTTGGGCATGCCGCAACCCGCTCCGTTCGGACGAAGCCGGCCGCGCTTGCCTGAGTGGGGGCCGGCGCTGGCCGGCTCGTTGGCGCGCCCGTCCCCTGCCCCAGGCGGGTGCCCCGAAAGGTCCCCGTGCGGATGCCGGATCGGCGGGCTGCTCGATATGGTGTATACGGCGGCGGCCATGATAGCACGCGTGCATGACGGTTCCGAGACGCCCGCCCGGTCGCGTGCCGCCAACCAAGGTGCGGCGATCGGTCGCGGCCGGCCGTCGCGAAAACACAACCTGACAGTACGCCTGCGCGTGTCAGACCCGCATTTCGCCGGTCGCGAGGCCGTCTTCGGGCGGCGTGCCGGCCGCCGGCGCGCTGCCGCCGTCCGCATGCGCGATCCAGTCGGCGAGTGTCTCCCGCTGCGCCCGGCCGTCGCGGTAGCCGAGCTCGATCAGCTCGCGCGTGAACGCCTCCTCGAACAGCAGGTAACTGGCGAACGACGCGCCGGCCGGCTGGCTGCCGCCGATCGCACCGAGCAGCCCGCGCATCGTCGCCGGCATCTGCTTCAGGTGCTTCGCGGCAATCAGCTCGATGCGCTCGGACGGCGCGATCGCGAGCACGTCGACGTGCCGCCAGCCGCTGTCGACTTCGACCTGGTGCGGCAGGTGCTCGATCATCCGGTTGATGTGCTCGATCCGTTCGATGTCCGAGCCGATCGAGTCGAGGAACACGCTCGCGAGCACCTGCTGGCCGATCTGTGCGAGCGTCGGATAGCCGCGTGCCCGGCCCGCGCCGTTCGCGGCCGGAATCTCGGGCCGCGGATCGGCCGCGCCGATGACGACGATCCGGTGCGCGCCGAAGTGGATCGCCGGCGACAGCGGCGCGATCTGCCGGATCGAGCCGTCGCCGAAGTACTCGATCTGCCCGTCAAGCACGAGCGGCACGGCCGGAAACACGAACGGAATGGCCGACGACGCGAGCAGGTGCGACGCCGACAAGTCGACGAGCCGCGCGGTGCGTTGCGCGCGCCGCCACGCCTGGATCGGCTCGGCGGCCTGGTAGAACGTGAGGTGCCGGCCGCTCGAATAGCTGAGCGCGGTGATCGCGAGCGCGTGCAGCAGGCGCGCCTCCAGCATCTGCTCGATCCGGTGAAAGCTCAGCTCGCGCTGCAGCAGGTGCGCGAGCGGCGTGTTGTCGAGCAGCCCGCGCGGCGAGCGGCGAGCCGCCCAGCCGAACGTCATCGTCGCGAGCCAGCGCGCGCCGGCGGCCGCGATGCCGAGCCAGTCGGTGCGGTACACGTATTCGGCGCGCAGCGGCTCCCAGAATTCGAGCAGGCGCCGCACGCCATGGGAAAAATCGTCCGCGTGGCTGGCGATCGACGTCGCGTTGATCGCGCCGGCCGACGAGCCGCACACGACCGCGAACGGCAGCGTGTGCCGCCGTGGATCGGCCTCGCGCGCGATTTCGGCCAGCGCCTTGAGCACGCCGACCTGGTAGGCGGCGCGCGCGCCGCCTCCCATCAGAACGAGCGCGAGTCGCATGATCGACCTGCTACCTGCGCCGCATCACGTCGAGCGCTTCGGCGGACGCGTTTCGGGCGACGACGCGGCCGCCGCGCGGGCCGCGGCCGAACCGGACGGCTTCGCACGCTTCGCGGCGGGCTTGCGCGGCGCAGCCGCGGCCGGCTTCGCCGCGGATTCCGGCGCGGCAGCGGCCTGCGGCGACGCGGCGCCCGGCGCGGCAGGCTGCATGCCCGGCTGCGCCATCGCGAGGCTCGCGAGCTGGTTGAATTGCGTCTGCAGCAGGTTCCACCAGCCGGCCGGGTCGAACGGCTGCTGCGCGGGGTCGCCCGCCGGCGCATCCGCATCGGACGCCGCGGCGGCCGATGCCGCAGGGTCGGGCGCGGCCTCGCCCGCCGATGCGGGTTTCGCGGCCTGCGCGGCGGCCACGGCCGCTTCCTCGGCCGCCGACATCGAGCTTTGCGCGAACGCGCCGAACGCGCGCAGCGTCGCGAGCGTCGCGCGCTGCACCTCGAGCGCCTGGATCGCCGACTGCAGCATCCCGAGATTGAGCTTCAGCCACTGCTCGACCGCACGCAGATCGGTGATCCGTTTGTCGAGCTCCTCGACGTTCGTGAGCGGCGCCATCATGTCGGACATGCTCGACAGCGACGGCGGCAGCCCGTGCGCGGCGCCCGGAAACGGCGCCATCCCGCCGAACGGCGACATCCGGATCATGTCCCACATCCGGTCCATCATGTCGGCGGGCTGGAACCCGGCAAAGCCGGCGAAAGGGTTGGCGCCGGAGGCATCGGTCGTCATACGGGCATCCTGGTTGACTGGGGGAGCGAGGCGGCCGCCGTGCGTCGCGCAGCCGCGCGTGGTTCGATCATAGCGCGCGCGTCAGAACGGCGCGTCGCCGGGAAACGCGGGCGGGCGCCGCTCGCGCAGCGAACGGATGCCTTCCTGCACGTCGGGCCCCGAAAAACCCATGAATTCGAGCGCAAGCGACGTATCGAAGGTCGGCCCGGCAGTGCGCAGCCAGTTGTTCAGCGCGTACTTGGTCCAGCGGATCGCCGACTGCGACCCGTGCGCGAGCCGCTCGGCCACTTCGTACGCCTTCGGCAGCAGGTCGGCCGGCTCGACCGCGAGCGAGACCAGCCCGATCCGCTCGGCCTCGTCGCCGCTCACGGGCTCGCACAGCATCAGGTAGTACTTCGCCTTCGCCATCCCGCACAGCAGCGGCCACACGATCGCCGCGTGGTCGCCGGCCGCGACGCCGAGCCGCGTGTGGCCGTCGATGATGCGCGCGTCCTTCGCGGCGATCGAGATGTCGGCGAGCAGCCCGGCGACGAGCCCCGCGCCGACGGCCGGGCCATGCATCGCCGACACGATCGGCTTGCTGCAGTTGATCACGTTGTAGACGAGGTCGCGCGCCTCGCGCCATACGCGGGCGCGCACGTCGAAATCGTTCGCCATGTCCTCGACGAGCGCGAGATCGCCGCCCGCCGAAAAGCCCTTGCCTTCGCTGCGGATCACCGCGACGCGCGTGTCGGGATCGCGATCGACGTCGCGCCAGATGTCGGCGAGCTCGCGATGCATGCGGGCGTTCGCGGTCGCAAGGCCGCTGCGGTTCGCGCCCTCGCCGCTCATCACGATGTCGAGCACGCCATGGTCGCGGCGCGTCACCTTCAGTGCTTCGTAACCGCCGTACGCGGCAAGATCGGCCATCTGCTGCTCCTTGTTCGACGTGCTCGAACGCTTGAATCGAGTGTAGCCAAGCCCGCGCGGTCAAACATCGGGCGAAACCCGGCGCGCGGGCCGAAGCCGGGTTTCGCCGCTGCGTGGCGTGCGCCGCGCGGCTTATGCCGCGCCGTCGGGCGGGGCGACCGACTGCTCGATCGCGCCGAAGATCGACTTGCCGGCCGCATCGAACATCTCGATGCGCACGGTATCGCCGTAGCGCATGAATTCGGTCTGCGGCGCGCCGTGCTCGAGCGTCTCGAGGCAACGCTTCTCGGCGATGCAGCAGTAGCCGCGCTTCGCGTCCTTGTTCGATACCGTGCCGGAGCCGACGATCGAGCCGGCACGCAGGTTGCGCGTCTTCGCCGCGTGCGCGATCAGCTGGCCGAAGTGGAACACCATGTCGGTGCCGGCGTCGGGCTGGCCGACCTTCTTGCCGTTCCAGTGGACGATCATCGGGCGGTGCACGCGGCCCGCGCGCCACTCGTCGCCGAGCTCGTCGGGCGTGACGGCGACCGGCGCGAACGCCGTGGCCGGCTTGCTCTGGAAGAAGCCGAAGCCCTTCGCGAGTTCGGCCGGAATCAGGTTGCGCAGCGACACGTCGTTCACGAGCGTGACGAGCCGCACGGCCTTCAGCGCGTCGTCGGGCGACACGCTCATCGGCACGTCGCCGGTGATCACCGCGACTTCCGCCTCGAAATCGATGCCCCATTCCTCCGACGGGCACACGACGTCGTCGCGCGGCCCGAGGAAATCGTCGCTGCCGCCTTGGTACATCAGCGGATCGGTCCAGAACTCGGGCGGCATCTCGGCACCGCGCGCGCGGCGCACGAGCTCGACGTGGTTCACGTACGCGGAGCCGTCGGCCCACTGGAACGCGCGCGGCAGCGGCGCCATGCAGTCGGCCGGATCGAATGCGAACGCGTTGCGCGCGCGGCCGTGGTTCAGCGCGTCGTACAGGTCGCGCAGTTGCGGCGCATAGAACGCCCAGTCGTCGAGGACGCGCTGCAGCGTCGGCGCGATCGCATCGGCAATCGCCGCGGTGTGCAGGTCGCGCGACACGACGATCAGCTGGCCGTCGCGCGTGCCGTCCTTCAGCGAAGCAAGTTTCATAGGGGATTGGCCGTTTTAGTGACGATGGAGGGAATCTATTTTACGATGGTGAATCCATGCGGCGCGCGATGATGGCGCGCGCCGTTTTCGCCCCGTTTCCCGACGCATTTTCGCGCACCCGTTGCCCATGCCCGCCAGCCCGCTTCCCGACGACGATCTCGCCGACTCCGATACCGACGACGCCGCGTCCGGCGACCACGGCGAGAAGGTCCGTTCCGGCATCCAGTCGATCGAGGTCGGCTTCCGCCTGCTCGACGTGCTGACGAGCGAGCCGCGCGCGATGATGCTGCGCGATCTCGCGCAGCGCGCGGGCATGAGTCCGGCGAAGGCGCACCGCTATCTGGTCAGCTTCTCGCGGCTCGGCGTCGTGTCGCAGGATCCCGTCTCGGGCCGCTACGAGCTGGGCGGCTTCGCGTTGCAGATGGGCCTCGCGCGGCTCGCGCGCGTCGACGGCGTGAAGCTCGCGCGGATCGCGCTGACCGAATTCCGCGACCGTCTCGACCAGACGGTCGGCATCGCGGTATGGGGCAACCAGGGGCCGACGATCGTGCACTGGATGGAATCGAGCCATCCGGCGAAGGCGTCGCTGAAGCTCGGCGACGTGATGCCGCTGCTCGGCTCCGCGACGGGGCTGCTGTTCGCCGCGTACCTGCCGCGCAGCAAGACCGCCGCGATGCTCGAGCGCGAGCTCGCCGATACGCGCCGCTCGCCGCACCACGGCGGCCCGCGCACGCTCGACGAAGTCGAAGCGGTGCTCGCCGACGTGCGCGCGCACCAGGCCGCGCGCGTCGAAGGGATGCTGCTGCCGACGATCCACGCGTTCTGCATGCCGGTGTTCGACGCGGTCGGCGAACTCGCGCTCGCGATCGTCGCGCTCGGCCAGGAAGGCTCGTTCGACATCGCGTGGGGCGGCGAGATCGACACCGCGCTGCGCGCGTGCGCACGGAAACTGTCTTACGAACTCGGCTATAGTCCCGACGCACGCGACGCCTGACGCCTCCGGTTCACGCCACGTCACGCATCGCGAACGCGCGGCGCATCCGGCGGTCCGATTCCTGTGGCGCGCGGCGCGCGCCCGACGTCAAGCAAGCGCCCCGATCCCGTTCCGATGCCCATACAGCCTGCCGACCTTCGCCCGAGTCACGCCCTGCCCCGCCGCTGGTTGCGCGTGGGCGTCGCGCTCGTCGCCGTGCTGGTGCTGCATGCGCTCGCCGGGTTCTGGCTGATGCGCAACCGCGAATCGTTCACGCCGCCGCCGCCCGCGGACATCCCCGTGCAGATCGAATTGCTGAAACCGCAGCCGATCGAGCGCCAGCCGGCGCCGCCGGCGCCGAAGCCGGTCGAACGCCCGGCCGCGCCCAAGGCCGCCGCGCCGCAGGCGGCCCCGCCGAAACCCGCGCCGTCGCGCGAGCCGGTCCTCACGTCGACGCAGACGGCCGAGCACGGCGAACCGCCGGCTGCCGCCGCATCCGCGGCAAGCGGTACGCCGGGCGCCTCGGGCGCACACGCCGCATCGGCCGCCAGCGCCGGCGCCGCGACACCGGGCCCCGCGACGACCGGCGTGAAGTTCGCCGTGCCGCCGTCCGGCGACCTGCAGTACGACACGTTCTACAACGGCATGCAGAACATGATCGGCACGATCCACTGGCGCACCGACGGGCACGCCTACGACCTGTCGGTATCGATGCCCGTGCCGTTCGTCGGCCCGTTCGCCTATCGCAGCGAAGGCCGCATCGACGCGTTCGGCGTCGCGCCCGACCGTTACGTCGAGAAGCGCGGCAAGCGGCCGGAAGACATCGCGATCTTCAACCGCGAGATCCGCCAGGTCGTGTTCACGCGCACGCCGAACAACGCGCCGCTGCCCGACGGCGTGCAGGACCGCTTCAGCATGCTGATGCAGTTGTCGGGACTCGTGCGCGGCAATCCCGCCGCCTACAAACCGGGCGTCACGCAGCAATTCTTCGTGATCGACAACAACAGCGGCGAGACCTGGCCGATCACCGTGATCGGCGACGAGCAGGTGCAGACGCAGGCCGGCATCGTCGCCGCGCGGCACTTCATGCGCCTGCCGCGCCGCGAAGGCGACACGCGCCGCATCGACATGTGGCTCGCGCCGTCGCTCGGCTGGCTGCCCGCGCGGCTCGTGCAGAGCGAGCCGAACGGTGCGCAGATCGAGCTGCTGTGGCACGGCCGCCTCGCCGCACCGAACGTGCCTGCCGATGCCGCACCGGCAAGCGGCGCAATGAACCCGCCCGCCATCGCGCCGGCAGCCGATGCATCGGCCGCGCCGCCCGCGCCACCGGCGCAAGCGGCACCGCCCGCGACGATGCAACCGCCTGCCTCATCGGCTGTCACACAGTGAACGCGCACGAATCGGCAATTTCGACCGACTACAGATTTCCGAAAAATGGCCGATGACACTCTTTAACAACTATTTCAGTCCACCGGCTCACAATGAGAAACGTTTGATAGACATCGGCTTCTAACCGATACACCCCACGCAAACGGGAGAACGGGGTGTGCAGCGCAAGCCCCTTGAAACCGGCAAGGCTCGCCCCACCTAGGGGACAACAAGGCCAGATGCCACTGCGAAGAGGAGTGCCGCCATGCAAATGATCTACAACAGCCCCAACTACTGCGTCGTCGAATTTGCGCCGCAGGCCGGCCATCACCTGATGAATGCCGGCGGATACGAAATCGTCGACAAGAACGCGCAGCGCGAAATCTTCATCGACGGCGAACTTGCCGAGCGATTCCGCGCGCACGTGAAGCAGCTGATCGAGGATGAACCGTCGCTCGACGAAGTCGACGAATTCCTCGGACAATTCGACAGCCTGATGATGATGCCCGTCGTGCTGCACTGACGACTCGCGGCCCGGCGCGTCGCGCGGCCGGGCCATTCGCCGCGCCCCGCGCGGCGCCGCGTGCACTCCGATCCTGCCCCCGTCCGGTTCGCCGGCGGGGGCTTTCATTTGACGGGCCGTCCGGCCGGCGCGGCGAGCGACGGCGACCGCTTGACGCACCGGCTACAATGACGGTTTTCCGTCTTCGCCGGTCTTTCGCCCATGTCTGCGACTCCTCTCGCCGCTTCCGTCCCGCTCGACGCGCCCTACACGCGCGGCGCCGCCCTGCCCGCGCTGCTGAAATCGCGCATCCTGATCCTCGACGGCGCGATGGGCACGATGATCCAGCGCTACAAGCTCGACGAGGCCGCGTATCGCGGCGAGCGCTTCAAGGATTTCCCGCGCGACATCAAGGGCAACAACGAGCTGCTGTCGCTCACGCAGCCGCAGATCATCCGCGAGATCCACGACCAGTACTTCGCGGCCGGCGCCGACATCGTCGAAACGAACACGTTCGGCGCGACGACCGTCGCGCAGGCCGACTACGGAATGGAAGAGCTCGTCGTCGAGATGAACGTCGAATCGGCGAAGCTCGCACGCGAATCGGCCGCGAAATACGCGACGCCGGACAAACCGCGCTTCGTCGCCGGCGCGATCGGGCCGACGCCGAAGACGGCCAGCATCTCGCCGGACGTCAACGATCCGGGCGCGCGCAACGTCACGTTCGACGAGCTGCGCGACGCGTACTACCAGCAGGCGAAGGCGCTGCTCGACGGCGGCGTCGACCTGTTCCTCGTCGAAACGATCTTCGACACGCTGAACGCCAAGGCCGCGCTGTTCGCGCTCGACGAGCTGTTCGAGGACACCGGCGAGCGCCTGCCGATCATGATCTCGGGCACCGTCACCGATGCGTCCGGCCGGATCCTGTCGGGCCAGACGGTAGAAGCGTTCTGGAATTCGCTGCGTCACGCGAAGCCGCTCACGTTCGGCCTGAACTGCGCGCTCGGCGCGGCGCTGATGCGCCCGTACATCGCCGAGCTCGCGAAGCTGTGCGACACCTACGTGTCGTGCTACCCGAACGCGGGCCTGCCGAACCCGATGAGCGACACCGGTTTCGACGAAACCCCCGACGTCACGTCGGGCCTGCTGAAGGAATTCGCGCAGGCCGGGCTCGTGAACCTCGCGGGCGGCTGCTGCGGCACGACACCCGAACACATCGCCGAGATCGCGAAGGCGCTCGCCGGCGTGAAGCCGCGCCGCTGGCCGAACCAGTACAGCGACAACGCCTGACCCGACCGCCCCACGTCCTTCATCACCAGAATCCGCACCGCCATGACCGATCACATGATGCGCCTTGCCGGCCTCGAGCCGTTCAACGTCACGCCCGGGACGCTCTTCATCAACGTCGGCGAACGCACCAACGTCACCGGCTCGAAGGCGTTCGCACGGATGATCCTCAACGGCCAGTTCGACGAGGCGCTCGCCGTCGCACGCCAGCAGGTCGAGAACGGCGCGCAGGTGATCGACGTCAACATGGACGAAGCGATGCTCGATTCGAAGGCGGCGATGGTGCGCTTCCTCAACCTGATCGCGTCGGAGCCGGACATCGCGCGCGTGCCGATCATGATCGACTCGTCGAAGTGGGACGTGATCGAGGCCGGCCTGAAGTGCGTGCAGGGCAAGGCGATCGTGAACTCGATCTCGCTGAAGGAAGGCGAGGACGCGTTCCGCCACCACGCGAACCTGATCCGCCGCTACGGCGCGGCCGCGGTCGTGATGGCGTTCGACGAAACCGGCCAGGCCGACACCTACGAACGCAAGACCGAGATCTGCAAGCGCTCGTACGACTTCCTCGTGAACGAAGTCGGCTTCCCGCCGGAAGACATCATCTTCGACCCAAACATCTTCGCGGTCGCGACCGGCATCGACGAGCACAACAACTACGCGGTCGACTTCATCGAGGCGACCCGCTGGATCAAGCAGAACCTGCCGTACGCGAAGGTGAGCGGCGGCGTGTCGAACGTGTCGTTCTCGTTCCGCGGCAACGACCCGGTGCGCGAGGCGATCCATACCGTGTTCCTGTATCACGCGATCCAGGCCGGGATGGACATGGGGATCGTGAACGCGGGCCAGCTCGGCGTGTACGCGGATCTCGATCCCGAACTGCGCGAGCGCGTCGAGGACGTGATCCTGAACCGCCGGCCGGATTCCACCGATCGCCTGCTCGAGATCGCCGACAAGTTCAAGACCGGCGCCGCGAAGAAGGAAGAAAACCTCGAATGGCGCAACCAGCCGGTCGAGAAGCGGCTCGCGCATGCGCTCGTGCACGGGATCACGAACTTCATCGTCGAGGACACCGAAGAAGCGCGCGCGAAGATCGCCGCCGCCGGCGGCCGCCCGATCAACGTGATCGAAGGGCCGCTGATGGACGGGATGAACGTCGTCGGCGATCTGTTCGGCCAGGGCAAGATGTTCCTGCCGCAGGTCGTGAAGTCGGCGCGCGTGATGAAGCAGGCGGTCGCCCACCTGATCCCGTTCATCGAGGAAGAAAAGCGCCTGCTCGCGGAAGCGGGCGGCGACGTGCGCGCGAAGGGCAAGATCGTCATCGCGACCGTGAAGGGCGACGTGCACGACATCGGCAAGAACATCGTGTCGGTCGTGCTCCAGTGCAACAACTTCGAAGTGGTCAACATGGGCGTGATGGTCCCGTGCAACGAGATCCTCGCGAAGGCGAAGGTCGAGGGCGCGGACATCATCGGGCTGTCGGGCCTCATCACGCCGAGCCTCGAGGAAATGGCGTACGTCGCGTCCGAAATGCAGCGCGACGACTACTTCCGCGTGAAGAAGATCCCGCTCTTGATCGGCGGCGCCACGACGTCGCGCGTGCACACGGCCGTGAAGATCGCGCCGCACTACGAAGGCCCGGTCGTCTACGTGCCGGACGCGTCGCGCTCGGTGTCGGTCGCGTCGAACCTGCTGTCGGACGAAGGCGCGGCGAAGTACCTCGACGAGCTGAAGTCGGACTACGAACGCATCCGCGACCAGCACGCGAATCGCAAGGCGCAGCCGATGGTCACGCTCGGAGAGGCGCGCGCGAACAAGACCAAGGTCGACTGGGCGAACTACACGCCGGTGAAGCCGAAGTTCATCGGGCGGCGCGTATTCAAGAACTACGACCTGAACGAGCTCGCGAACTACATCGACTGGGGCCCGTTCTTCCAGACCTGGGACCTCGCGGGGCCATACCCGGCGATCCTGAACGACGAGATCGTCGGCGAATCGGCGCGGCGCGTGTTTTCCGACGCGAAGTCGATGCTCGCGCGGCTGATCCAGGGCCGCTGGCTGACCGCGAACGGCGTGATCGCGCTGCTGCCGGCGAACACGGTGAACGACGACGACATCGAGATCTACAGCGACGAGTCGCGCTCGGAAGTGCTGCTCACGTGGCGCAACCTGCGCCAGCAAAGCGTGCGTCCGGTCGTCGACGGCGTGATGCGGCCGAACCGTTCGCTCGCCGATTTCATCGCGCCGAAGGAATCGGGCGTCGCCGACTACATCGGGATGTTCGCGGTGACGGCCGGCCTCGGCGTCGACGCGAAGGAAAAGCAGTTCGAAGCCGACCACGACGACTACAGCGCGATCATGCTGAAGGCGCTCGCCGACCGTTTCGCGGAAGCGTTCGCGGAAGCGATGCACGCACGCGTGCGGCGCGAGCTGTGGGGCTACGCGAGCGGCGAGACGCTCGACAACGACGCGCTGATCGCCGAGAAGTACGCGGGCATCCGCCCGGCGCCCGGCTACCCGGCCTGCCCCGACCACCTCGTGAAACGCGACATGTTCGACGTGCTGCACGCGGACGAGATCGGCATGAGCGTGACGGATTCGCTGGCGATGCTGCCGGCGGCGAGCGTGTCGGGCTTCTACCTCGCGCATCCGGACAGCCGCTATTTCTCGGTCGGCAAAATCGGGCAGGATCAGCTCGAGGACTACGCGCAGCGCATGGCGCTGTCGCTCGACGACGCGCGCCGCGCGCTCGCGCCGCAGTTGTAACCGATCGAGCCGCGGTACCCGCTGCGGCTCGCCATGACGCGCCCCGATCCCGGGGCGCGTTGTGCATGTCGTCATTTAATCAGGATAACTAATCTCAATATTCACCGGTCGAGGCCACGGCCTCTGGATCCGACATTCGCTCCGCCATGCCTTCCTTCGATATCAGGATCAGCGAAACACCGCTCGACGCCGCCGGTCCGTTTCCGCCGACCCGCTATCGCGGCGAAAGCTGGGACCTGAGCCACTTGCGCCCGTTGACGTTCACATGCGATCTGGAAACCGGCTTCGACGTGACGGTACTGGTCCTGTTCTCCTGCCACTGCTTCACACGCAGCTTCAAATGGGACGGACGCACCCGCGACACCATTCCGGACGACGAGATTTACGACGATGGCCGCGAGACGCGCGTACTCTGCGTGGACCGGTATCGCGCGTCACGGGCGCTGTTGCGCGGCGTGATCGTCGGGCTGGCGAAGCGGCGGATCGTTGTCGCGGATGAACGGCAGCCCAATTTCGTCACGGTGGAAGCCGTCGCATCGGACGGCACGCAACGCGTCTATGCAGTGTTCTTCGAGGTTTCGAGGGACCGGACCAGAAAACGCCGGCTCGTCCTGCGCGTGCAGTCGGCCTACATGCTGGATGGCGGCCTGACCCGACGCCAGCGGGAAGCCCGGAAAGTCGCGTTGCGCACGTTGCTGCGCGCAAGCCTCGAAGGCCGCAGGATCCGGGCGTAGAAAAACCAACGGCCGCCTTTCGGCAGCCGTCGTATGCGGGACTCTCTTTCCGTCTCGCGACGAAATACCCACTCCAGGTGGGGCCCGATTGCTCGGGCGGCGCTATGTTTTCGCACCCGCTTTCACACAGTCTTGCGTTGAATTATAAGGAATTTCACCTGTCGGTCAAGGCAGGCGCCGCACTGCCGCCCCGGATTTCGCGCTCGCCCTTGTCCTGCACCAATTTCATCAGACAAAAGAAAAAGCCCGCTCGAAAGCGGGCTTTTTCGTGTCTGGCGAACCTGTCGACCCGCCCGGCAAGGAAGCTCAGAAGCCCCAGTGCACGTCGGCCTGACCGGCCTTCGCCTCGCGCAGCATCGTCAGGAACGGCGCGACGCGTTGGGCCAGGCTCGGCGGCACTTCGTGGTGCGCGTGGTCGGCTTCGTCCTCGTGGAAATGGCCGGCGTGCTCCGCACGCTCCTGCTTCGCCTGCGCGACCGCGCCTTCCAGCTTGGCGATCGCGTGGTCCAGTTCGTCGTGCGTGATCACACCGCGCTCGCCCAGCTGCTTGCCGACGAGACCCAGCACATACACGGCGAAATCCTTCAGCACGTCGAGATCCTGTGCCGCCTTGCTCTTGAACGTAATCATGACAATTCCCTTTTCATCTTGTTGTGCCTGCGCGGCGCGGTTGGGGAACGCCGACAGACCGGCGTCCGGCCTCGCGGACGCGGGCCGCCTGAGCGGCATATTAGCACCTGTTAAAATTCTGCGATCCCTGAAACGCGCGCTTAAAAAGCGCGCCGGCGGCCCGGCGTTTCCGGCCGCCACCAACGAAGCCTTCTACCAGCATGCTGCCAGCACACAAACAGACCCTCGAAGCCCTGCTCGCGGATAGCGTCAAGCAGGTCGCACACGCGCTGAAAGGCGCCGACGCGGCATTCGTCGCCCCGGCCATCACGCTGGAGCGCCCGAAGGTCGCCGCGCACGGCGACGTCGCGTGCAACGTCGCGATGCAGCTCGCGAAGCCGCTCGGCACGAACCCGCGCCAGCTCGCCGAACGGATCGTCGCCGCACTCACCGCGCAGCCGGCCGCGCAAGGCCTCGTCGAAGCCGCCGAGATCGCCGGCCCCGGCTTCATCAACCTGCGCCTGTCGGCCGCCGCGAAGCAGGCGGTGATCGCCGCCGTGTTCGACCAGGGCCGCGCGTTCGGCACGTCGGATCGCGAGAAGGGCAAGCGGGTGCTGCTCGAATTCGTGTCGGCCAATCCGACGGGCCCGCTGCACGTCGGCCACGGCCGCCAGGCCGCGCTCGGCGACGTGCTCGCAAACGTGATCGCGAGCCAGGGCTACACGGTGCACCGCGAGTTCTACTACAACGACGCGGGCGTGCAGATCGGCAACCTGGCGATCTCGACGCAGGCGCGCGCCCGCGGCCTGAAGCCGGGCGACGCGGGCTGGCCGGAAGCCGCGTACAACGGCGAGTACATCGCCGACATCGCGCGCGACTACCTGAACGGCGAAACGGTCGCCGCATCGGACGGCGAGCCGGTCAAGGGCGCGGGCGACGTCGAGGATCTCGACGCGATCCGCAAGTTCGCGGTCACGTACCTGCGTCGCGAGCAGGACATGGACCTGCAGGCATTCGGCGTGAAGTTCGACCAGTACTACCTCGAATCGTCGCTGTACAGCGAAGGCCGCGTCGAGAAGACGGTCGACGCGCTGGTCAAGGCCGGCATGACCTACGAGCAGGACGGCGCGCTGTGGCTGCGCACGACCGACGAAGGCGACGACAAGGATCGCGTGATGCGCAAGTCGGACGGCACGTACACGTACTTCGTGCCGGACGTCGCGTATCACGTGACGAAGTGGGAGCGCGGCTTCACGAAGGTGATCAACATCCAGGGTTCGGACCACCACGGCACGATCGCGCGCGTGCGCGCCGGCCTGCAGGGGCTGCACATCGGGATCCCGAAGGGCTATCCCGACTACGTGCTGCACAAGATGGTCACCGTGATGCGCGACGGCCAGGAAGTGAAGATCTCGAAGCGCGCGGGCAGCTACGTGACGGTGCGCGACCTGATCGAATGGTCGGGCGGCGCGGCGGCGGGCCAGGAAGCGGCGCCCGACCTGATCGACGAGGCGACCATCACGCGCGGCCGCGACGCGGTGCGTTTCTTCCTGATCTCGCGCAAGGCCGATACCGAGTTCGTGTTCGACATCGACCTCGCGTTGAAACAGAACGACGAGAACCCGGTCTATTACGTGCAGTACGCGCATGCGCGGATCTGCTCGGTGCTCAACGAACTGAAGTCGCGCTACAACGTCGACGTCGCGCAACTGCCGGGCGCCGACCTGTCGCAACTGACCAGCGCGCAAGCGGCATCGCTGATGCAGAAGCTGGCCGAGTACCCGGACATGCTCACGCACGCGGCGAACGAGCTCGCGCCGCACGCGGTCGCGTTCTACCTGCGCGATCTCGCTGGCGAATTCCACTCGTTCTACAATGCGGAGCGCGTGCTGGTCGACGACGAAGCGCCGCGCAATGCGCGCGCCGCGCTGCTTGCCGCGACCCGGCAGGTGCTCGAGAACGGCCTGGCAGTGCTCGGCGTATCCGCGCCCGCCAAGATGTAACGGATGTCAGCGCGGCCCGAACCGGGCCGCGAATGGCCGCGGCAGCGCCCGCCGCCGGATGCCCGTCATCGGATGCCCGTCATCGGATGCCCGCCGTCGGATGCCCGTCGCAGCCTTTTCACGATTCTTTTTGCAGGTGACTCAAGCAATGGCACAACCACGCCGCACTTCGAAACAATCGAAACAAGCCGGAGGAACATTTCTTGGAATCGTGCTGGGCCTGATCGTCGGCCTCGCGATCGCCGTGGTGGTGGCGCTCTACATCACGCGTTCGCCGTCGCCGTTCGTGTCGAAGGTCGCGCCGCCGCCGGCCGACAACGGCGCGAGCCAGCCGCAGCAGTTCGACCCGAACCGCGCGCTGCAGGGCAAGACGCCCGGCCAGCCGGTGCCGCAGGCCGCGCAGCCCGCACCGCCGAACACCGCGCCCGGCCAGGCCGCGAACCAGACCCAGGGCGGCCTGCTGCCCGAGCCGCAGATCGTCGAAGTGCCGCCGTCGGGTAACACGAACGGCGCCACCGGCTCGAGCAACACCGCGTCGAACACGCCGTCGTCGGGCAACGGCGTCGCCGTCGCACCGAAGCCGGCCGACACCACGCCGCCGCCGAAGAAGACGCAACAGGCGCAGCAACAGCAGCAAGGCGGCGAGGACGACCTCGCACGCTTCGCCGCGCAGAAGCAGGCGCAGCAAGCCGCCGCGCAAAAGCAGCAACAGCAGCAGGCCGCGAACACGCCGAAGCCGACGTCGTCGGCCACGGCCGCGGCGGCCGCGAAGCCGCCGACCGCGAACGACGCGAACACCGGCTACTTCCTGCAGGTCGGTGCGTACAAGACGGAAGGCGATGCCGAGCAGCAGCGTGCGCGCCTCGGCTTCCAGGGCTTCGAATCGAAGGTGTCGAAACGCGACGTCAGCGGCGTGACCTATTTCCGCGTGCGCGTCGGTCCGTTCTCGAAGTTCGAGGATATGAACTCGGCCCGTCAGCGCCTGTCCGATGCAGGTGTCGACACGGCGGTGATCCGCTTCACGAAGCAGTAAGCAGCCGGCCGCACCCACGCAGAACCCGTTACGTTTCGTAACCCGAGCAACCGATTCGACGTCCACAACATGAAAAAACTGCTTAGCACGCTCCTTCTGTCCCTCGGCCTGGCTGCCGGCCTGGCCCAGGCGACGCCCGCCGCACCGGTGTCCGGCAAGGACTTCGAGGTGATGAAGTCGCCGCAGCCGGTGTCCGCGCCGGCCGGCAAGGTCGAGGTGATCGAGTTCTTCTGGTACGGCTGCCCGCACTGCTACGAATTCGAGCCGACGATCGAGGCCTGGGTGAAGAAACAGGGCAACAACATCGACTTCAAGCGCGTGCCGGTCGCTTTCCGTGACGATTTCCTCCCGCACTCGAAGCTGTTCTATGCGGTGTCCGCACTCGGCATCTCCGAGAAGGTCACGCCGGCGATCTTCAACGCGATCCACAAGCAGAAGAACTACCTGCTGACGCCGCAGGCGCAGGCCGATTTCCTGGCCACGCAGAGCGTCGACAAGAAGAAGTTCATGGACGCGTACAACTCGTTCAGCGTGCAGGGCGAAGTGAACCAGTCGGCCAAGCTGCTAAAGGACTACGCGATCGACGGCGTGCCGACGGTCGTCGTCCAGGGCAAGTACAAGACGGGCCCGGCTTACACGAACAGCATCCCGGGTACCGCCCAGGTGCTCGACTTTCTCGTGAAGCAGGTCCAGGACAAGAAGCTCTGATCCCCGCCCGCGCGCCGGCATGACTACTCCGCTGAAGGTCTTCATCACCGGCGCGTCGAGCGGCCTCGGCCTCGCGATGGCCGAGGAATACGCCCGCCAGGGCGCCACGCTCGCGCTCGTCGCGCGACGCACCGATGCACTCGATGCGTTCGCGCGGCGTTTCCCGACGCTGTCCGTCTCCGTCTATTCCGCCGACGTGCGCGACGCCGATGCGCTCGCAACGGCCGCCGCATCGTTCATCGCCGCGCACGGCTGCCCCGACGTCGTGATCGCGAACGCGGGCATCAGCCAGGGCGCCGTCACCGGCCAGGGCGATCTCGCGGCGTTCCGCGACGTGATGGACATCAACTACTACGGGATGGTCGCGACGTTCGAGCCGTTCGTCGGCCCGATGACGGCCGCGCGCCACGGCACGCTGGTCGGCGTCGCGAGCGTCGCCGGCGTGCGCGGACTGCCCGGCTCCGGCGCGTACAGCGCGTCGAAATCGGCCGCGATCAAGTATCTCGAGGCGTTGCGCGTCGAACTGCGCCCGGCCGGCGTCGGCGTCGTGACGATCGCGCCCGGCTACATTCGCACGCCGATGACCGCGCACAACCCGTACCGGATGCCGTTCCTGATGGACGCCGACCGCTTCGCCGCGCGCGCGGCACGCGCGATCGCCCGGCAGCACGCGTTCCGCGTGATTCCGTGGCAAATGGGTGTCGTCGCGAAGGTGCTGCACGTGCTGCCGCGCTGGCTGTACGATCGCCTGTTCGAAAAGGCGCCGCGCAAGCCGAAGGCCGGCGCGCACTGACGATCCGCCGAGACGGCCCGCGCGATGTACGCCGGGCCTTCTCGCTGCGCCGACGCGTCGACGCGCCGGTTTGGCGACGCCTTCCACGGCCTATTCGCCACGTCCGCCGCATGCTTCGACGCGCTGACCCCGCCTTCTCCGTCGTCCGCCTTCCCGCCTTCCCGCCTTCCCGCCTTCCCGCCTTCCCGCCTTCCCGCCTTCCCGCCTTCCCGCCGCTTCAGCCGCACCTTCCGCTGCATCGACACCCGTTCCGTCGCGAACGCAGCCGTTTTTCGGTCAATTCGCCGCGTTCCGGCGCCTTTTTTCACGCGTCGCGCGCTTTGACGGTATGCTATTCGCCAGCCGCGCCGGCCCTGCCTGCTTCCGGGCCGCGCCTGCCTCCGTCATCCAGCGAAAAACACGCGCCACGTGGGAGATCCTATGCACGTCAAGCTGTTCGCCGCGGCCGCCGTCGCCGCCGCTCTTGCCGCCCCCGGCCTCGCCGCCGCCAAGCCGCTCACCGTCTGCACGGAATCGAGCCCGGACGGTTTCGACGTCGTGCAGTACAACTCGCTCGTCACGACCAACGCATCGGCCGACGTGATCTTCAACACGCTCGTGTCCTACGACGAAGCCACGAAGAAGGTCGTGCCCGCGCTCGCCGACAAATGGGAAACGAGCGCCGACGGCCTCACGTACACGTTCCACCTGCGCCCGAACGTCGCGTTCCAGACCACCGACTATTTCAAGCCGGGCCGCCCGCTCGATGCGGACGACGTCGTGTTCACGTTCACGCGGATGCTCGACGATGCGAATCCGTGGCACAAGGTGGCCGGCGCGAGCGGCTTCCCGCACGCGCAGTCGATGGGCCTCGTGAAGCTCGTGAAGTCGGTCACGAAAGTCGACGACAGCACGGTGAAGTTCGTGCTGAACGAACCGAACGCGACGTTCGTGCCGATCCTGACGATGGGCTTCGCGTCGATCTACTCGGCCGAGTACGCGGACCAGCTGCTGAAGGCCGGCAAGCAGGCCGACCTGAACGCGAAGCCGGTCGGCACCGGCCCGTTCGTGCTGAAGAGCTATACGAAGGACGCGCTGATCCGCTACGACGCGAATCCGACGTACTGGGGCACGAAGCCGAAGGTCGACCGGCTGATCTACGCGATCACACCCGACCCGTCGGTGCGCCTGCAGAAGGTGAAGGCCGGCGAATGCCAGATCGCGCTGTCGCCGAAGCCGCAGGACGTGCTCGCCGCGAAGGGCGAAAGCGCGCTGAAGGTCGTGCAGACGCCCGCGTTCATGACCGCGTTCGTCGCGTTGAACACGCAGAAGAAGCCGCTCGACAACGACAAGGTGCGCGAGGCGCTGAATCTCGCGTTCGACCGCGCAACCTACCTGAAGGTCGTGTTCGACAATACCGCGACGGCCGCGAACAACCCGTATCCGCCGAACACGTGGAGCTACGCGAAGGACGTCGCGCCGTATGCGTACGATCCGGCGAAGGCGAAACAGTTGCTCGCGCAGGCCGGCTTCCCGAACGGTTTCTCGACGACCATCTGGACGCGCCCGACCGGCAGCGTGCTGAACCCGAACCCGAAGGTCGGCGCGGAACTGCTGCAGGCCGACCTCGCGAAGATCGGCGTGAAGGCCGAGGTCAAGGTGATCGAATGGGGCGAGCTGATCAAGCAGGCGAAGCTCGGCCAGCATGACATGCTGTTCATGGGCTGGGCCGGCGACAACGGCGATCCGGACAACTACCTGTCGCCGCTGTTCAGTTGCAACGCGGTGAAGTCGGGCATCAACTTCGCGCGCTTCTGCGATGCGCAGCTCGACAAGCTGATCGCCGACGGCAAGTCGACCGCCGACCAGGCCAAGCGCGCGAAGCTGTACGAAAGCGCGCAGAAGATCATCCACGACCAGGCGCTGTGGATCCCGCTCGGCTACCCGACCGCGGCCGCGCTCACGCGCACGAACGTGAGCGGCTATCGCGTCAGTCCGTTCGGGCGGCAGAACTTCACGACGGTCGCCGTGCAGTAACGCGCCCCGCGCGCGTGGCGCGCAAGCGACGGTGCGTCGGGCCGTCGCTTGCGGCCCGCGCGCCGCGCTTGCTACACTGCGCGCTCATTCCTCATACCGGACGCCAGCCCAAGTGAACATCTAAGCCTTCCCAAAATGTTTTCGCCGCCGTGCCACGCACGCCGCGCGCGAAGGTCTTCACGCATTTTCGGAGGTGCTGATGGCTGCTGCCACGCCGACCGGCGCGCTCGTCGCGCTTCATCACGTTTCCTTCCGCTTCGACGACGGCGTCACGCTGTTCGATTCGCTCGACCTGTCCATCGACCGCACGCCGACCGGCATCGTCGGCCGCAACGGCGTCGGCAAGAGCCTGCTCGCGCAATTGATCGCGGGCCGCCGCGCGCCGAGCGCGGGTGCCATCGAGCGGCATACGCAGGTCGTCTACGTCGAGCAGCAGCACGACCGCGACGACACGGCGGCCGCCCCGCGGACCGTCGCGCAGATCGCCGCGCTCGATGCGCCGCTCGGCGCGCTCGCGCGTCTCGCCGACGGCCGCGCGGCGCCGCACGACTTCGAGCTGATCGGCGATCGCTGGGATCTCGCGGAGCGGCTGCGCACCGCGCTCGACGCGGCCGGCCTGCACGACGTCCACGCCGACACGCCCGCGCATACGCTGAGCGGCGGCCAGCTCGCGCGCGTCGCGCTGATCGGCGCGCTGCTGTCGGACGCCGGCCTGCTCGTGCTCGACGAACCGACCAACCATCTCGACGCACCGGGCCGCGCATGGCTGCGCGCGGCGCTCGACGGCTGGCGCGGCGGAGTCGTCGTCGTGAGCCACGACCGCGCGCTGCTCGCCGGCGTGCAACGCATCGTCGAGCTGACGCCGCACGGTGCACGCTCGTACGGCGGCAACTACGCGCTCTACCGCGCGCAACGCGACGCGCAACAGGACGCCGCGCAAGCGGCGCTCGACCACGCGCGCACCGAGCGCGGGCGCGTGCGGCGCAGGCTCGAACAGGAACACGACACGATCCAGCGTCACGCGGCCGCGTCGCTGCGCGGCGCGAAGACGGCCAACCTGTCGTCGATGGCGAAACAGCGCCGCAAGGGTGCGGCGCGCAGCATCATGGGACAGGTCCGGCGCCATCAGGACGATTTCAAGACAACGCTCGACGAACGCGTGCAGCACTCGGCCGCGCGCGTCGACGCCGCGGCGCCCGTGCTGGTATCGCTGCCGGGCACCGAGGTCAGCGCACGCCGCCAACTGTTCACGCTCGAACGCGCGCAACTGCCGTGGTGCGTCGCGGGCGACGCCGACGCGATCACGTGGTCGGCGAGCGGCGCGGTGCGCATCGCGCTGACGGGCCCGAACGGCTGCGGCAAGTCGACGTTGCTGAGGATGCTCGCGGGCGAACTGGCGCCGCGCTCGGGCACCTGCACGACGCACGTGAGCGCCGCGTATCTCGACCAGCGGCTCGCGCTGCTGGACCCGGCGCGCTCGATCGTCGAGCAGTTGCGCCTGCTCGATACGCCGCTTGCCGAAGGCGACCTGCGCAGCCGCCTCGCGCTGCTGCAACTCGACGCGACACGGGCGACGCAACCGGCGCGGCAACTGAGCGGCGGCGAACGGCTGAAGGCCGCGCTCGCGTGTGCGTTGTGGCGCGGCACGCCCGCGCAACTGCTGCTGCTCGACGAGCCGACCAATCACCTCGATCTCGAATCGGTGCGCGCGATCGAAGCGGCGCTGGCCGGCTTCCCGGGTGCGATCGTGGTCGCGTCGCACGACGCCGCGTTTCTCGCGGCGCTCGAGCCGACACACACGATGCAGTGGCAGCGCGACGGGTGGCACTACGAACCCGTCGCGTAAGGAGAACGAAGCAGTCTCAGTGGGCGGTACGGAACCGCAGCACGCCGTCGGCGCCCTGCTCGCGCACGAGTTCGCCCGCGAGCCACAGCAGGTTCAGGTGCGCGAGCGCCTCGCCGAGCGCGAACGTCATCTGGTGGATGTCGAGCTCGCGGCGGCGGAACATGATCGGCACGATGTCGGCCGCGCTCCGCGGCTGCTCCGCGCACGCGACACGCACTTCGGCCAGGCGCGCATCGTGATGTTCGCGCAGTTGCGCGATGCGCGTGCGCACGCCGCGAAACGGCTTGCCGTGCGACGGCAGCACGAGCGTGTCGGGCGCCATCGTCTCGTAGCGGCCGAGCGATTCGAGGTACAACGCGAGCGGGTTCGCTTCCGGTTCGAGGTCGAACACCGACACGTTCGTCGAGATGCGCGGCAGCACCATGTCGCCGGAAATCAGCACGCCGTCCGCTTCGCTGTGGAGCGCGCAATGTTCAGGCGAATGGCCGAAGCCGGTGACGACGCGCCACGTGCGCGCGCCGATCGCGACCGCGTCGCCTTCGCGCAGGCGCCGGTAGCGCGGCGGCACGGCCGGCACGAGATCCGAGTAATAGCTGCGGCGGTTGCGCAGCTTGTCGAGCGCGGCCGGATCGGTCAGCCCGTGGCGCGCGAAGTGATCGGCGGCGGCCGCGCCGCCCGCGTTCGAGCCGTTACCGGCCGCCATCAGGCAGCCGAACAGGTATTCGCCGAGCGTCATCCACAGCCGCACGTTCCAGCGGCCCTTGTCGCCGCCTTCGCACAGCCAGTTCGCGAGGCCGAAGTGATCGGGGTGGCAGTGCGTGACGAGTACGCGCAGCACGGGCAGGCCGTCGAGATGCGTGTCGAAGATCTGCTCCCAGTGCGTGCGGATCGCGTCCGACGCGATCCCGCAGTCGACGATCGTCCAGCCAGCCTGCCCGTCGATCTCGTCGCGCAGCAGCCAGAGATTGATGTGATCGAGCGAGAACGGCAGCGGCATGCGCAGCCAGCGCACGCCGGGCGCGACCTCGAACGTGTCGCCCGGGGCGGGCAGCGTATCGGCGAAGGGGTAGTCGAGTTGGTGTTCCAGGGCGTTCATCGGTGGGGCGTCTCGTCGTTATCGGTGCGAATGCGTGCCGGCGGCAGCGCGCGGCGGGCGGTGCGTCGATTCTATCGCCGTCGCGCGAAACAGGTGCCCGACGAGCATCGGCCCGCCAGAAAAAAGTTCGTGTCAGAATCGGTCCCGTACCCGCATCTTTACGCGAAGATGCATCGAACGGCGCCCAACGGCGATCAACACGCCGATTGACGGCCGTTCGCGCGCCACCGCGAAAGTCATTGAAACGCCGACTTGGGCGCTAAAATGGCGAGTGCTTACAGCCCCTTGAACGAGCCTGCACGCGATGAATCACTTCCCCAAACTGCTGTCGTCGCAGATCGGTTTCGACGTCGCGCAGACGATGCTCGAATACTTCGATCGCCATTACCGGATCTTCCGCGAAGCGGCGGTCGATGCGAAGACGCTGTTCGAGCGCGGCGACTGGCACGGGCTGCAGCGGCTCGCGCGCGAGCGGATCACGTCGTACGACGATCGCGTGAAGGAATGCGTCGAGGTGCTGGAAGACGAGTACGACGCGGAGAACATCGACGACGAAGTGTGGCAGCAGATCAAGCTGCACTACATCGGGCTGCTCACGTCGCACCGCCAGCCCGAGTGCGCGGAAACCTTCTTCAATTCGGTGTGCTGCAAGATCCTGCACCGCTCGTATTTCAACAACGATTTCATCTTCGTGCGCCCGGCGATCTCGACCGAGTACCTCGAGAACGACGAGCCGGCCGCGAAGCCGACCTACCGCGCGTACTACCCGGGCACCGACGGGCTCGCGGTCACGCTCGAGCGCATCGTCACGAACTTCCAGCTCGAGCCGGCGTTCGAGGATCTCGCGCGCGACATCGGCTGCGTGATGCAGGCGATCGACGACGAATTCGGCCACTTCGACGAAGCGCCGAATTTCCAGATCCACGTGCTGTCGTCGCTGTTCTTCCGCAACAAGAGCGCATACATCGTCGGCCGCATCATCAACGCCGACCGCGTGCTGCCGTTCGCCGTGCCGATCCGCCACGTGCGCCCGGGCCTGCTCGCGCTCGACACCGTGCTGCTGCGCCGCGACCTGCTGCAGATCATCTTCAGCTTCTCGCATTCGTACTTCCTCGTCGACATGGGCGTGCCGTCCGCGTACGTGGATTTCCTCTGCACGATCATGCCGGGCAAGCCGAAGGCCGAGATCTACACGTCGGTCGGGCTGCAGAAGCAGGGCAAGAACCTGTTCTACCGCGACCTGCTGCACCACCTGTCGCATTCGAGCGACCGCTTCATCGTCGCGCCCGGGATCAAGGGCCTCGTGATGCTCGTGTTCACGCTGCCGTCGTTCCCGTACGTGTTCAAGATCATCAAGGACCACTTCCCGCCGCCGAAGGACACGACGCGCGCGCAGATCATGGAGAAGTACCAGCTCGTGAAGCGCCACGACCGCCTCGGGCGGATGGCCGACACGCTCGAGTATTCGAGCGTCGCGCTGCCGCTCGCGCGGCTCGATCACGCGCTCGTGCGCGAACTCGAGAAGGAAGTGCCGTCGCTGCTCGAATACGAGGACGACAAGCTCGTGATCAAGCACCTGTACATCGAGCGCCGGATGACGCCGCTCAACCTGTACCTGCAGAACGGCACCGACGCGGACGTCGAGCATGGCGTGAAGGAATACGGCAACGCGGTGAAGGAGCTGATGAAGGCCAACATCTTTCCGGGCGACATGCTGTACAAGAACTTCGGCGTCACGCGCCACGGCCGCGTCGTGTTCTACGACTACGACGAGATCGAGTACCTGACCGACTGCAACGTGCGGCGCGTGCCGCCGCCGCGCAACGAGGAAGACGAGCTGTCCGGCGAACCGTGGTATACCGTCGGCCCGCACGACATCTTTCCGGAGACCTACGGACCGTTCCTGCTCGGCGACCCGCGCGTGCGCGACGTCTTCATGAAGCATCACGCGGACTTTTTCGATCCCGCGCTGTGGCAGGCGAGCAAGGACAAGCTGATGCAGGGCGAGTTGCCCGATTTTTATCCGTACGACGCAGCGCTGCGCTTTTGCGTGCGCTACCCCGCGCGCTTCGGCGCGACGGACCGGAACGACGGCGAAGGCGACGCGCAGCGCGCCGCCTGACGCCGGCAACACCGCAATCATGATCGACCCGATTTCCGCCAACGGAATCCACACCGATGACTACCCAAGACAATCCGCTTTCACATCTGTTCGACAACAACGATGCCTGGGTCAAGCGCCAGCTCGCCGACGATCCCGATTTCTTCGCACGGCTCGCCGACCAGCAGGCGCCGGAATATCTGTGGATCGGCTGCTCGGATTCGCGCGTGCCGGCCAACCAGATCATCGGCCTGCCGCCGGGCGAGGTGTTCGTCCACCGCAACATCGCGAACGTCGTCGTGCACAGCGACCTGAACTGCCTGTCGGTGATCCAGTTCGCGGTCGACATCCTGCGCGTGAAGCACATCATGGTCGTCGGCCACTACGGCTGCTCGGGCGTGAACGCGGCGCTGCACAACCGCCGCGTCGGCCTCGCGGACAACTGGCTGCATCACGTGCAGGACGTGCGCGAGCGCCATGCGGCGCTGCTCGACGAATGGCCGGTCGGCGAAGCGCGCTACCGCCGCCTGATCGAGCTGAATTCGATCGAACAGGTCGTCAACGTGTGCCGCACGACGATCGTCAACGACGCATGGGCGCGCGGCCAGTCGCTGACCGTGCACGGGCTCGTGTACGGCGTGCACGACGGCCGGATGCGCAACCTCGGGATGGCCGTGTCGAACTTCGACGCGCTCGACGAGACCTACCGGCGCTGCGTGGCGGCGCTGACCGTACGCGGCCAGCATGCGCCCGACAACGACATGGTCGCGGCGGACGCCGCGCAGATCGACGGCGTCGCGCAGGCGGTCGCCGCCACGCTCAAGCCGTGCGACGACGCGCAGTAACGTGCAATGACGCGCCAGCCGCCCGACGGCGGCTGCCGCGCGGGCGCAGCGCGCATCGAACGGATCTGACACCGGCACTGCCACGGCGGCGCCAACCCAAGGAGCGACGGGCATGAAAACCGTATTGATCGTCGGTGCATCGCGCGGCCTCGGCCGCGAATTCGTCCGGCAATACCGGCGCGACGGCTGGAACGTGATCGCCACCGCGCGCGACGCGGCGTCGCTCGACGCGTTGCGCGCGTTCGGCGCGCAGCCGCATGCGCTCGACATCGCGCAGCCCGAGCAGATCGCGGCGCTCGGCTGGAAGCTCGACGGCGAGCGGCTCGATGCGGCCGTGCTCGTGTCGGGCGTGTACGGGCCGCGCACCGAAGGCGTCGAGACGATCACCGCCGAGGATTTCGACGCGGTGATGCATACGAACGTGCGCGGGCCGATGCAGTTGCTGCCGATCCTGCTGCCGCTCGTCGAGGACGCGCGCGGCGTGCTGGCCGTCGTGTCGAGCCGGATGGGCAGCATCGCCGAGGCGACCGGCACGACGGGCTGGCTGTACCGCGCGAGCAAGGCCGCGCTGAACGACGCGCTGCGCATCGCGTCGCTGCAGACGCGCCATGCCGCGTGCATTTCGCTGCATCCCGGCTGGGTGCGCACCGACATGGGCGGCGCGCAAGCCGCGATCGATCCGGAAACGAGCGTGACCGGCATGCGTCGCGTCATCGCCGAATCCGCTTCGGACGTGTCCCAGGCGAACGGCCGGTTCTTCCAGTACGACGGCATCGAGCTCAGTTGGTGAGCGGCGCCGGCAACCGGGCGTTGTTAATTCACATTCCGCATGATTTTGAACCGACCTGACGCGTGCCCGTGCGGCGGCGCGTCCCCCGCGCGCACCGGCACAGCGCCGGCGCCGCGCTATGCGGCCTGCTGCGGCCGCTTCATCGACGGCGGCGAAGCCGCCCCGACCGCGCTCGAATTGATGCGTTCGCGGTACAGCGCGTACGTGCTGGGCGCGACCGCTTACCTGCGCGCGACGTGGGCCGCGCGCACCTGCCCGCCCGATCTCGACGTCGACCCTGAAGCGCCGGACGCGCCGCGTTGGCTGGGCCTCGCGATCAAACACCACACGCCGCTCGACGACCGGCATGCGGAGGTCGAATTCGTGGCCCGCTACAAGGTCGGCGGACGCGCGTACCGGCTCCACGAGACGAGCCGCTTCGAGCGCGACGAGCACGGATCCTGGCGCTATGTCGACGGCGAAGTAAGTGAACGCTGACAAATAGTTGCCATGTCAGACGCCGGGTAATTCCCGCATTGCACAACCCGATTTTGTCGGGCTACGATGGCCTCGAATTGGTCATGTTGCATGGCAGGGCTTACGGATGGCGTTCAGCAAGGTATTGGTGGGATGGATGGCGGCCTGTGCGCTGTCGGCCGCTCAGGCCGGTACGCTGCCGAGCGCCAATACGGGTGCCGGCGCCAGCGGATCGCTCGCCCATGCCGGGCACTTCGACTACGCCGACGCGAACCTGCCGCAGGTCGCCGCCGACCTCAACGAGCAGGTCCTGCGCATTCCGGCCGACGCATCGGGCACCGTCACGCTCGAGGCGACGCTGTTCAAGCCGAACGGCCCCGGCCCGTTCCCGCTCGTCGTCTTCAACCACGGTAAAAATACCGGCGATCTCCATCTGCAGCCGCGCAGCCGGCCGCTCGCGTTCGCGCGCGAATTCGTGCGCCGCGGCTATGCGGTGATCGCGCCGAATCGCCAGGGCTTCGCCGGTTCGGACGGCACGTACCGGCAGGAAGGCTGCAACGTCGGCAAGAACGGCCTCGCGCAGGCCGCCGACGTCGATGCGACGGTGCGCTACATGTCGCGCCAGCCGTACGTCGATGCGTCGCGCATCGTCGTCGCCGGCACGTCGCACGGCGGCCTCGTGTCGATCGCATACGGCACCGAAGCCGCCGCGGGCGTACGCGGCATCATCAACTTCTCCGGCGGGCTGCGCCAGGACCTGTGCGACGGCTGGCAGCGCAACCTCGTCGACGCGTTCGACCAGTACGGCGCGCATACCGCCGTGCGGTCGCTGTGGCTGTACGGCGACAACGATTCGGTGTGGACGCCCGCGCTCGTCGCGCAAATGCACGACGCATACGTGTCGCACGGCACGCAGGCGCAGTTCATCGATTTCGGCCGCTACAAGGACGACGCGCACCGGCTGATCGTCGATCGCGACGGCGTGCCCGTGTGGTGGCCGGCCGTGCACGCGTTCCTCGCCGAACTGAATCTGCCGTCCGCGGTGCGCTATGCGGTCGCGGACCCGCGCGAACCGAAGGCCACCGGCTATGCGTCGATCGATGCGGTCAACGCGGTGCCCTACGTCGACGAAGCGGGCCGCGAAGGCTATCGCCGCTTCCTGAACCAGCATCCGAGCCGCGCGTTCGCGGTGTCGTCGGAAGGCGCGTGGTCATGGGCCGAAGGCGGCGACGACCCCATGGCGCTCGCGCTCGACAACTGCGCGAAGCAAGGTGCGGGCGCGTGCCGGCTGTATGCGGTCAACGACCGCGTCGTGTGGAGCGACAACGCGACGCAGACGGCCGACAACGGCGACGATCACCCCCGCGACGTCGATACGCGCGCATTGGCTTCGCGCTGACGCGCGGCCGTCTTTCCCCTCGCTTCGCGCCCCCCGGGCCATTCACGATTAGCGCGGCGCTCCGCCGCCTGCTCGTCAAATCGAGCGCAAACCGCGTAACGCTCGTTTTGACGAGCAATCGGCTTGAATTCGCGCCGGCATGATCTATGATGATCGTTATTTCGATCACAATCGACTTAATGATCGATTTTACGAGCATGAAGGTCAATCAAACTGCTGCCGCCAGCCCAGCCGCCCTCGCGGAAGCTGCGCGCGTTGGAGAAGCACTCGCCCGTCTGCGCATCTCGCGGCGCGTTCAGCAGAACGAGGCGGCCACCCGCGCCGGGCTCTCGCGCAATACCGCCTATCGCATCGAAAAAGGCGACCCTGGCGTCGCGCTGGGGCAGTGGCTTCGGTATCTCGAGGCGATTGCGCCGGGAACCACCCTGCTGGAACTGCTCTCCGGAACAGACCCGTCGCTCAAGACACAGGCTGCCCGAGAACGTAGTCGACGCGTACGATCGCTCACGGACAACGAACTCAAGGATCTTGATTTCTGATGGTCGCCGTCGTCAAAAGACTCGCCGTGTTCGCCTATCTCGACGATGACTGGGCACCCGCCGGCCTGCTTCAAATGACCGAAGACGGCGCAGATCTGCAGGCATCGAGCTTCGCATACGGCTTGCGCTATATCGACCGGCCCAACGCCATCGAAATCGACCCGGTGAGCCTGAGTCTCGCGAGAAAGAACGAGATACGCGGCAAGATGAACTTCCCGACGGGCGGGTTGACGCAATTCGCGGTATTCGCGACGCCGCGCCCGATGCATGGGGGCGACGCGTCATCGAAGCCAAACTCAAAGTCAGGGCCAACACGCTGCCCGAATCCACCTATCTTCTCCACGCAGGCAGTCAGCGGATCGGTGCGCTCGATATCCGGGAGAATCTGGACACCCCTCCGGGCCCGCAAGCCGGCAATGGCCTGCACAGCCTCGAGTATCTGATCGATTCGGCCGCACGCATCGAGGAAGGCGAGCCCGTGCCAGCCGAACTCGAAGCCATCTTCGTACAGGGCAGCGGTCTCGGCGGCGCCCGGCCAAAGGCTACGGTGCGGGACGAAAACGGCGTACTTTGGCTGGCCAAATTCCCGAGTCGTAGCGACCGGTTGAACGTGGCGGTCATCGAAGAGGCCACGCTTCGTCTTGCGGCCCGGTGCGGCATTCGGGTCCCACCCACCCGCATCGTCGACGTTGGCGGCCGACAAGTCATGTTGATCCGCCGATTCGATCGGTACTGGACTCACCCCGAGTTCGAAGCCCTTCGAGGGGACGACGCGCTATATCCGCCCCCCCGTGCCGGGGCAACCGAGCGAAGAGTGCCCTTCGCGAGCGCATTAACGCTGGTCGGTTGTTCCGAGATGGAATCGATCGAGAAAAGTTATCAGGATGTGGCTCACGCGATCCGGCAGCATGGGCACGTGGACGCCATTCGAGCCGACAACAGGGAACTGTTCAAGCGGATGGTCTTCAACATCCTCGTGAGCAACGACGACCATTTGCGCAATCACGGATTCATTCGCGACCCGCGTCTTCCAGGCTGGCGCCTTAGCCCGTTATACGATGTTCTGCCCCATCCGAGCAGTGCACACGAGCGCTATCTGCACCTCGGCATCGGGCCGCAGGGCCGGCTCGCCACACTGGACAACGCGTTCAGTGCCCGGGATGCATTCGGCCTTTCGAAGGCAGACGCCGGACTCGCGATTGCGGAAGTCTGGCAATCGACACGCGAATGGAAGACGTGGTTCGAAGAGCATGGCGTGCCTGACAAGGAAGTCGACAAGATTGCGCCGGCGTTCCGTCACATCGACCACGTAGCCGACGCAGCACTTCGCAAGGCATTGCCCTGAACCTGCCCGCTCGATTTCGTTCAGTCGTCCAGCCTTGCCCCCACTGATCGGGACAATCCGCGAAGCACGGCCGCCCCTCGCCGCCGCACACACCGCGCCACCATCGTTCCCCCTATTTCCCCGCCGGGCCGCGCCCGTCCCACGATTTTTTTCGTCGGGGGGTGTCACTCGAACGTCGTCATCTGCGCGCATTTCGCCCGATCCGCCGCGTTCCGTCCCGAGCACCGGCGAACTGCGCCGAACTCCCGCCCCATAAGGCTTTGCGGCGTTTGTAACCGCTAGTGCAACGTCCGGCGGAACACGCTAATCTCTGCGCGTTTCGTGTTCCGCCGCGCGGCATCCCGTCGATGCCGCGCGGCCGTTTTACCCCCGGAGTCGCCTTGAGTACGCCAGCCACCGACGACTGGGTCGCGCGCAGCCTGCGCGCGGTCTGGCATCCCTGCACCCAGATGAAGCATCACGAGCGCCTGCCGCTCGTCCCCGTCGCGCGCGGCGCGGGCGTGTGGCTGTACGACCGCGACGGCCACCGCTACTTCGACGCGATCAGCTCGTGGTGGGTCAACCTGTTCGGCCATGCGAACCCGGACATCAACGCGGCGCTGAAGGACCAGCTCGACACGCTCGAGCACGCGATGCTCGCCGGCTGCACGCATGAACCGGCGATCGAACTCGCCGAACGGCTGCATGCGCTCACCGCGCGCACGCTCGGCCATGCGTTCTTCGCGTCGGACGGCGCGTCGGCCGTCGAGATCGCGCTGAAGATGAGCTTCCACGCGTGGCGCAACCGCGGCCGCGCGAACAAGCAGGAATTCGTCTGCGTCGCGAACAGCTATCACGGCGAGACGATCGGCGCGCTCGGCGTGACCGACGTCGCGCTGTTCAAGGATGCGTACGACCCGCTGATCCGCCACGCGCACGTGGTCGCGTCGCCCGATGCGCGCGGCGCGCTGCCGGGCGAGACCGCCGCCGACGTCGCGGGCCGCGCGCTCGCGGACGTGCGGCGCCTGTTCGTCGAACGCGGCGACCGGATCGCCGCGCTGATCGTCGAGCCGCTCGTGCAGTGCGCGGCCGGCATGGCGATGCACGATCCGTCGTATGTGCGCGGGCTGCGCGCGCTGTGCGACGAATTCGGCGTGCACCTGATCGCCGACGAGATCGCGGTCGGCTGCGGCCGCACGGGCACCTTCTTCGCATGCGAGCAGGCCGGCGTCTGGCCCGATTTCATGTGCCTGTCGAAAGGCATCAGCGGCGGCTACCTGCCGCTGTCGCTCGTGCTCACGCGCGACGACGTGTTCGCGGCGTTCTACGACGACAACACGACGCGCGGCTTCCTGCACTCGCATTCGTACACGGGCAACCCGCTCGCGTGCCGCGCGGCCGTTGCAACGCTCGATCTGTTCGCGCGCGACGACGTGCTCGCGAGCAACGCCCGCAAATCGGCGACGCTGCGCGCGGCGCTCGCGCCGCTCGGCGCGCATCCGCACGTGCGCCACCTGCGCGAGCGCGGCACGCTGTTCGCATTCGACGTCGCGCTCGACGGCGACGCGGCGCGCGGTTTCTCGCGGCGCTTCTTCGAACAGGCGCTCGCGCGCGAACTGCTGCTGCGCCCGATTGGCACGACCGTGTACCTGATGCCGCCGTACGTGATGAGCGACGACGACATCGCGTGGCTCGCGCAACACACGCGCGACACGCTCGACGCCACGCTGGAGGACCTCCGCCGATGAGCCTGCTCGACACCCTGCAGCGCGGCCTCGCCGACCTCGACGCCCAAGGGCTGCGCCGCGTGCGCCGCATCGCCGACACCGCGTGCGACGCGCGCATGACCGTGGACGGCCGCGAGATCGTCGGCTTCGCGAGCAACGACTACCTCGGCCTCGCCGCACATCCGGCGCTCGTCGCCGCGTTCGCGCAAGGCGCGCAGCGCTACGGCTCCGGCAGCGGCGGCTCGCATCTGCTCGGCGGGCATTCGCGTGCGCATGCCCGGCTCGAGGACGAACTCGCCGGTTTCGCGGGCGGTTTCTCCGATGCGCCGCGCGCGCTGTACTTCAGCACCGGCTACATGGCGAACCTCGCCGCGATGACGGCGCTCGCCGGCAAGGGCGCGACGATCTTTTCCGACGCCCTGAACCACGCATCGCTGATCGACGGCATGCGGCTGTCGCGCGCGAACGTGCAAGTCTATCCGCACGCCGATACGGCCGCGCTCGCCGCGCTGCTCGACGCGTCGGATGCCGAAACGAAGCTGATCGTCAGCGATACCGTGTTCAGCATGGACGGCGACGTCGCACCGCTCGCCGAACTCGTCGCGCTGGCCGAACGCCATCGCGCGTGGCTCGTCGTCGACGACGCGCACGGCTTCGGCGTGCTCGGCCCGCAGGGTCGCGGCGCGCTCGCGGCCGCCGCGCTGCGTTCGCCGCATCTCGTGTACGTCGGCACGCTCGGCAAGGCGGCCGGTGTCGCCGGCGCGTTCGTGATCGCGCATGAAACCGTGATCGAATGGCTGATCCAGCGCGCGCGCAGCTACATCTTCACGACGGCCGCGCCGCCGGCCGTCGCGCATGCGGTCTCGGCGAGCCTGAAGCTGATCGCGGGCGACGAAGGCGACGCGCGCCGCGCGCACCTCGCCGCGCTGATCGAACGCACGCGCGCGCTGCTGCGTAACACGCGCTGGCAGCCGGTCGATTCGCATACGGCCGTGCAGCCGCTCGTGATCGGCAGCAACGACGCGACGCTCGCGGCGATGCGCGCGCTCGACGCGCACGGCCTGTGGGTGCCCGCGATCCGGCCGCCGACGGTGCCGGCCGGCACGTCGCGGCTGCGCGTGTCGCTGTCGGCCGCGCATTCGTTCGACGATCTCGCGCGGCTCGAAGCCGCGTTGATCGAAGCCAGCGAGGCAGCCGCATGACCGCCGCCCCGCTTTCCGTCTTCGTCACCGGCACCGACACCGAAATCGGCAAGACCTTCGTGTCGGCCGCGATGCTGCACGGCTTCGCGCGGCACGGGCTGCGCGCGGCCGCGCTGAAGCCGGTCGCGGCCGGCGCGTACGAACGCGACGGCGTGTGGCGCAACGAGGATGCCGATCAGCTCGACGCCGCCGCGAACGTCGCGCTGCCGCCCGAGTTGCGCACGCCGTTCCTGCTGAGAGCGCCGGCCGCGCCGCACATCGTCGCCGCGCAGGAAGGCGTGACGCTCGACCTCGACACGATCGTCGCGTGCCATCGCGACGCGCTGACGCGCGCGGACGTCGTCGTCGTCGAAGGCGTCGGCGGCTTTCGCGTGCCGCTGAACGACACGCAGGACACCGCCGATCTCGCGGTCGCGCTCGGCCTGCCCGTCGTGCTCGTCGTCGGCGTCCGGCTCGGCTGCATCAGCCATGCGCTGCTGACGGCCGACGCGATTCGCGCACGCGGCCTCACGCTCGCGGGCTGGGTCGCGAACCACGTCGACCCGGCCATGTCGTTCGCCGACGAGAACGTCGCGACGATCCGCGACTGGCTCGTGCGCGAGCACCGCGCGCCGCTCGTCGGCCGCATCGCGCACATGACGCCGGCCGCCCCCGAATCCGCCGCGGCGATGCTCGACATCGCCGCGCTCGTCGAGTCGCTGCGCGCCGCGCGGCATTGACCCGACCGATCCCCCCATCCCGCCCAGGACAGGAAAACGAAATGACCCAAGCCCAGACCGCCGCCGTGCAACCCGACGCGATTCCCGTTGCCGCACCGGCCCCGCAACGCTGGCGCGTCGCCGACGTCGTCGCGCTGTTCGAGTTGCCGTTCAACGACCTGATGTTCCGCGCGCAGCAGGTGCATCGCGAGCACTTCGACGCGAACGCGGTGCAGTTGTCGACGCTGCTGTCGATCAAGACGGGCGGCTGCGAGGAAGATTGCGGCTACTGCTCGCAATCGTCGCATCACGACACGGGCCTGAAGGCCGAGAAGCTGATGGACGTCGACGCGGTGCTCGACGCCGCGCGCGCGGCGAAGGCGAACGGCGCGAGCCGCTTCTGCATGGGCGCCGCGTGGCGCAACCCGAAGGAGCGTCACATGCCGGCGCTGACCGAGATGGTGCGCGGCGTGAAGGAACTCGGCCTCGAAACTTGCATGACGCTCGGCATGCTCGAGGACGAACAGGCGCAGCAGCTCGCCGACGCGGGCCTCGACTACTACAACCACAATCTCGACACGTCGCCGGAGTTCTACGGACAGGTGATCTCGACGCGCACGTACCAGGATCGTCTCGACACGCTCGACCGCGTGCGCGACGCGGGCATCAACGTGTGCTGCGGCGGCATCATCGGGATGGGCGAATCGCGCCGCGAGCGCGCCGGGCTGATTTCGCAGCTCGCGAATCTGAATCCGTATCCGGAATCGGTGCCGATCAACAACCTCGTCGCGATCGAAGGCACGCCGCTCGAAGGCACCGCGCCGCTCGATCCGTTCGAGTTCGTGCGCACGATCGCGGTCGCGCGCATCACGATGCCGAAGGCGGTCGTGCGCCTGTCGGCCGGGCGCGAGCAGCTCGACGACGCGATGCAGGCGATGTGCTTCCTCGCCGGTGCGAACTCGATGTTCTACGGCGACCAGCTGCTGACGACGAGCAACCCGCAGACGCAGCGCGACCGCGCGTTGTTCGAGCGCCTCGGCATCCGCGCGAGCCAGGCCGATGCGCTGGCGGAAAACGCGTAAGCGGTCACGGCCGGCGCGCCGCGCCCGCCAATGAAAAAGCCGGGGCATGCCCCGGCTTTTCTTCATCCGATCGTCTGCACCGGATTGCCCTGCGCGTCACGGATCACGGTCGGCTCGACCCGCCAGCGCACGCCATCGAGCCCGTCGATCGCATACTCGCCGGCGCGCGGCTTCAGCGTGCGCGCAAGCGCCTGCACCGCCGCATCGGTGAGCCGCAACGTCAGCGTGCCGTCTTCGTCGGTCGCGCCGTTCGCGTCGCCGCGCACGAACCGCACCGCGCCGTCGTGACCGACGAGGCGAAACGGCCGGTCGAACGGCAGCCGCAGCGGCAGCAGCGTGACGAGTTCGTCGACCTGTCGCGCGCCGACGGTGATCTCGATCACCGGCGCGCGCAGCAGCCGCTTGCGGGTTTCCCAGCCGAGCACGTCGGTGAACAGATAGGCGCTCGCCGAGCCGTCGCGCTGCGTCCCCGCGTCGACCTGCTCGCGCACGTCGGCGCGTTCGAGCAGCGACGCGCGGCCGAGATCGGTCACCCACAGCGGCATGTGCGGCAGCAGCGTGTCGAGCAACGCGCGCGTGCGCCAGCGCTTCGCGGCGCGTTCCTCGTCGAGCGTCAGCCCGACGACCTGCAGGAACGCGAGACGGCCGTGCGGCGTGTCGATCGCCGGCAGTTCCGGATCGAACGCGAAGCCCATCGAGCAGAGCGCCGTATCGGTATCGAGCGCGATCGGGCCGTTGGCCGTCATCCAGTGGCCGTCGTCGAACGCGTTGCCGCTCCGGAACACGTAGCGTGCGAGATTCTGCAGGAAGCTGAACACCCAGCGCGGCGGTTCGTCGTCGCCGGCCGCGCACGCCACGCGCATCGTCAACTCGAAGCCGAAGCCGCTGACGGCCGGATCGTCCGACTCCTTCGCATACAGGTCGCTCAGCCCGTACGTGACGAAATGCCAATGCGGCACGGGTTCCGCGCGCTGCCACACGCTGATCCCGTCGAGCGGATCGGGGCCGCCGAGCCGCCACTTGACCAGCGTGCCGTAGTGCTTCGGCGTCTGGCCCGGATAAAGGCGCGCGAGCGCGGCGTAGATCGCGTCCCAGCCGGGCGCGGCATCGTCGTCCGCGCCGTCATGCGTGTCGTGTGTGGCGTCCGTCATGTGGCCCGCTCTCCCCGGGGATGTCGGGTTTTGTGGTGTCGGTACGTGCGTCACACGTGCGACGTCGCGCCGTCGAGCGCCGCGCGCACGCGTTCGACGCGCTGCGCGTCGATGGGCGCCAGCACTTCGCCGCGCGGTCGCACGCCCGAGCCGAAATGCACCGCGCGCACGCCGGTGGCGCGCACGAAATCGCCGACCGCCTCGATCGTGAGCCCCGAGCCGGCCAGCACCGTGCAGGTCGTGCCGGCCGCCTGCCGCACGAGCCGCGTGATCGTCGCGACCGCGTCGAGCACCGACGGATGGCCGCCCGACGTCAGCACCGACATGACGGCCGGCACGCGCAGCAGCGCGTCGAACGCGGCGTTCAGATCGCGCGCGACGTCGAACGCGCGGTGGAACGTGAGCGCGCGCCCGTCCGCGGCGGCCGCGATGCGGGCCAGCGCGCCGAGATCGACGTCGCCGCGCGCGTCGAGCGCGCCGAACACGACGCCGTTCGCGCCGGCGGCGACGGCCGCACGCACGTCGCGCTCGATCACGCGCAGGTCGTCGGCGTCATAGACGAACGAGCGGCTGTGCGGACGCACGATCACGTTGACCGGAATCGGCACGGCGGCCACGACGGCCTCGATCAGCCCGACGCTCGGCGTCAGCCCGCCTTCGGTGATCGCGGTCACGAGTTCGAGGCGGTCGGCGCCCGCGCGGGCGGCGACCTTCGCATCGCCGACGGTCGTGGCGATCACTTCGAGGAGGACGGAAGAAGCGGCGTGTCGGTTCATGGGCGGCCCGCGAATCGTCTGGACAATTCGCGCATCCTAGCCGAGCCGCGCGACGGACGCCAGCGTGCCGGCGGTTGCGTGCATTGGCCGCGTGCGTTGGTCGCGTGCGTCGGTCATATCTCGGTTGCGTACGTCAGCCGTGTACGTCGGCCGCGTATGTCGGTTACGTACGTCAGCCGCGTATTTCAGCCGCGCCGCACGAGCCAGATGCCGACGAGCGCGGACAACGCCGTCACCGCGGTACCCGGCATGAACCGGAACATGTGCGCGTCGAAGTACGCGCCCTGCTGCTGCATCACGTCGACGATCGCCGGTGTGAGCAGGAGCATCGTCCAGCCCACCATCCCGAGCGCGGTGGTCGCGGCCGCGACGAGCAGCACGATGCCCGCGCCGCGCGCACGCGGCCGGAATGCACCGGCAAACGCGCCCGCGAAGAGCAGCACGGCCGACACCGCGAACAGCACGGCGACGAATACGGCCGTCGCGCCCGTCTGCCCGACTTTCAGGAACGCGGCCATTTGCGCGGCAAGCACGCAGAAGCCGGCGATCGAGAACAGCACGATCGCCAGCGCGTTGCGCACGACGCTCACGCAACGGCCTGCCGGAAATACGCGGTCGCCGGGCGCCGAAACAGCAGGTAGACGAACAGCGCGAACAGCAGGACGCCCGGGATCAGCACCGCGAGCATCGACGCCGGCATGTTGATCAGCGAGAACGCGATGCCGAATACGAACGTCACGATATAGGCCTTGCGCGACCATTCGCGCCCCTTGAGGATCGCGATGCCGATCACGACGTTCGCGACCTCGATGATCATGCTGATGCCGAACGTCGCCCAGACGGGCAGCAGGTAGTGCGACATCAGCGCCTGGGTCGTCGGCATGCCGATCGAGAACGGCGTGTAGACGCAGGTGATCGCGTTGGTCACGATGATGATCCACGCGAGGATGGTCAGCGAAATCGGTCTTTTCATGGTGTTTTCCTTTTTATATTCGCCGCCATGGTGGCCCCCGGGACGGCGCGCGCACGGTCACGACGGCCGCGCTCGCGCCATTGTCGGGGAACCGCACGGCGAACGCAACGGACGTCCCCGCGCCGTCGCTCGCCGCATCCGGACCGCGTGCCGCTAGGCGGCCTGCTCGTCGTCGTCGCTCCAGTCGATATCGCCGCACAGCACGCGCTGCGCATCGCCGACGCGCACGGCCACCGACAGCGTCACGCACGGCTGCGCCTCGTTGATCGACAGGTACGGCCGCGTGACCTGCACGCGCCCCGGTTCGGCGATCGCCGAGCGGAAATACGGCCGGCGCAGCCAGTTCGCGCCCTGCGCGTCCGCCAGCGGCGAAAAGCGCGCCTCGGCCAGCGCGCGATCGGCGCGCAGTACGACGTTGCGGCCCGACTGCCGGCCCTGCGCGTCGAGCAGGAAGCAGCGCGCAGCCGCGTCGAGCGCGAGGAAGTTCCAGCACACCTCGTCGAGCGGCTCGCCGGCCTCGAGACGCTCGGCCGCCCGTTCGAACGCGCGCAGGTACGGCGCGAGCCGCTGCGTGTCGCGCCGCTCGCGCGCTTCGGTCTGCTGACGAAAGCGCTCGGTCAGCTCGCCGATGCAGCCGGTCGCGGTCGCGCTGTCGGGCAGCCCCGGCGCCGGCCGGCCGAAGTAGTAGCCTTGCACGAAATCGGCCTCGCACGACAGCGCGATCTGCGCTTCGTGCTCGGTCTCGATCCCTTCGACGAGCACCAGCTTGCCGGCCTCGTGCAACAGCGTCACGAGCCCGTGCAGGATCGCGGTGAGCCCCGTGCGATGTGCCGCGTGCGACAACATGATCCGGTCGAGCTTCACGATGTCCGGGTTCAGCTGCCAGATCCGCTCGAGGTTCGAATGGCCCGCGCCGAAATCGTCGAGCGCGATCAGGAAACCGTGCGTGCGGAACTCGCGCACGGCCTCCGCGAGCCGCTCGACGTCCTCCGCGCGCTGTTCGAGCACTTCGAGCACGATGCGCCGCGGCGGCATGCCGAGCCGCTTCAGGTTCGCGAGCAGCGCGGCCGCCTGGAACGAATCCGTGAGCACGCCCGGATGGACGTTGAGAAACAGCCACTCGCGCTCCGCGCCGAGCAACGCGAAGTTCTCCAGATGCAGCGCCTGCGCGAGCCGGTCGAGCTGCAGCAGCTCGCCGCGGCGAGCGGCTTCGCCGAACACGTCGAGCGGCGACACGGCGCGGTCGAGCGCATCGTGCGCGCGCAGCAGCGCCTCGTAGCCGACCGCACGCTGGTGCGACAGGCTGAATATCGGCTGGAATACGGTCGTGAGCGTCAGGTCGCGGTGCTGCGTCGCGAGCCGTTCTAAGCCGGAGCTCATCTCCCGCTCGAACCGGTACGGCGACGCGGCGGCCGGACGCTCCTGTTGCACGATCGTCATGCCCTTCTCCTGGTGATGCAGTCGAACGCGACGTCCGGCGAAACGGACGACGAACGGGACGGCGCGCGCAATGTCATGGTTGGACCCTCGGTTGCCCGGCTCGGGCCGGGCGGCTTGCTCACCTTCAAGCAAGCTCCGTGCAAGGTGCGCGGAACCCATGCGCCGCACGGCCGCGCCGGGCCGTCGCACCATCGTGGCGCAGCGCCGGCGCACCATTTTCGTGCGCACGCACCGGCCGCTCGAGCGCATCCGTCACGTCGGCACGCTACACTCCGTACGACCGTTTCATTCTGCCTCTCCGCCGTATCGATGGAAATCGTCTTCACAGTCCTGATCCTGCTGCTGACCGTCGCGCTGTCCGGCGCCGTCACGCGCCTCCTGCCGTTGCAACTGCCGCTGCCGCTGATGCAGATCGCGTTCGGCGCGATGCTCGCGTGGCCGAAGCTGAACCTGCACGTCACGTTCGACCCCGAAATCTTCATGCTGTTGTTCATTCCGCCGCTGCTGTTCGCGGACGGCTGGCGAATTCCCAAACGCGAGCTTTACCTGCAGCGCCGCGCGATCCTGATGCTCGCGTTCGGGCTCGTGTTCATGACGGTACTCGCAGTCGGCTACTTCGCGCATTGGCTGATTCCCGAGTTGCCGCTGCCGATCGCGTTCGCGCTCGCGGCGGTGCTGTCGCCGACCGATGCGGTCGCGCTGTCCGGCATCGCAGGCAAGGGGCGCATTCCGCCGCAACTGATGCACATCCTCGAAGGCGAGGCGCTGATGAACGACGCGTCGGGCCTCGTCGCGCTGAAGTTCGCGATCGCGGCCGCGCTGACCGGCGTGTTCTCGCTGCGCGCCGCATCGGTCACGTTCGTGATCGTCGCGGCCGGCGGGCTCGCGACGGGCGCGCTCGTCGCGTGGCTGTTCAGCGCGCTGTCGACGCGCTTCCTGAATGCCGAGCAGGAGGGCGATCCGGCCCCCGGCATCGTGATGACGCTGCTGGTGCCGTTCGCGGCCTACCTGTTCGCCGAGCACCTCGACCTGTCGGGCGTGCTCGCGGCCGTGTCGGCCGGGATGATGATGAACTACACGAGCTTCTCGCGTAAAAGCACCGTCGCGTCGCGCGTGCGCGCCGAAAGCACGTGGGCGATGATCGAGTTCGTGTTCAACGGCATGGTGTTCATCATGCTCGGGCTGCAGTTGCCGCACATCATCGGCCGCGCGCTCGTCGACGCGCACCATACGAGCGACGCGCTGGTCGGCCGCATGATCTTCAACGTGTGCGCGATGATGCTCGCGCTGTATGCGATCCGCTTCCTGTGGGTGTGGCTGCTGCGCTGGTTCGCGAGCCGCCGCGCCGCGCGCCACGGCCTCGCCGGCACGATGGCCGGCGTGCGCACGATCGCGGTGATGACGGTCGGCGGCGTGCGCGGCGCGGTCACGCTCGCCGGCGTGCTGTCGATCCCGGTCGCGCTGTCCGACGGCGCGCCGCTGCCGGGCCGCGACACCGCGGTCTTCATCGCATCGGCCGTGATCCTGGGCTCGCTGATCGTCGCGGTGATCGGCCTGCCGCTGCTGCTGCGCGGCGTGCGCTCGACGCGCAACCCGCTCGGCGACGAGGAGCGCCTCGCACGCTCGGCCGCCGCGCAGGCCGCGATCCGCGCGGTCGATTCGTCGCACGACGCGATCTCGGCCGATCTCGACGAATCGGGCGCGGCACGCTGCGCGGACATCTCCGCACGCGTGATGGACCAGTACCGCCGCCGGCTGGCCGCGCTGGCCGAAGACGGCCCCACGCCGCGCGCGCAAGCGCAGCAGGCCGAAACGATGGAGCTGCAGATGCGGATCGCGGCCGTGCGCGCGGAACGCTCGGCGCTGTATCGGCTGCGCAGCGACAGCAAGATTTCCGACGAGACGCTGACGAAACTGCTTCGCGAGATCGACCTGTCCGAAACCGCGCTGTCGACGCGCAAGAAAGGCATTCTCTGAGCGACCGGCCGCGGCCTGCGCGCCGCCGCCCGCGGGCATGAAAAAACGGCGACGCATCGGCGTCGCCGTTCTCGCCTCCGCTCGCGATCGCGTTACTTCGCGACGACGACCGGAATCCCCTTCAGCATCCCCGCGCCCTTCATCTCGTCGAGCGCGTGCTGCACGGCCGCGCTCGTCGCCGCGTCGATACCGAGCTGCAACGCGAGCTCGCGTTCCGCGCGCTTCACGCCGGCGAGGTTGCGCACCTTCACGTGGCCGAAGCCGCGCACGCGCGCGTGCAGGTCGGCCAGTTGCACGACCTGCGCCGCATTGCCGGGCGTCATCGCGGCGAACGCACGCGCGAGCGTGGTCTCGTAGTCGTCGGCCAGCGCGCGCTCCATCCTGCGCTCGACCGTGCGGCCGAACGGATCGAGCCACGTGCCGCGCAGGCTGCGCACGCGCGCCAGCATGCCGAGCACCGGCCACATCCACTGGCCGAACACGCGCTTCTTCGGCGTGCCGCCGTCGCTGCCGGCCTTCGCGACCGTCGGCGGCGCCAGGTTGAACTTCACGCGGTACGCGTGGCCCGGCACGCCTTCGAACTGCGCTTCGAGCGCCGTGCGGAACGCGTCGTCCGTGTACAGCCGCGCGACTTCGTATTCGTCCTTCACCGCGAGCAGCCGGTAGAACGTCGTCGCGACCGCGCGCGTGAGCGCGTCGTCGCCCTTCGCGCGCGCCGCGTTCACCAGCGCACGGTAGCGCTCGACGTAGCGCGCGCCGCCGTATGCGTCGAGGCGCGCTTCGCGATCGGCGATCAGCTCGGCGAGCGTCTCCGGCGCGGCGTGGGCGGCCACCGCATGTCGCGCGTTCCACAACGCGTCGAGGCCCGCCGCGTCGCCGGCCGCCATCCGGCCGATCGAGAACGCGAGCTTGTTCATCGGCACCGCGACGTTGTTCAGCTCGATCGCGCGCATCATCGCGGCGAGCGACACCGGTACGAGACCGAGCTGCCACGCGTAGCCGAGCATCAGGATGTTCGCGCCGATCGAATCGCCGAGGAACTTCGCGGCGAGCGCCTGGGCGTCGCAGCTCGACAGGTAGCCGTCGCCGGCCGCGTGGCGCATCTTCTCGAGCAGCGCATCCGCGTGCAGGTTCGCGTCGGGGTTCTGCACGAACGACGCATTCGGGATCCGGTGCGTGTTGACGACGATTCGCGAACGCGCGTGACGCACCGTCTGCAGCGCTTCGGCGCTCGCGCCGACGACCATGTCGCACGCGAGCAGCACGTCGGCCTGCTGGGTGTCGATGCGCACCTGGTTCAGCCAGCGGTCGCTGGACGCGATCCGCACGAACGACAGCACCGAGCCGCCCTTCTGCGCGAAGCCCATGAAGTCGAGCACCGAGGCGCTCTTGCCTTCGAGGTGCGCGGCCATGCTGATCAGCGCGCCGACCGTCACGACGCCGGTGCCGCCGACGCCCGTCACGAGCATGTCGAACGGCGCCGCGTCGAGATGCGTCGCCGGCACCGGCAACGCGTCGACGCGCGCGGCGAGCGCCGCTTCGTCGAATGCGGCGCCGGCCGCCTTCTTCAGCGCCGCGCCTTCGACCGTCACGAAGCTCGGGCAGAAGCCGTTCACGCACGAATAGTCCTTGTTGCACGACGACTGGTCGATGCGGCGCTTGCGGCCGAGCGGCGTTTCGAGCGGCTCGACCGACAGGCAGTTCGACTGCACGCCGCAATCGCCGCAGCCTTCGCACACCGCGTCGTTGATGAACAGGCGCTTGTCCGGGTCGGGGAATTCGCCTTTCTTGCGGCGGCGGCGCTTCTCGGCCGCGCAGGTCTGGTCGTAGATCAGCACGGTGACGCCCGGCGTCTCGCGCAATTCGCGCTGCACCGCGTCGAGTTCGCTGCGGTGATGGAACGTCGTGCCGGCCGGGAACTGCCCGTGATGGCCGTCGTACTTCTGCGGCTCGTCGGACACCACGACGAAGCGCGACACGCCTTCGGCCTCGACCTGCCGCGCGATCTGCGGCACCGAGATGCTGCCGTCGACCGGCTGGCCGCCCGTCATCGCGACCGCGTCGTTGTAGAGGATCTTGTACGTGATGTTCGCTTTCGCGGCGACCGCCTGGCGGATCGCGAGGATGCCCGAGTGGAAGTAGGTGCCGTCGCCGAGGTTCTGGAACACGTGCTTCGTGTTCGTGAACATCGCGTGCGCGGCCCAGTCGACGCCCTCGCCGCCCATCTGGATCAGCCCGGTCGTGTCGCGTTCCATCCACGACGCCATGAAGTGGCAGCCGATGCCGGCCTGCGCGATCGAGCCTTCCGGCACCTTCGTCGACGTGTTGTGCGGGCAGCCCGAGCAGAAGTACGGCGTGCGCTTCACCGCATCGGCCTCGTTCGACAGGATCTGCGGCGCGACGAGATCGACGACGCGCTCGCGGCGGTCGAGCGCCGGCTTGTGCCGTGCGAGCCAGTCGGCGAACACCGGCAGGATGCGCGACGGACGCAGTTCGCCGAGCTCGGACAGCAGGCACGCGCCGGCCGCGTCGTGCTTGCCGAGCACGCGCGGGCGCGCGCCTTCGGCACGGTTGTACAGGTAGTCCTTGATCTGCTGCTCGATGACGGGGCCCTTCTCCTCGATCACCAGCACTTCGGCGAGCCCGTCGACGAAGGTCTCGAGCCGCGTCATTTCGAGCGGATACGACAGGCCGACCTTGTAGATCCGCACGCCGGCCGCGTCGAGATCGGCGACCGTCAGGTCGAGGCGGCGCAGCGCTTCCATCAGGTCGAGGTGCGCCTTGCCGCAGGTGACGATCCCGACGTTCGCGTGCGCGCTCGGCGCGATCCACTTGTCGATGCTGTTGACGCGCGCGAAGTGGCGGACCGCGTCGAGCTTCGCCGCGAGGCGCGCCTCGATCGTGAGGCTCGGCAGGTCAGGCCAGCGGTTGTGCAGGCCGCCCGCGGGCGGCGTGAATCCTGCCGGCGCCGGCCAGCGCGTCTGCAACGCATCGAGGTCGACGGTCGAGCCCGACTCGACCGTTTCCGAGATCGCCTTGAAGCCGACCCACGCGCCCGAATAGCGCGACAACGCCCAGCCGTACAGGCCGAATTCGAGCATGTCGGCGATGTTCGACGGGTTCACGACCGGCATGTGCCACGCCATCATCGCGAAGTCGCTCTGGTGCGGCATCGACGACGACACGCAGCCATGGTCGTCGCCCGCGACGACCAGCACGCCGCCGTGCGGCGACGAACCGTACGCGTTGCCGTGCTTCAGCGCGTCGCCCGCGCGATCGACGCCCGGGCCCTTGCCGTACCACATCGCATACACGCCCTCGACCGTGCGCTCGGGGTCGGCCTCGACCCGCTGCGTGCCGAGCACGGCCGTGCCGCCGAGTTCCTCGTTGATCGCGGGCAGGAAGCGCACGCCGCTCGCGTCGAGCAGTTTCTTCGCCTTCCACAGCTGCTGATCGACCATGCCGAGCGGCGAGCCGCGGTAGCCGCTGACGAAGCCGGCTGTGTTCAGCCCCTGCTCGACGTCGGCCGCGCGCTGCATCAGCAGCAGGCGGATCAGCGCCTGCGTGCCGGTCAGGAAGATCCGGCCGCGCGTCGCGGTCAGGTTGTCGGTCAGGCGGTAGTCGGACAGGGCAGGCGTGCCGTCGACGGGCAGGCGGGCGGTCATGGGGGGAGTCTCCGGATTGTGCTGTTCTGGGCCGTGCGCGGCGGGCGTCGGATGACGCGCCGGTGCCGGCAGCGAATGGCTCTATTTTTTCGCGCGCAGCCGAGAATGTTTTTCCTCATCTTGCTCGGACCGGCGCGCGGGGAGAAAAACTGCGCAGCTTTTGGCCGACATTTGAGAGAGTTTTCGCGCGGGCGGCAAGAGCGCGGTGGGTGATGCGTCGGCGGCGGTCGACGCTCGGGCGGAAAAGCCGGCGCAGGTCGCAAGGGTCGCCGCCCGACCGGCGATCGGCGCGCGAACCCTGCCCGACAAGGGTTTCGGCGGCATAGGCCGTCGCCCTCACCATTGAAATGCACAGCGTTCCGAGTGGCCGGAAGCGACGGATGTCCACAACGCCGCCCCCTTCGGCCGATCGGGTTCGCGCGCTCACCGTTCGATTGCACAGCATTTCGAGTGGCGTCGAAGCCGGGATGTCCACATCCGGAATCGACATGCGGGACGTTCGGGCAACGGCGCTCACCGTTGAAATTCACAGCTTGGCGATTGGGTCGCGGCGATGGATATCCACATCGGAAATCGCGGGGTTTCGTCGGTCCTCTGCTTGCGCTCACCGCTCGAATACACAGCGTCGAGCGTGGGTTTGGAGGGCGAATGTCCTCGCCGGATCCCGCATGCCGCGCGATTGCCGGATCGCACTCACCGTTGAAATACACAGCGCTTCGAGTGCTTGACCGGGACGGATGCTCCCGCCTGAACACGCAGGCCACGCGATTGCCGACGCACTCTCACCATTGATATACACAGGGGTTTGACTGACTGTGGTGGCAGTTGTCCATGTGCGGATCCACGTTGCCTCCCGGCCATCCGCGCACCCTCACCGTTGAAAACCACAGCGCTTCGAGTGATCGACCGGGCCGGATGCCCTCGCTTGAACACGCAGGCCATGCGATTGCCGACGCACTCTCACCATTGATATACACAGGGACTCAACTGGCTGTGGTGGCGGTTGTCCACGTGCGGATCCACGTTGCCTCCTGGCCATCCGGGCACTCTCACCGTTGAAAACCACAGCGTCTCGAGTGATGGAGTGGGCCGGACGTCCTCGCCTGAACACGCAGGCCATGCGATTGCCGACTCACTCTCACCGTTGATATACACAGGGACTCGACTGGCTGCGGTGGCAGTTGTCCACGTGCGGATCCGCGTTGCCTCCCGGCCATCCGGGCACTCTCACCGTTGAAAACCACAGCGCTTCGAGTGGTGGAGTGAGCCGGATATCCACATGGACGAGCGTTCTCCGATCGATAACCGCAGCCCGTCTCGAAGGACGCCGACGACCGGTATTCCATACTGGATGCGGCTCATCACGCAATCAGGCACCGATGCTCACCGTCGAGATACACAGTGCCCAGAGTCGTTTCGGTGGACGGATATCCACACGACAATGCGCGTAGCCGTTGCTCGCAATCTGGCTCCTCGGCCTGACAGGAACATTGCTTCGCGTGGCGTCGGCGGTCGAACGGCCGCATCCTGAAGGACGACGCGCCGATCGCGGGCTCACGCTCACCATTGAATTGCACAGCGCGCAGCGTCGCTGGAGCAAGCGGACAAGCGCGTCGAAATCCGCGCGTTGCGTACCACGCCGCGGCGCTCACCGTTAGAATGCACAGCCGTTCGATAGGGGCCGGAGCCGGATATCGACATCGCCCGGCCCGCATGCCCGGGGGCGGATACGCGCGCCATCGGCTAGAATGCGCGTCGCCCCGCACCGCGACACTGGCTCGAAACCCGCGCCGGTGCAGGCGCGCAGCCGGATCGGTCGCGGCACTCACCATTGAATTTCACAGCATTTCGCTTCGTCCGGACGCGAGTTGTCCACACCCCGCTTCATGTCTTGCGCAGCATCCGGTCATCCTCACCGGTGAAAACCACAGGGCGCCGAGTCGTTTCGACGCGCGGATATCCACAACCCGGGGCGCGACCGGATCTTCATCTGCCGGTCGACGGACGCCTTGACGCACGAAATTCCGGAAAAGCCGCAAAGGCTTGTCCGGACGGCCTCGACGGCACACTCACCGTTCGATTGCACAGCGTTTCGAGTGGCTTTGGCGGCGTGTTGTCCACATCCCGTCGACGCGGCTTCGTCGCGCCGGCACGCCCGGGCGACGTTATTCCGCGATCGACCGGATGACCTTCGCCGGATTGCCGCCGACCAGCGTATTGGGCGGCACGTCCCGGGTGACGACGGCCGCGGCCGCGACGACCGCGTTCTCGCCGATCGTCACGCCGCCGATGATCGTCGCCCCCGCGCCGATCCACACGTTCCGCCCGATCACGATCGGCTTCGCGACCACGCCGTCGCGTCGCCGCGACGGCTCGACCGGATGACCGGACGTGATGAGGCTGACGTTCGGGCCGATCATCACGTCGTCGCCGATCTCGAGTCCGCCCAGGTCGTAGAACGTGCAGTTCTGGTTGACGAACACGTTGCGCCCGAGCTTCATGCCGGCGCCGCCCGTCGCATGGAACGGCGGGATCAGCACGAAACCGTCGTCCACCTGCGTGCCGATCAGTTCGCCGAACAATGCGCGCACGTCCGCCGCATCGTCGAACGTCAGGCGGTTGAGCCGCGCGGTGATCGCCATCGCCCGTTTGATCTCGGCCACCATGGCCGCCGATTCGGGTGTCCTGCGCGGAATGATCGTGGTGCGATCGTCGTTTGCCATGCGTGACGGGTCTCCATTAGGTGCGGGGTTTGCGCGATGCGTCGGCGATCGCGGGCAAGCGGCCGATTGCGTTGCCGCGTGCGCGGAGGCAGCGGATTGGGCCCGGCACATTGTAGTGATGCCGCTTTTTCGCCGGGGTTTTCTGAAGGCTCCGTGAATAACTAGTTTCTGTATAACTAGTTATTCACGGAGCCCTTGTCCCATAAGGTTTCATCGCGTCTTCCGCCCTTTACCGCATGCAACCGACTCGAACGCCCCTAGCCGGGCGCCCCTAGCCGGGCGCCCCTGTCCCAACCTCCCGCGCTCGGGTACGCTTGAGCCTCCACCGGATCGACACCTGCACCCAAACGCGGAGGCGCGATGAAGCTCTACTACTGGCCGAAGACCCGGGCATTCCGGGCGCTGTGGATGCTCGAGGAAATCGGTGTGGTGTACGAACTCGTGCCGGTCGATCTGCGCTCGCACGAACAGGGCAGCGATGCGTTCGTGCAGGTCAACCCGATGGCCAAGCTGCCCGCGCTCGACGACGGCGGCGCCCCGTTCGCCGAATCGGGCGCCGTGCTGCTCTATCTCGCCGATCGCTGCCCCGCTGCCGGCCTCGGCATCGCCCCCGACGATCCGCTGCGCGGCCGTTTCCTCCAGTGGATGTTCTTCACGCCGACCTGCCTCGAACCGGCGATGGCCGAGAAATTCACCGGCGCGTCGGGCAATCCGGTCGCGTTCGGCTGGGGCAACATCGCGCGCGTGCAGCGTGCCCTCGCGCAAGCGCTCGCCCACAGTCGCTGGCTCGTCGGCGAGCGCTTCACCGCGGCCGACCTGCTGCTCGCGAGCACGCTGAAGATCGCGTTCGACGCGCATCTGCTGCCGCATGAAGGCGTGCTCGGCGACTACGTCGCGCGCGCCGAGGACCGCGACGCGTTCCGCCGCGCGGTCGCGATCGAACGGCGCGAAGCGGCGCGTCTGCTGCACGCGTGACGCGCACCGGGGCGGCGCCCCGCCGCCGTCGATCACGTCTGCGCGGCCGGCCCCGGCGGCGACGCGTCCGCGTCGATCGCCACGCCCGGCGAACCGCGCGCGTCCGTGTCGACGTCGATCGGCACGACGTCGTGAAAATGCGTGTAATCGATGTGCGTGATGCCGTCCTCGTCGTGCATCAGGTCGACATAGCGGTGGCGCCAGCGGATCTCGCCATGCGCCCATGCATGACGCGCCTGCATGACCTGCGCGGTGGTCTCGTCCGAGCCCTCGATCGTGATCAACAGTTGCGCGTCGCGCGCGGCGAGCGATTCGGGCGTCTCGCCGAACAGCGCGCTCGACTCGTCGATCACGTGCATCAGGTTCCAGCCGAGCAGGAAGATCGGATGCTCGTTGCGCACGAGCGGCAGGTCGTGAATCTTGCGCAGCGAATAGCCCTCGTGCGTGCCTTCGACGCGCATCAGCCGCAGCTTCGCCTGCGCCTCGGCAATCACATTCTGGCGGGCATTCGCGGCGCGCACCATCAGCGTCATCCGGCCGTTCAGCGGCCGCACGATCGCGTAGCGCGCGAACAGGATCTTCGCCTGCGGCCGCGAAAACCGCGCGAACACGAGCCCCGTGGCCAGCGCGATGCCCGACATCCCGACGAAGATCTCGAACGTCGCGACGAGGTGCGCATAAACCGTCTGCGGATGCATGTCGCCGTAGCCGACGGTCGCGAGCGTCTCGACGCTGAAGAAGAACGCGCCGCCGAAGCCGGCCGGCGACTGGTTCGCGATCGGCGCATGGCCGAGCAGGTAGAGCGTCGCGAAGCCGCCGTTGAGCAGCAGGAACAGCACCGCGAGCGACAGGAAGAACACGGGCCAGCTCACCGTCAGCGCGCGGTGATAGAAATCGCGCCAGCCGAGCGGCGGCATCCCGTACGCGATCACCGGGCGGGTGCCCGACCAGATCTTGCGGCCACGGCCGCGGGAGGCTGGGGAGGACGAATCGACGTTCATCGCGCGGCGCCGGTTGCAGGGAGGCGATGAGCGTAGCACGCGCGGCAGCGGCCGGGAATGCGGGGCGATTCGGAACGGCAACCCGCCGCGCAGCCGCGAAAAAAACCGGCCGCACGAGCGGCCGGCTGGGTCGTCGTGCGGGCTCGCGCGCGGCGCCCGCCGCGATCACTTCCGGTCGACGATCACCTGGTCGAACGTGCCGCCGTCGGCGAAATGGGTCTTCTGCGCGTTCGCCCAGCTGCCGAAGACCTGCTCGACGCTGAACGTCTTCAGCGGCTTGAACTCGGCCGCATGTTTCTTCAGCACGGCCGCGTCGCGCGGGCGCAGATGGTGCTGCGCGATGATCTCCTGCGCTTGCGGCGTGTACAGGTAGTCGAGATACGCCTGCGCGACCTTGCGCGTGCCTTTCTTGTCGACCACCTTGTCGACGACGGCGACGGGCGGCTCCGCGAGGATGCTCGCCGACGGATACACGGCGTCGAACTGCGCGCCCGACGCGCCCGTGTCCATCAGCGCGACCTCGTTCTCGAACGTGACGAGCACGTCGCCGATGCCGCGCTGCGTGAACGTCGTCGTCGCGCCGCGGCCGCCCGAATCGAGCACCGGCACGTTGCGGAAGATCGCCTTCTCGAAGTCGAGCGCCTGCTGGTCGGTCGCACCCTTCTGCTTCTGGAAGCCCCAGGCGGCGAGATACGCATAGCGGCCGTTGCCCGACGTCTTCGGGTTCGCGATGATCACCTGGACGCCCGGCTTCGCGAGATCGCTCCAGTCCTTGATCGCCTTCGGGTTGCCCTTGCGCACGAGGAACACCATCGTCGTCGAGTACGGCGAACTGTTGTCCGGGAAGCGCGCGCGCCAGTCCTTCGGCAGCAACTGGCCGCGCTCGGCGAGCAGGTCGATGTCGTTCGGCTGGTTCATCGTCACGACGTCGGCCTGCAGCCCCTGCAGCACCGACAGCGCCTGCGCGCTCGACGCGCCGTGCGACTGCTTGATCGTGACCGTCTCGCCGGTCTTCTGCTTGTAGGCGGCGGCAAAGCTCGTGTTGATGTCCTTGTAGAGCTCGCGCGTCACGTCGTACGACACGTTCAGGATCGACGTGTCCGCCTGCGCGGCCGTCGCCGCCACGACCAGCGCCGCCGCGCCCGTGTGCAGCCAGCGGCCGATCCCCTTGATGCTTGCCATCGTGATATGCCCCGTTTCCAGTGGTGGTGAATGTGCGTGACCGCACGCGTACGCGCCGTCATCGAAACGTAAGCGGGCATTCTAGCGGCCGGGCGCAGCGCGCCTTCCAATCAGTCGTGAAAAGCAAATCTCGAATCCTGCTAAACGACGGCCGGGGCTCGCGCGCCCTGCCGCCCCGGTGTTAAGATCGCCGCTCAGCCCACTCACGGTTCATCCATGTCCGCTACCCTGCGCTCGCCCTCGATCCTCGCCGCCGTCGCGGCAGGTGCGCGCGCGGCCGGGCTGAAACTGAAAAAACGACTCCTCGACTGACGGGGACGTCGCGTCCCGTCAGGCGAATGCCGGACGGGATGCCCGCAGGTCGTTTCATTCTCCTTGCACGCACGCCTCGCTCCGGCCCCCCGCCGGCGGAACGGTTCCTTCCCACTCCGTTTCCACCATGAGGCTTTGCATGAACACACGTTTCGAAGGTATCTGGCTGCCGATCATCACGCCGTTCCACCACGGCGAGGTCGATCACGCGGCGCTCGCGCGGCTCGCACGCCGTTATGCGGCCGCCGGCATCGCGGGCTTCGTCGCGGGCGCGACGACCGGCGAAGGCGTGCTGCTCGACGCGCGCGAACAGGACGCGGTATTCGCGACGCTGCGCGACGCGGCGCCCGCGCTGCCGATCGTCGTCGGGCTGACCGCGAGCGCGACGCATTTCGCGGCCGCCCGCGCGCGGGAGCTCGCGGCGCTGCGCCCCGACGGGCTGCTCGTCACGCCGCCCGTCTACGTGCGGCCGACGCAGGACGGCATCCGCCGCCATGTGGAGGCGATCGTCGACGCGGCCGACCTGCCCGTGCTCGTCTACAACATCCCGTACCGCACCGGCGTGAACGTCGAACTGGACACGCTGCAGGCGCTCGCCCGCGATCCGCGCGTCGCGGGCATCAAGGAATGCGGCGGCACGCTCGACCGGATGAGCCGGCTCGTGCACGACACGCCGCTCGCGATCCTGTCCGGCGACGACAACCAGAACTTCGCGGCGATGTGCGCAGGCGCGCACGGCGCGATCGCGAGCAGCGCGCACGTGCTGCCCGAATGGCATGTGCGGATTCATGCGTGGCTGCGCGACGGGCGGCTCGCCGACGCGCGGCGCCTGTCGGTCGCGCTGCAGCCGCTCGTCGCGGCGCTGTTCGCGGAACCGAACCCGGCGCCGGTGAAGGCCGTGCTCGCCGCGCAAGGGTGGTGCGAGGACGGGTTGCGGCTGCCGTTCGTGCCGGCGAGCGACGGGTTGCGGGAGAGGCTGGGCAGGCTCCGTGCGGCGCTCGAGGAAATCGAACCGCACGCTGCGGCTGTATGAACGGCCGGTCATGCATCGGGGGCCGGCGACCGCCGGCTTCCCGCCTGGCAGATTGTTTCAGACTGTCAGAACCACAGACATGCCGTACCGGGCGAGATGCCCATCGGCAGCGACGAGCCGCAAGGGTTCATGCTGGGCCTGCGCAACGAGCAGCCGATCGAACGGGTCGCGATGATGGCTCGGCAAGTTGCGTACGGCCGCCCCGTGTACGGCCCGGACCGGCAGTTCGCGGAACCCGCTCGCCCGAAGCACGCGAACTAGCCGATCCACGTCGACATCGAGCTTCCCCAAGCCGGCCTTGATCGCGGCTTCCCAGATACTCGCGCTGCTGACGAACCGCTCGTCGGCATCCGCGATCAGCCTGCGTGCTCGGGCGCTGAGCTTCGGGTCATCGGTCACGCTCCACAAGAAGATGTGCGTATCGAGCAGCAACCGCATCAGCGCCCTTCGAAAGCAGCCAGCACATCGTCGGGCAGCGGTGCGTCGAAGTCGTCCGCAATCCGAACCTGACCTTGCAGGAGGCCGAACCGAACGGGCCGTTTGACGGATACGGACCGATCCCCGGATGCTGGCGGGTTCGAGATCGCGGTTTCCTTGCCGGAAATCGAAACGTCGACTTGTTGCGATGGATCGGCCGTGGTGCCAGGGATATTTGCGCGTTGCATGATGACCTCCGCTTTGGATGCCACCACTGTATTCAAGTCGGCCCGAACGATCCATTCAGCCGAATGGGGGATGCCTGCCGGATCTCGGCGGCTCGTCACGCCGCGAGCGCTACGCCGCCCTCCTCCGTCGCGCCCCGCACCGCCTGCGTCACGATCCGTGCAAGCCGGTCGACCGTCGGGGTCGCCGACGACGTGCGCCGCAGCAGGATCAGCGGCAAGCTCGGCAGCGCCGGCAGCCCGCACGACGCGGCATCGAGCACGCGCACCGAAGCCGGCAACCCGTAATGCGAGCGCACCGTCAGCCCGAGCCCCGCCGCCGCGGCCGCCCATAGCCCGGCCAGGCTCGGCGTCGTGAACGCGACGCGCCACGGCACGCCGGCACGATCGAGCGCATCGGTCGCCGCGCCGAAGAACCGGCACGGCCGGTCGAACACGACAAGCGGCAACGGCTCGTCCGTCGCCCGCACCGCACGGCCGCCGGTTTCGTCGACGCCGCCTTCCCCACCCGCGTCCCCCCCGCCATCCGGCACACCGAAACCACCGCCCGCCGCCGCGCCGATCCACTGCATCGGCACCTGCGCGATCGCTTCGCCGTCGATCCCCGCCCGCGACACGAGCGCCGCCGACGCCGGATCGCCCCACACGAGCGCCAGATCGAGCTGGTTCGCATCGAGCCGGTCGAGCAGATCGGCGTTGCGCGCCACGCGCGCCTCGATCTTCACCTTCGGATGCGCACGCGCGAACCGCCCGAGCACGTCCGGCAGGATCGCCTCGCCGAAATCCTCCTGCAGCCCGACGCGTACCCAGCCGTCGAGCTTCACGCCGCGCACGGCCGCGGCCGCCTCGTCGTTCAGCTCGATCATCCGCCGCGCGTAGCGCAGCATCGCGTCGCCGGCATCGGTCAGCGCGAGCCCGCGCCCCGCTTTCACGAACAGCGGCGTGCCGGCCTGCTCCTCGAGCTTGCGGATCTGCGCGCTCACCGCCGACGACGAGCGCGCGACACGGTCCGCCGCCTTCGCGAAACTGCCGAGATCCACGCCCGCGACGAGGCTGCGCAGCGCCGCGATGTCGAAGTTGGGCCGCGCCAGTGCGGCATCGGCCAACGCGAGCGGCTCGCCGCCGTCGCGCGGAATGTCTTGTCCGGGCATCTCAATCATCCTGTTTCATCGAACGATTCATCCAAAACTTTCCGATTTTCAGGATGAATGTAGGCCGCCAGACTGTGCACGTCAACCTCGAACCGGGCCTGCCGTCATGGATACCTCGTGCATCGCTTCCCCCTCTTCGCCCGCCCGCGACGTGCGCGGGCCGGCCCATCGCTGGCGCGTGCTGGCCGCCGGCGTCGCCGCCAACATGAGCTTTTCGGCCGCCGCGGCCGGCATTCCGACCACGGCCGTGTGGATACGCGCCGCCTACCATCTGGACAACGGCGCACTCGGCCTCGTGCTCGGCGCGCTCGGCTTCGGCGTCGCGCTGTCCGAGCTGCCGTGGGGCATCGCCGCCGACCGCTTCGGCGACCGCCGCGTGCTGCTGACCGGGCTCGTCGCGACGGCCGCGATGCTCGCGCTGATGGTGGGCACGATCGTCCCGACCGCGCACGCGGCGCCGCCGCTGATGCGCGTCGTCGCGGCGATGGCCTGCGTCGGCCTGCTCGGCGGCAGCGTGAACGGTTCGAGCGGGCGCGCGGTGATGCGCTGGTTCGGCGAGCGCGAACGCGGGCTCGCGATGAGCATCCGCCAGACGGCCGTGCCGCTCGGTGGCGGCCTCGGCGCGGCGCTGCTGCCGTCGCTTGCATCGCACGCGGGATTCGCTGCGGTCTATGGCGCGCTGATGCTGCTGTGCGCGGGATCGGCCGCGCTCACGTGGCGCTGGTTGCACGAGCCGCCCGACGTGCCCCGTGTCGCGCAACCGGTCTTCGCGCAGGCGACCCCGACGCAGTCGCGCCTCATGCAGGCGGCCCACGGACAGTCGGCGCCGTCGCAGTCCGCCGCGCAATCGCCTGCGCATCCATCCGCGCGCCCCGCGCGCAACCCGCTCGCGAGCGGGCCCGTGTGGCGCATCGTGCTCGGCATCGGCCTGCTGTGCGCGCCGCAATTCGCGGTGCTCACGTTCGCGACGGTGTTCCTGCACGACTTCGGCCGGCTCGGTCTTGCCGGCATCAGCGCGGCGATGGTCGCGCTGCAGCTCGGCGCGATGACGATGCGCGTCTGGAGCGGCCGCCATACCGACCGGCACGGCAACCGGCGCGCGTACCTGCGCGGTTCCGTGCTCGTCGCGGCCGGGTCGTTCGCGCTGCTCGCGGCGGCGACGGCCGGCAGCCCGCATGTGCCGCTCGCCGCGATCGTCGCGATTCTCGTGTTCGCCGGCATCTGCGTGTCGGCATGGCACGGCGTCGCGTACACGGAGCTGGCGACGCTCGCGGGCGCGAACCACGCGGGCACCGCGCTCGGGATGGCGAACACGATCGTCTATCTCGGGCTGTTCGCGACGCCGCTCGCGATTCCGCCGCTGCTCGCCGCGAGTTCGTGGAGCGTGGTGTGGCTCGCGGCGGCGTTGATCGCGGGCGCGACCTATCCGCTGTTCGCGGCGAGATAGCCGCCGCCCGTTCCGCGCGGGCAGCGCGGCGCGGATCCCTGCGCCCGCGCCCCCGTCAGACCGCCTCGCGCGCCAGCGCACGCCGCGCGGCCGGCCGTTCGGCCTCGCGCTGCGCATGGGCAGTCCATGCGGGATGTCGCGTCATGTCGAGCCCGATCGCGACGCCCCAGCGATACAGCACGAGCAGGAACGGATCGACGATCGAATGCGCGCCCGGTTCGGCCCACGTGCGGCCGTCGGCCAGCAGGGCTTCGATCGACGCGTTCGCGGCCTCGATCGTGCTGCGTCCCTGCGCGCTGATCGCGCCGTGCAGCGCCGGATCGTCGATGAAGCGGCCCGGCCGCCACAGCGCGCCGTAGCCGACGCCATGCACCCAGCCGACCAGCCAGGCGAGCCATTCGTGGCAGCGCGCCTCGCGCAGCGGATCGCCGAGTGGCAGCAATTGCGCATCCGGGTAACGGCGCGCGAGATACGTGAGGATCGCCGGCGTTTCGGTCAGCACACGCGGTTCGCCCGGAATCGCGAGCACGGGCACGCGCGCCTTCGCGTTGATCGCGAGGTAGCGCGCTTCGAGGTTCTGCCGCTCCTTCACCGAGACGATCTCGATGTCGAACGGCGCGCCGGTTTCCTCCAGCGCGATGTGGGCGGCGAGCGAGCAGGCGCCCGGCGAAAGATAGAGACGATAGGCGTTCATGGTGGTATGGCCCGACGGGGCTGTGGAAGACGGAGCCGAGTGTAGGAACGCGTGCCGATGCGCGGCAAACGATGAATTGTCGTGCTCGGACATTAGTGTTACTAATACCCGCATGCGACGCATCCACCTTCCTCCGCTGCAGACGCTGCGCGCGTTCGAGACCGCCGTACGGCTGCAGAGCTTCACGCGCGCGGCCGACGAGCTCGCGCTCACGCAGGGCGCGGTCAGCCAGCACATCCGCGCGCTCGAGGCGCAGCTCGGCTATCCGCTTTTCACGCGCGAGCGCAACGGCGCGACGCCGACGCACGCCGCGCATGCGCTCGCGCTGCAGGTGCGCCAGGGCCTGAGCGTGCTCGAACGCGCGTTCGAGCCGACGCTCGCGGTGCGCCGCCGCCCGCGCACCTGCGACGTGACGTTGAACGTGAGCGTGCTGCCGAGCGTCGCCGAGCGCTGGCTCGCGCCGCGCCTGCCGCGCTTCGCGGCCGCGCATCCGCACATCTCGATCGCGCTGCATCCGGACGTGGCGCTCGCGCCGCTGCGCAAGCGCGACCGCATCGACGTCGCGCTGCGCTACGGGCCGGGCACGTGGCCCGGCGTCGTCGCCGAGAAGCTGATGAACGAGACGATCTTTCCGGTCGCGAGCCCCGCCTACCGCAATCGCGACGGCATCGTGCCGCGCACGCCGGCCGACCTCGTGCGCGCGACGCTGCTGCGCCATCCCGCGCAGCCGTGGGAACCGTGGTTCCAGGCCGCGCGGCTCGACCTCACTGAATCCGCGCGCGCGCCGCGCTTCACCGATGCGAACGCGTTGATCGATGCCGCGCTGAAGGGGCGCGGCGTCGCGCTCGCGCGCCGCTCGCTGATCGAGCCCGAGCTCGCGGCCGGCACGCTCGTGCGCGTATCGACGGTGCGCATCACCGACGTGTACGCGCACTACGTCGTGTGGCGCCCCGGCCATCCTCGCGAAGCGGCGATCCGCACCTGGCTCGACTGGCTGCGCAGCGAAGTGCGGCGCAGGACGCCGCGACGCTGACGCCGCCTGCCGGCACGCTCACGCGCGCGTCGGCGGCACGACCTTGTCGAGCGTGATCGGGAGATCGCGCACCCGCACGCCGGTCGCGTGATAGACCGCATTCGCGATCGCGGCCGGCACGCCGGTGATGCCGATCTCGCCGATGCCGCGAATGCCGAGCGGATTGAAATGCGTGTCGCTTTCGTCGACGAAACTCACGTCGAGCTCGCCGATGTCCGCGTTCACGGGGACGTGATATTCGGCGAGATTCGCGTTCGTGAAGCGGCCGTGCCGCACGTCGAGATGCGAGCCCTCCTCGAGCGCGGTGCCGAGCCCCCACACCATCCCGCCGATCAACTGGCTGCGCGCCGTCTTCGCGTTGAGCACGCTGCCGACGCTGTAGACGCCGACGATGCGCGGTACGCGAAGCGTGCCGAGCGCGGCATCGACGTGCACTTCGGCAAACACCGCGCCGAACGAATGGGACGCATAGCGCGACTTCTCGTCGCCCGGCTTCGTCGTCGCCTGCGCGTCGATCGGCCGGCCGCCGGCGCGCGCGATCACCGCCGCGGCCGGGTCGCGTCGCGACGGGTCGCCGCGCTGCACGACCCAGCCGTCGTCGATCGTCACGTCGTCGGCCGCGGCGCCGTGCAGCGGCGACCCCGGATCGGCGATCGCCAGCGCAATCAGTTTGGCGCGCGCCTGCCGCGCGGCCTCGCGCACGGCAGGCGCCACGCTCGCCGCCGACTGCGAGCCGCCCGACACCGGCGCGCGCGGCAGGGTGGAATCGCCGAGCACGAAGCGCACGTTCTGCGGCGCGAAGCCGAGCGCGTCGGCCGCGACCTGCGTCATCACCGTGTAGGTGCCGGTGCCGATGTCCTGCGTGCCCGACGCGACTTCGGCCGTGCCGTCCGGCAAGATGCGCGCACGCGCGGACGCTTCGCTGCGGTTGGCCGGATAGGTGGCGGCCGCCATCCCGAGGCCGATCAGCATGTGGCCGTCTCGCATCGTGCGCGGCGCGCCGGTGCGGCGCGACCAGCCGAAGCGCCGCGCGCCGACCTCGTAGCACTCGCGCAGCTTGTTGCTCGACCATGGCTTGCCGTCCTGCGGATCGACCTGCGCGTAATTCGCGAGCCGCAGCGCGACCGGGTCCATGCCGAGCCGCCACGCGAGCTCGTCCATCGCCGATTCCAGCGCGAACGAGCCGGACGCCTCGCCGGGTGCGCGCATGAACGTCGGCGTGCCGACGTTCAGCGACACGATCCGGTGCGTGGTCGCCTGGTTCGGCACCGCGTACATGATCCGCGCAGGCATCCCGCACATTTCCGTCCAGTCCTCGAACGTCGACGTCGTGACGATCGAGTCGTGACGCATCGCGGTCAACGTTCCGTCCCGGCGTGCGGCCAGCACGACGCGCTGTTCGGTGAGCGGCCGACCGCCGACCGGGCCGAACATCTGCGGCCGCGTCAGCGCAAGGCGAACCGGGCGCCCCGCCTGCTTCGCGGCCATCGCGCACAACGACACGTGCGACCACGACGAACCCTTGCAGCCGAAGCCGCCGCCGAGGAACGGCGAAATCACGCGCACCTGTTCCGGCGCGAGGCCGAACACGGCGGCCACCGCCGCGCTCGCGCCCGACACGCCCTGCGTCGCATCGTGCAGCGTGAGCGTCGGGCCGTCCCAGTGCGCCATCGTCGCGTGCGGCTCGATCGGGTTGTGGTGCTGCATCGGCGTCGTATAGGTGGCGTCGATGCGCACCGCGCCTTCGCGCAGGCCGGCATCGACGTCGCCGCGTTGCGTGTCCATCGGGCGCCCCTGCTGCTTCGGCGGCACGCGCGCGCCGCGCTTCGCCTGCGCGAAATCGAGCGCGGCATCGTTCGCGCGATAGCGCACGCGCACGGCATCCGCGGCGTCGGTCGCCTGCTCGAGCGTTTCGGCGACGACGACCGCGACGGGCTCGTTGCCGTAGCGCACGGTGTCGTCCTGCAGCAGCGTGAGCCGGCGCCCGGCGGGCGGCGACAGCGGCGGCCGGCCGCCGTTGGGTAGCCGCATCGCGTTCTCGTGCGTGATCACGATCAGCACGCCCGGCATCGCGCGGGCGCGCGCCGCATCGATCGATTCGATGCGACCGCTCGCGATCGTGCTCGTCACGAGCACCGCATGCGCGAGCCGCGCATCGGGAAACTCGGCCGCGTAGCGCGCGCCGCCCGTCACCTTGAGCACGCCGTCGACCCGGTCGAGCGGCTGTCCCGTCACCGTGTTCATGCAGCACCTCCCGTCGGCGCGGCGGCCGTTTCGACCGCACGGACGATCGCCCGCTGCGCGAGCGCGACCTTGAATCCATTGCCGTCGAGCGGTCGCGCATCGCGCAACGCCAGCGCGGCCGCCTCGCGCAGCGTCGCGTCGGTCGGTGTGCGGCCCGCGAGATGCGCTTCCGCCTCCATCGCACGCAACGGCTTGTGCGCGACGCCGCCGAGCGCGATCCGCGCGTCGGCGACGCGCGGGCCGTCCATCCGCAGGGCCGCCGCGACCGACACCAGCGCGAACGCGTAGCTCGCGCGGTCCCGCACTTTCAGATAGTGCGCATGGTCGGCGAAGCGCGGCGGCGGCAAGTCGACCGCGGTGATCAGCTCGCCCGCTTCGAGCGTCGTGTCGAGATCGGGCCGATCGCCCGGCAGCCGGTGAAACGATGCGATCGGGATCTGCCGTGCGCCGCGCGGGCCGCTCACCTGCACGACGGCGTCGAGCGCGGCGAGCGCGACGCTCATGTCCGACGGGTTCACCGCCACGCACTGCGGGCTCGCGCCGAGGATCGCGTGCATCCGGTTGTGGCCGCCGATCGCCGCGCAGCCGCTGCCCGGCTCGCGCTTGTTGCACTGCGCGAACGCGGGATCGTAGAAATACGGGCAGCGCGTGCGCTGCATCAGGTTGCCGCCGACGGTCGCCATGTTGCGCAATTGCGCGGACGCGCCGGCGAGCAGCGCCTGCGACAGCAGCGGATAGTCGGCGCGGATGCGCGGATGATCGGCCGCATCGCTGTTGCGCACGAGCGCCCCGATGCGCACCCCGCCGCCGGGCAGCGCCTCGACCGTATCGAGGCCCGCGATGCGCGTGATGTCGATGAGCGCGACGGGTCGCGCGACGCCGCCCTTCATCAGGTCCAGCAGGTTCGTGCCGCCGCCGATGAACGTCGCGCCGGGCCGTTGCGCCGCGCGCACGGCGCCGGCGACGTCGGTCGCGCGTTCGTAGGAGATCGCTTCCATGACGCTGCCCTCCGTCGGCTAGCCGTGCGCCGCATGCGCGGCGCGCACGGCGGCGACGATGTTCGGGTACGCGCCGCAGCGGCACAGGTTGCCGCTCATGCGCTCGCGGATCTCGTCGTCCGACAGGCCCGCGGGCGGGCGCCGCACGTCGTCGCTGGCGGCGCTGCCGGCGCCCGCCGCGAACTCGTCGAGCAGCGCGGTCGCCGAGCAGAGCTGGCCGGACGTGCAGTAGCCGCACTGGAATGCATCGCACTCGACGAACGCGCGCTGCACCGGGCTCAGCACGCCGTCGCGCGCCAGCCCTTCGACGGTCGTGATCCGCTCGCCTTCGTGCATCACCGCGAGCGTCAGGCATGCGTTGATGCGCCGCCCGTCGACGAGCACCGTGCACGCGCCGCACTGCCCGCGATCGCAGCCCTTTTTCGTGCCCGTGAGCCCGGCGTATTCGCGCAGTGCGTCGAGCAGCGTGACGCGCGGTTCGAGCTGCAGCGTGTACGCCCGCCCGTTGATGTCGAGATGCACGGGCTGCGCCGGCACCGTATCGCGGCTGGGCGCAGCCGGTGCGGATACCGCCCGCGGCGGCTGCGCGTGAACGTACGGGGCGGCGCCGACGGTCGCTGCCGCCGCCGCGGATTGCAGGAAGCGCCGCCGTGCGGCGCTGGACGGCGTATCGTGCGGCAACGGCGGCACCGCCGAACGACCGGGCCCGAGCGGCGACGGGGCGGCGTCGCGTGCCGGTTCGGCAGGCGGAGAATCGGATCGATCGCTGGACATGGCTTCTGCTCGCTCCATGGTTGATGGACGCAGATGGGCCGCCCGCGCCCGGATGGCAGCGCGGTCGGCATGCGCATCGGCAACGAGCAATTCCGGTGCCGCGAACCCGCGGAGCGCCGCGCCGATGCACGGTGCCGGCGCCGGTCCGCGGCGCGCACGCGCGACGGCCCGCCCGCGTCGCCGGCAAGCGCGCCTACATGACGCCACGCTGGCGCGCGGCTGGCCGTTCGCTGACGAAGCGGCAATAACGACCGGTTTTTTGGGCGTGAGCGGCCGCACGTCGGTCGCAAGTTGCCGGGAGCATGCGCGATGCCGCGCATGACGCCCGCGTCGCCGTGGCCGGATCGCGGCGACGCGCACCGTGTAAATGCGCACAGCATCCGCGGCCGCTGGAAAATTCCGCCACGCGTGCCGGCGGATCGCCGCGAGGGCATTCGGTCAGCCTGACGAAAACATGTCGCGATCGCGCCCCGCCCGCCAACGATTCACCGAAACGTCGCATCGCGGCGGCATACTCGAAAACGTTTCCCGATCAGCCTGCCAGGAGAGAAGTCATGCGTCGCGTTTCCGTCGCCGTCGTTCTGTGTGCCGCCGTTTTCGTCGCCGCGTGCAGCGACGACGCGCCGCACGACGCCAACGCGACCGACACCGCGCCGCAGGCCGGCGCATCGAGCGGCGCCGCCAGCGCGTTCAACAGCGACGCGACCGCGAACGCCGCCGCATCCGACGCCGCGCCGCTCGCGCCGCCCGTCGTGCACTATCCGCCCGATGACGACGACGATGCGAAGTCCGCCACGAACGCGGCCGCGTCGGGCGCCGCCGCGTCGTCGCCGGGCTGATCCCGCCATCGCGCGATACGAGTCGGTACCGCTCCGGGGAGAGTGGCGGGCCCGTGCGGCGAGCCGCCACCGGCATGACGTAACGATCCGCGACGGCGCGAACGGCGCGGTGTTGCGCCGCTTCGCGGGCCATGTCGGGCACAGCCGGCCGAGCGCGTCGAACCCGGCCGCCGTCGGGCGCATCTGCGCGCCGTCGCCAGCGCAACGGCACGGCATGCGCCGCGCCACCCGCCCGTCAGACCGCGTGCGCGAGCGCGCGCTCGACGAGCGCGGCCTCGAAGCCGTCGTCCGCGTCGCGAAAGCGCAGCGGCGCCGCGCAATGCACCAGCGTGTCGACGAAGTATTTCGCGCGCGGCCACGGCCCGAAGCCGGCCGCCGTGTTGATGTGCCCGGCATCGCCGAGGTTCACGAACGCGCTGCCCAGGCGCTGCGCGAGCGCGCGCGCGTCGGCGAGCGGCATCCACGGGTCGGTCTCGCTGCCGATCACGATCGACGGCACCGCGAGCCGGCGCGCGTCGAACGGCCCGGCAAACGTGAATTTCTTCGGGCTGGCCGGCGCGACGAACAGCACGCCAGCCACATCGCCCACATGCGGCCACTGCGCGAGCGCATGCGCGGCCGCGAGGCAGCCGAAGCTGTGCGCGGCGAGCACGAACGGGCCGCGCTCGCGATCGAGCAGCGCGCGCACCGCTTGCGCCCAGCCCGCGAGATCGGGCGCATCCCAGTCGTGCTGCTCGACGCGCAACGAGCGCGGGAACTGCCGCTCGAGCCACGTCTGCCAGTGAGCGCCTTCGCTGCCGTGCAGGCCCGGAACGGTGACGAGCCGCGGCGGCCACGCCGATTTGCTGCATGCGCGCATGATTGCCCTCGCTTGCTTGAAGACGAGGTTCGATTGTGGCGTCGGGTACGCGTCGACCGAACCAATATTTTGTGCTTTGCTTTTGCGCGCGGCGGCGACCGGCGACGGCCCCGCGACGGCGCAATGTGCCGCGAAACCGTAGAATGTGGGCTTCCCGTCAGCTTCACACGGAACCGGCCCGGGCGCGCGACGCGCCGGCCGTCGTCAGGAGACACCCGATGTCCGCTACGTCCGCCGGCGCGCCGCGCCCGGCTTCGCTCGCCGTTCCCGTGACGCGCCGCGCCGGCGCGCGCGCCCTCGTGCAATGAAGATCCTGTTCCATTCGCCGCATCAGGACGCCGACGCATGGCGCGACGAGATCGCGCGTGCGCTGCCGGAAGCCGAACTGCGCGCATGGCAGCCGGGCGATACGGCCGCCGCCGACTACGCGCTCGTGTGGCGCGCGCCGCGCGAGTTCTTCGCACCGCGCGACGGCCTGCGCGCGATCTTCAACCTCGGCGCGGGCGTCGATGCGCTGCTCGCGCTCGAGCGCGCGCATCCGGGCACGCTGCCCGCGCACGTGCCGTTGGTGCGGCTCGAAGACTCGGGCATGGCGCAGCAGATGGTCGAATACGTGACGCACGCGGTGCTGCGCTACCTGCGCCGTTTCGACGAATACGACCTGCAGCAGCGCGAGCGCCGCTGGCAGCCGCTCGAACCGCATGCGCGCGCGAGCTTCACCGTCGCGGTCCTCGGCCTCGGCGTGCTCGGCGCCGAGGTCGCCCGCGCGCTCGCCGCGCTCGGTCTGCCGGTGCGCGGCTACAGCCGCAGCGCGAAGCAGCTCGACGGCGTCGCGACCTTCGCCGGCGACGGCGCATTCGACGCGTGCATCGGCGGCGCGAAGGTGCTCGTCAACCTGCTGCCGAGCACGCGCGACACCGACGGCATCCTGTCGGCGCGCGCGTTCGCGCGGCTCGCGCGCGGCGCGTACGTGGTGAACGTCGCGCGCGGCGCGCATCTCGTCGAAGCCGACCTGCTCGACGCGCTCGCGAGCGGCCAGGTCGCCGCGGCCACGCTCGACGTGTTCCAGCACGAACCGCTGCCGGACGACCATCCGTTCTGGCACGCGCCGCGCATCTCGATCACGCCGCACAGCTCGGCCGAGACGCTGCGCGCGGAAGCGGTCGAGCAGATCGCCGGCAAGATCCGCGCGTTCGAGCGCGGCGCGCCCGTGAGCGGCATCGTCGACTACGCGCGCGGCTACTGAATTCCGCACAAAGAGCAACCAGGAGACAACCATGACGCTCCCCACCGCCGTCAAGATCGTCGAAGTCGGCCCGCGCGACGGGCTGCAGAACGAGAAGACCTTCGTGCCGACCGACGTGAAGATCGCGCTCGTCGACCGGCTGTCGCGCGCCGGCTTCCGCAACGTCGAGGCCGCGTCGTTCGTGTCGCCGAAATGGGTGCCGCAGATGGCCGACGGCGCCGACGTGATGGCCGGCATCGCGCGCCGCGCGGGCACCGTGTATTCGGTCCTCACGCCGAACCTGAAGGGCTTCGAGAATGCGCTCGCCGCACGCGCGGACGAAGTCGTGATCTTCGGCGCGGCGAGCGAGGCGTTCTCGCAGCGGAACATCAACTGCAGCATTGCCGAGAGCATCGCGCGCTTCGAGCCCGTCGCGAAGGCCGCGAAGGACGCGGGCCTGCGGCTGCGCGGCAGCGTGTCGTGCGCGCTCGGCTGCCCGTACCAGGGCGAGGTGCCGGTCGCGTCGGTCGTCGACGTCGTCGAACGCTTCGCGGCGCTCGGCTGCGACGAGATCGACATCGCGGACACGATCGGCGTCGGCACGCCGAAGCGTACGCGCGAAGTGCTGTCGGCGGTCACGCGCGTGTTCCCGCGCGAACGCCTGTCGGGCCACTTCCACGATACCTACGGCCAGGCGCTCGCGAACATCTACGCGGCGCTGTTCGAAGGGATCGAGATCTTCCACGCGTCGGTCGCGGGCCTCGGCGGCTGCCCGTACGCGAAGGGCGCGACCGGCAACGTCGCGACCGAGGACGTGCTGTACCTGATGCAGGGCCTCGGCATCGATACCGGCATCGATCTCGCGCAGGTCGTCGCGGCCGGCGATTTCATCTCGAACGCGATCGGGCGCGCAAACGTGTCGCGCGCCGGTCGTGCATTGCTCGCCAAGGCGCAGAGCGCGGCCGACGCCGCGAACTGCGTCTGATCACCTCGCTCCACGGATTCCTCGACATGACGACACCCGCTTCATTCGATTCCCTCCCCGATTCCGCGCGACGCGTCGCGCTGCTGCTGCGCGAGCGCGGCCACGCGAAAGGCATCGTGATGCTCGCCGAAACCGGCAAGACGTCGGCCGAGGCCGCGGCCGGGCTCGGCTGCTCGGTCGCGCAGATCGCGAAGTCGATCCTGTTTCGCCGGCAGGCCGACGGCGCGCCCGTGCTGGTCGTCGCGAGCGGCGTCAACCGCGTGGACGAAAGGAAGGTCGCCGCGCAGGTCGGGCCGGTCGGCCGCGCGGACGCGAAGTTCGTGCGCGACAACACCGGCTATGCGATCGGCGGCGTCTGCCCGATCGGCCATCTGGTCGAACCCGTCACGCTGATCGACGCCGACCTGCTCGCGCTCGACAGCCTGTGGGCCGCCGCCGGCCATCCGCACGCGGTGTTCAACCTGTCGCCGCACGAACTCGTGTCGCTGACGGGCGCGCCGGTCGCGGACGTCGCGTTGCGGGAACCCGCATGAGCGACGCGACGATGCCGGTCGCCACGGTTGCGTCGCCGTGCACCGACGTCTGCCGGATCGATCCGCGCACCGACTGGTGCGCGGGTTGCCTGCGCACGCGCGGCGAGATCAAGGAATGGCGTACGTCGGACGACGATGCGAGGCGCGCGCTGCTCGCGCGGCTGGACGCGCGACGGCGCCTGATCGCGGGCAGCGAGACATAAAAAAAAGCCGTTCAGCCTCACGGGCGAACGGCATCGAGATCGGAATCCTGTGAACGTGATCAACGTCACAGCCCGCATCATACGAGCGACGCGAGCGCATCGCATCGGGTGTTTCCCTACAACTTCTTACAGCGCTTTTTGCGGCCGCGCGCGACGCGCGCGTGACGCCATTTGGCGTGCAATGTCCGTTCCCGACACGCGCGTTCGACGGCACGCGGCGCGCGCGCAACCGCGCCGAATCGTACGACCGTTTCAGTTGCCGACCGCCGCGCGACGCGTGGGCACGATGCGCCAGCCGAGGTTCACACCGGCCGCCGCGAGCAGGATCAGCAGCGCGCCGAACACCTGCGTCCACGCGAGCGTCTGTCCGAACGCGACGCGATCGACGGCGATCGCGACGACCGGATAAACGAACGACAGCGCGCCCGTCATCGCGGTCGGCAGCTTCTGGACCGCGCCGTACAGCAGCACGTACATCAGCCCCGTGTTGACGATGCCCAGCACGATCAGGTCGGCCCATTGCCCGGCCGTCGCCGGCAAGGTGTCGAAGTGCGCGAACGGCGCGAGCAGCACGATGCCGAGGCCGACCTGCAGCAGCGCGAGGAGATGCGGCGGCGTGCCCTTCAGGTGCTTCGTGATGATCGACGAGATCGCATACAGGAACGCGGCGCCGAGCGACAGCGCGACGCCTTCCAGATACTCGCCGGGCACCGCGAGCACGGCCGGTTCGACGCGCACCACGAACACGAGCCCGGCAAACGCAAGCGTGAGCCATGCGACCGTCGACGCGGTGATCCGCTCGCGAAACACGATGGCGCCGAGTGCGACGAGCATGAACGGTTGGGTGTTGTAGACGGCCGTCGCCATCGAGATCGACGCGCGCGAATAGGCGGCGAACAGCAGCAGCCAGTTCGCGACGATCGCGAGGCTGCCGAGCGTCGTGAGCACGAGCATCCGCGGCGAGAACAGCGAGCGGCGCAGGAAGCCGAACGCCGCGCAGACGATCGCGAGCGTCGCGGCGCCGAACACGCAGCGGAAGAACACGACATTGGTCAGCGGCTGCTGCGACGACATCACGAGCCAGCCGATCGTGCCGGACATCAGCATCGCGACGATCATCTCGGCGGCGCCGCGACGCATTTCATTCGAGGCCATCATGAACTCCGTTCAAGAGAGTGGATGACTTCGATTCTAGAAACTTGCTTTCGCCGCGACCATGGCTAAACTGAAGTGAATCATCCGATTCACCTTCGAAAGCAAAGCGATCATGCCGAAACGCCTTTCCCCGCCCGCCGTCGCGGCGCTCGACGCGACCGACCGCGCGATTCTCGCCGCGCTGGCCGACGACGCGCGCATCGCGACCAGCGAGCTCGCCCGGCAGATCGGGCTGTCGGCGCCCGCGACCGCCGACCGCGTGCGGCGGCTCGAGGCGCAGGGCGTGATCGCCGCGTTCACCGTCGAGCTCGATCCGCGCGCGCTCGGCTACACGCTGCAGGCGATCGTCCGCGTGAAGCCGCTGCCGGGTCAGTTGCATCTGGTCGAGGAGTTGCTGCGGCGGATTCCCGAATTCGTCGAATGCGACAAGGTCACCGGCGACGACTGCTTCATCTGCCGGCTCTACCTGCGCACGATCGAGCACCTCGACGACATCCTGTCGAAGGTGACGGAACGCGCGGAGACGAGCACCGCGATCGTGAAATCGACGCCCGTGCCGCGGCGCCTGCCGCCGCTCGTCGAAGACGAGCACGCGCATCGCTGAGCCGAAGGCGACTCGCCTCGCCAGCCGTGGTCGGCGCACCTCGTCAGCCGCAGACGATCTGCCTCCCGGCCGCGAGCGCCCCACCTCCCCAACCGCAGGCGATCCGCCTCGCCAACCGCGGGCGGCTCAGTCTCCCATCCGCGCGCGGCGCGCGCCGCCGCCCGCACCGTCACGCGGCCGGTTCGCGCGCGTCGAAGAATGCGAGCAGTTCGTCGATTAGCGCGTCGGGTGCCTCTTCCGGAATGTAGTGCCCGCAGTCGAGCGCGCGGCCGCTGACGTCGCGCGCGACACGCCGCCACTCGTCGAGCGGATCGAAGCAGCGGCCGACGACGCCGTGCTCGCCCCACAGCACGCGCAGCGGACACGCGACCTTGTTGCCGCGTTCGAGATCCGCACGGTCGTGCTCGAGATCGATCGTCGCCGACGCGCGGTAGTCCTCGCACATCGCATGCACGGCGCCGGGCTGCGCAAGCGCCGCCCGGTACGCATCGAGCGCCTCGGGCGCGAACGGCGCGAGCCCGGCCGACCGGTTGCCCATCACGCGCTCGATGTACGCATCGGTGTGCGCGCCGATCAGCGTCTCGGGCAGCGGCTCGGGCTGGATCAGGAAGAACCAGTGGAAATACGCGGTCGCGAACGCGCGATCGGTTTTCTCGTACATCGCGAGCGTCGGCGCGATGTCGAGCAGCATCATCCGCTCGACGGCATCCGCGTGATCGAGCGCGAGCCGGTGCGCGACCCGCGCGCCGCGATCGTGCGCGCACACGTGGAAATGCGCGAAGCCAAAATGCCGCATCACGGCGACCTGGTCCGCCGCCATCGACCGTTTCGAATACGGCGTGTGCCGCGCGTCGCTCGGCGGCCGGCCCGATGCGCCGTAGCCGCGCAGGTCGGTGGCGATCACCGTGAAGTGATTCGCGAGCGTCGCGGCAACGCGATGCCAGATCATGTGGGTCTGCGGATGTCCGTGCAGCAACAGCAGCGGCGGACCCGCGCCTCCTTTGACACCGAAAATGTCGGTGTCCTGCACCGTCACGCGAAACGGTGCAAACGCCTCAAACGACATGGTTTGTTTCTCGTTGGTTTGTTATGGCGGCTATTTTAGAAGCGCCGGCGCGTCTTCATGGCGGCGTCGTCACCCGAAACCGTAGAAAGAGAACACTCACTCGATTGCCCGCACACCGCGGAGTTTGTTAAGCTCGCGTAGAATCGCACGACCGTTCGTATTAATATGAACTTCCAATCGCGCAGCTACACTCGAATACCGTCCGACCGCAACGCCCCCGGAGACTGGAGACATCACATGGCATTGCCCACCGTCCTGCAGAACCTGACGCTACCCGTCATCGCGTCGCCGATGTTCATCGTCAGCTATCCCGAACTCGTGCTCGCGCAATGCAAGGCGGGCATCGTCGGTTCGTTCCCCGCGCTCAATGCGCGTCCGGCCGAACTGCTCGACGCGTGGCTCACGCAGATCCAGTCGGAACTCGCCGACCACAAGGCGAAGCACCCCGATGCGACGATCGGCCCGATCGCGGTCAACCAGATCGTCCACCAGTCGAACGCGCGGCTCGAGCACGACGTGCGCGTGTGCGTCGAGCACAAGGTGCCGATCTTCATCACGAGCCTGCGCGCGCCGGCGCGCGAGATCGTCGACGCGGTGCACGGCTACGGCGGCATCGTGCTGCACGACGTGATCAACCTACGCCACGCGCAGAAAGCGCTCGAAGCCGGCGTCGACGGGCTGATCCTCGTCGCGGCCGGCGCGGGCGGCCACGCGGGCACGACGTCGCCGTTCGCGCTGGTCGGCGAAGTGCGCAAGATCTTCGACGGTCCGATCGTGCTGTCCGGCTCGATCGCGAACGGCGGCTCGATCCTCGCCGCGCAGGCGATGGGCGCCGACCTCGCGTACATGGGCACGCGTTTCATCGCGACACAGGAAGCGCATGCGATCGACGACTACAAGCACGCGATCCTGAACGCGAAATCGTCGGACATCATCTACACGAACCTCTTCACGGGCGTGCACGGCAACTACATCCGCGAGAGCATCGAGAAGGCCGGCCTCGATCCGGACGCGCTGCCGGAATCCGACAAGACCAAGATGAATTTCGGCAGCGACAAGACGAAGGCGTGGAAGGACATCTGGGGCGCCGGCCAGGGCGTCGGCCTGATGGACGATCTGCCGAGCGTGGGCGCGCTCGTCGAGCGGCTCAAGCGCGAGTACGACGACGCGAAGGCGCGGCTCGGCATCCCGCGCTGACGGATGCGGCGGCCGTCGCGGCCGCCATCGGTGCGAGCGCATCGAATCGAAAAAAAAGCGCGAACCGCAGCGGTTCGCGCTTTTTTCATTGTCCCGCCGCGGCGGACGATGCGGGTCAGACCGCGCGCTTCATCCGCGTGATCGGCAGCACGCGCAGGCTCGATTCGATCGACGGGCACAGCGACTGCCCTTCGAAACGCGCGGCCAGGAAATCGACGAACGAGCGCACTTTCGCGGAGACGTGACGACGGCTCGCGTACACCGCATAGATCGGCGCCTCGTGCGGCGGCACCGAATCGAGCAGCACCGGCACGAGCCGGCCCGCTTCGATGTCGTCGCCGACCACTTCGGTGCCGAGCAGCGCGATGCCCGCGCCGGCGAGCACGGCCGCGCGCAGCCCTTCGAGATGGTTCACGATCAGGTTGCCGTTCAGGCTCACGCGCGACGCGGCGGCCGCGTCGATCATCAGCGAATCGAGCATCGTCGAATTCGAATCGCGCCGCAGGTAGTTGTGATTCGCGAGATCGGCGATCGTCTGCGGCGTGCCGCGCTTCTCGAGATAGTCGGGCGACGCGACGAGCAGGATGTGCGCGGTCGCGATCTGCCGCGCGACCAGCGACGACGATTTCAATCCGTTCGGCGCCGCGCGCACCGCGACGTCGTAGCCTTCCTCGATCAGGTCGACCACGCGATCGGACAGCGTCATGTCGACGGTCACGTCCGGGAAGCGGCCTGCGTAATCGGTGACGGCCTGCATCACGTGCCGCAGCCCGAACGCGGACAGCGACGTCACGCGCAGCCTGCCCTGCGGCACCACGCTCGCGGCGCCGACGGCCTGGCCGGCTTCGTCGAGTTCGGACAGCGCCTGCACGAGGCGCTCGTAGTATTCGCGTCCCGCCTCGGTCGGCGCGACGCGTCGTGTCGTGCGATGCAGCAGCCGCGCGCCGAGCTGCTGCTCGAGGTGCATCACGTGCTTGCTCGCCATCGCCGCCGACATCTGCATGCGCTCGGCCGCGCCGACGAAGCTGCCCACTTCGACGACGTAGCGAAACACATTCATGCTGACGAGGGTATCCATCGAACTAGCTCGCAATCCCGGGGGAATCAACCAATTACGAGATAGGGTAACAAAGGCGAGGAAACAGAAAGGTCAAGAAAGGCAAAACGGCGCCGCGGGTGGCGGCGCCGTTTCGGGCGGGAAAACATGCATCCGGCACGCGCGTTCGACGCGCGCGGCCGGCGCACCGATCGCGCGGGTGCGTCAGAACTTCGCGCGGATGCCGGCGCCGAACGTGTTGCCGGTCGACAGGCCGCTGATGTGGTCGTTCATGTACGCCGCGTAGACGTCGGTGCGCTTGGACAGCGGATAGTCGTAGCCGACGGCCCAGGTCTGGCGCGTCTGGTCGAGGCCGCCCGCGTCGCGCGAGTACGCATACGACGCCATCGCGTTGCCCACGCCGATCGGCACCGACACGCCGCCTTGCGCGGTGTTCACGTGCCAGCTGCCCGCGACCTGATCGTTCTTCGTATACATGTACTGGCCGAACAGCTTCACGAGCTTCAGGTCGTAGGTCGCGCCGACCAGCGCGATACCCTGGCTCTTCATGCCGGTCACGAGCGCGCTCAGATCCTGCGGGCCGTTGTTGAAGTTCACGTACTGATACATCGCGGTCGCCGCGAACGGACCGTTCGCGTAGTTGAACTGCGCGCTCCACTTCTTCGAACGGTTGTCGCCGGCCTGGTTGCCGAGTGCGTACATCGCGCCGAAATTCAGGCCACCGAACGAAGGCGACGTATACCCCACCGCGTTGTTCCAGCCCGAATCGCCGACCGCGCCCTGGTCGCTCGGATAGGTCGGGAACGTGCCGAGGCCGAGGAACACGTGGTACACCATCGGCGAGAAGGTGTACGAGTCGTAGAACGGGTTGAACAGGATCGTCGACAGAAACAGGTGCGTCGTCAGGCGGCCTGCCGTCACCGTGCCGTACGGCGAGCTGATGCCGACGTACGCGTTGCGCGCGAAGAACGTGTCGCCCTGGAAGCGGCCGTACTGGCCGTTCTGCGCCCGGAAGAAGCTCTCCAGCGTGAAGATCGCCTTGTAGCCGCTGCCGAGGTCCTCGGCGCCGTGCAGGCCCCAGTACGAGGTCGACATCCCGCCGCCCGACACGTTCCACGCCCGATCGCCGCCCGGAAACTTGGTGGCGCCGACCCACTCGTCGACCTGCCCGTAGAGCGAGACGCTCGACTGCGCATGGACGGGTGCGGCGGCCGCCACGCAGGCGGCTGCGGCGATCAGCTTGACGGACGTGCGCGATGCACGGCGGGCGAATGCTTTCATGGGATCTCCAGGGTTTTGTCGAATAGTCGATGAGTGGCGCGAGCGTTGTTGTTTGGAGCCGAGTGCTTGCGTCGTGGGGCGCAGCCATCTTTACGGATCATTCGCCCGGCCAAAATTGCGCACACTTATTGCGGGTATAGCGCCAGCATTAACTTCGCGGAATGTGTCCATGGCCGGACGCACGCGGCGGCCCGACGCGAACGGGGTCGCACGGGCGGGCGGCGGCGTGGCATGCGCGTACCGGGCGCGAAAGATAGCGCAATGCGGCGGGAAAATCAGCGGAAATCTGCGCGCGACTGTGGCGAATTCGCATCAGCCGGCAACGGGACGAGCGCCGCAGCGCTCAGTTTCGGTAGAACGAAGAGAAAGAAGGCGAGTGCGCGGACTCTTCCTGCGAGCGGGGCGGCGGCATCGGGCGGCCGCCGCGCTCCTCGTTGTAGCGGGCGACGTCGGCGCGGATCGAGCCGGCCCGCAGCGGGACGTTGCCGCCGCCCGGCGGGCGCGGCATCTGGCGGACTTCGGCGCTGATCGGCCGATACGGGCTTTGCGCGGCGTAATGGCCGTACGACGGCGTCGGGCGCAGCCCCCAGCGGGAACCGGACGCGCTCACGCCGCCGGGACGCACGCCGGCAGGCGCAGGCACGCGGCGCCAGACCGGGTCGCCGCCGGCGGCGCCGGCCGGCTGACCGTACGCACGCATGTCGCCGCCGCCGAAGCCGTGGCCGCCGAACCCGTGACCGCCGTGGGGCGGCTGGGCCAGCGCGAGCGGCATCAGCAGCGCGCCGAGCACGCCTGCCGCCCATCGTCCGATCTTCCGTTTCACCCGTTCCGTCATCGTTCCGTGCCCATCGACGCCCGCCGTCGGCTCCTTTCGGCCGACCCAAGGCTTTCAGCAATAATTTATGAGCGGGCGGAAAGTGTGTCGAGCCAAAAAGTGTTATGTCGCCGGCATCGGTGTAACACCATGTTACTGCTAGGTTTTTTCGCTTCGGCGCACGGTCGCGACAGCACATCGTTCTACGGTTTCACGCGTGGCCGGGCAAGTGCGACGGCCGGCGTCTCATGCACATGATTCATCAATCGATTCGCACAATGAATTTGTGTAGTGAATCGCCAACCGCGACAATGACGCCATCCGCGCGCGCGACGCGCGCCTTCGCCATGTCCGAATCGAGTTTCCCCGATGGCCCGTCCCCGTTTTCTTCCCGACAATTTCACGCTCGCGCTCGTGGGCACCGTCGTGCTCGCGAGCCTGCTCCCTTGCCGCGGCCCGGCCGCCCATGCGTTCAACTGGGCGACCAACATCGCCGTCGGCCTGCTGTTTTTCCTGCACGGCGCGAAACTGTCGCGCGAAGCCGTCGTCGCGGGCGCGACGCACTGGCGGCTGCACGCGGTCGTGCTGCTCAGCACGTTCGCGCTGTTCCCGCTGCTCGGGCTCGCGCTGAAACCCGTGCTGCAGCCGCTCGTCACGCCGACGCTGTATGCGGGCGTGCTGTTCCTGTGCACGCTGCCGTCGACGGTCCAGTCGTCGATCGCATTCACGTCGATCGCGAAGGGCAACGTGCCGGCCGCCGTGTGCGCGGCATCGGCGTCGAGCCTGCTCGGGATCTTCGTCACGCCGGCGCTCGTCGGGCTGATGATCACGTCGCAATCGGCCGCGGCCGCGTCGCCGTGGAGCACCGTCGGCAGCATCGTGATGCAACTGCTCGTGCCGTTCATCGCCGGCCAGTTGCTGCGGCCCGTGATCGGCGGCTGGATCGACCGCAATCGCGGCGTGCTGCGCTTCGTCGACCAGGGCTCGATCCTGCTGGTGGTCTACGTCGCGTTCAGCGAGGCGGTCAACGAGGGGCTGTGGCACCAGATTCCGCCGCGCGCGCTCGGCGGCCTGCTCGTCGTCAACGTCGTGCTGCTCGCGATCGCGCTGCTGCTGACCGCGTTCGTCGGCAAGCGGCTCGGCTTCAACCGCGCCGACCGGATCACGATCATTTTCTGCGGATCGAAGAAGAGCCTCGCGGCCGGCGTGCCGATGGCGAAGGTGATCTTCTCGGCGAACGCGGTCGGCGCGATCGTGCTGCCGCTGATGCTGTTCCACCAGATCCAGCTGATGGCGTGCGCGGCGCTCGCGCAGCGCTGGGGCGCCCGCGACACGAGCGGCGAGGAGGAGGGCGACGCGACGGCCGCGTCCGGCGCGCTGAGCACGAGCAAACGCTGACGCGTCCGCGGGGGCGCGATGGCCGCTGCCGGCGGCCTTCCGCCTTCCGCCTTCCGCCTTCCGCCTTCCGCCTTCCGCCTTCCGCCTTCCGCCTTCCGCCTTCCGCCTTCCGCCTTCCCCCTTTCGCCTCCCGCCTCCCGCCTCCCGCCTCCCGCTTCCCGCTTCCCGCTTCCCCCTCCCAACCCGCTCCCCAGCCGGGCACGTTGCACCGGCAACGCCCATCGCGTCACGAAATCTTCATTCAATTCTCCGCGAGCGCTGCCGTTAAGCTGGGCGTCCCGTCGATTCGGCTGCCCTCGCCCATGCCCGCGCCCCACTCCGATCCCGCTGTCGCCCGCACCACGCGCCTGATCGCGGATCGCGCGCTCGCCGCCGTTTTCCAGCCGATCGTCGATCTCGGCTCGGGGACGGTCGTCGGTTACGAAGGGCTGATCCGCGGGCCACGGGGCACCGACCTCGAGCCGCCCGCCGCCCTGTTCGCGCAGGCCGCGCGCGAAGGCGAAACCATCGCGCTCGAACGGGCCGCCGCGCTCACCTGCCTCGACGCGTTCGCGGCGCTCGGCTGCGACGGCAAGCTGTTCCTCAATTTCAGCGCGGGCACCATCCTCACGCTCGCCGGCGAACGCGAGCGCGCACGCCAGTTCCTCGGCCGCGCGCGGATCGGCGCCGAGCGCATCGTGATCGAGCTCACCGAGCAGCACGCGATTCCCGATCTCGCGGACATCGGGCCGGCGGTCGCGTCGCTGCGCGATGCCGGCATCCAGTTCGCGCTCGACGACTACGGCACCGCGAACGCGAGCATGAACCTGTGGCTGCGCCTGCACCCGGACGTCGTGAAGATCGACCGCTTCTTCATCCACGACATCGCGCACGACCCGCTCAAGTTCGAAGCCGTGAAGGCGATGCAGCACTTCGCGCACGCGAGCGGCGCGAAGCTGATCGCGGAAGGCATCGAGAACGAATGCGATCTGATCGTCGTGCGCGACATGGGCATCTGCTGCGTGCAGGGCTTCCTGCTCGGCCGGCCGGACGCGCAGCCGTCGCGAGTGGTCGCGCCGGCCGCGCGCGACGCGATCCGCACGCCGCACATCGCGGTGTTCCCGGGCGTGACGCGCGCGGTGCGGCCGGCCGGCACGATCGCCGGGAAGATGCTCGTGCCCGCCCCGGCGCTGCCGCGCGACGCGACCAGCAACGACGTGCTCGACCTGTTCAACCGGATGCCCGACCTGCACGCGGTCGCGCTCGTCGAGCGCGGGCGGCCCGTCGCGCTCGTGAATCGCCGCGGCTTCATCGACCGTTTCGCGCTGCCGTATCACCGCGAGGTGTTCGGGAAGAAGCCGTGCCTGCAGTTCGCGAACGATGCGCCGCTGATGATCGACAACGCGACCACCTTCGAGCAACTCGCGATGCTGCTCGCGAGCCACGACCAGCGCTATCTCGCGGACGGCTTCGTGATCACCGAACACGGCCGCTATGTCGGGCTCGGCACCGGCGAGAGCCTCGTGCGCGCCGTGACCGAGATGCGCATCGAGGCCGCGCGCTACGCGAATCCGCTGACGTTCCTGCCCGGCAACATCCCGATCAGCGCGCACATCGACCGGCTGCTCCAGCGCGACGCCGGCTTTCACGCGTGCTACGTCGATCTGAACCAGTTCAAGCCGTTCAACGACCAGTACGGCTACTGGCAGGGCGACGAAGTGCTGAAGTTCGCCGCGACGGTGCTGGCCGGCGTGTGCGATCCGCAGCGCGACTTTCTCGGCCACGTCGGCGGCGACGATTTCCTCGTGCTGTTTCAGCGCGACGACTGGCGCGAGCGCGCCGCCGACGCGATCGCGCGCTTCAACGACGGTGCGCAGCTCTTCTACACGCAGGCCGACCGGCAGGCGGGCGGGCTGCGCGGCGAGGACCGCCACGGCAACCCGGCGTTCTTCGGCTTCGTGACGATGGCGATCGGCGCGGTCGGCGTGCCGGCCGGCGCGCACGGCGCGAAACGTTACGGGAGCGACGAGATCGCGTCGGTCGCGGCGCTCGCGAAGCGGCGGGCGAAGCAGCGGCCGGACGGGCTCGCGGTCGTCGACCTCGATGCCGGCCGCGCGGCGCTGCGCCATCGCGGCGAACCGCCGGCCGTTGCGATGGCGACGGGCTGAACGGCGGACGGTGGCCCGGGGGCGCACGGGTTGCGCACGGAAAACGCCCGCGCACAGGCGCCCCGCCCGATGCCCGTTCCGCGCAAGGCCGGGCTGTTAGCCTCGGCTTGCCGCCGTCGCACGCGACCGCCGCGGCGCGGCGCGCCCTCACGCCGGCCCGCGACGCGCACGGGCGGCCGCCGCTTATTGCCGCGCTCGGCCGGCACCGCCAGACGCCTGCACACCCCACCTTGCCTTTTTCTCGTTTTGTTTAGTATTTTTAGTAACGGCGTTTTCGCAGATTAGTGCCTAAACAGCCGTTATTCGCGGGTATTCCCCGGTTATCCGGCCCGAATTCCGCGATAATTTTTACTATACAATCGCTTCCACCCTAAACAAACCGGACCCCGAACGATGGGTACGACCATTCGCGATGTGGCGCGGGCGGCAGAGGTTTCGATCGGCACCGTGTCGCGCGCGCTGAAAAACCAGCCCGGCCTGTCCGAAGCCACGCGTGCGCGCATCGTCGAGATCGCGCGGCAGCTCGGCTACGATTCCGCGCAGTTGCGCCCGCGCATCCGCCGGCTCACCTTCCTGCTGCACCGCCAGCACAACCGCTTTCCCGCGAGCCCGTTCTTCTCGCACGTGCTGCACGGCGTCGAGGACGCCTGCCGCGAGCGCGGCATCGTGCCGACGCTGCTCACGGTCGGCCCGAACGACGACGTGCTGCGCCAGATGCGCCCGCACGCGCCCGACGCGATCGCGGTCGCCGGCTTCATCGAGCCCGAGACGATCGAGGCGCTCGCCGCGACCGGCCGCCCGCTCGTGCTGATCGACCTGTGGGCGCCCGGGTTGCGCTCGGTCAACATCGACAACGCGACGGGCGCGGCGCTCGCGATGCGCCACCTGCTCGCCACCGGCCGCTCGCGGATTGCCTTCATCGGCGGCTCGGCCGCGCACTACAGCATCGCGCAGCGCGCGATCGGCTATCGGCGCGCGTTCTTCGAAGCCGGGCGGTTGTTCGACCCCGCCTACGAAGTGACGATCGACGCGGGGCTCGACCCCGACACGGGCGCCGCGCGTGCGATGGAGCAACTGCTCGACGCGCCCGGCCCGCGCCCGGAAGCCGTGTTCGCGTACAACGACGCGGCCGCGCTGGCCGCGCAGCGCGTGTGCCTCGCGCGCGGCCTGCGGATTCCGGACGACATCGCGATCGTCGGCTTCGACGACATCCCGGCCGCCGCGCACGCGAGCCCGCCGCTCACGACGCTCGCGGTCGACAAGGAGGCGCTCGGCCGCCGCGGCGTCGAACTGCTGCTCGCCGAAGCGCCCGAGCGCACCGAGATTTCCCTGCCCGTCGAGCTGATCGTGCGGGCCAGCAGCCAGCCCGCCGGCTCCCCGGCACTCGATCCCGCCACGGTCCAAGAATCATGAACATGCCCCCGGTCCAATCCCGCGCCGCCGCGCCGGTCAGCCACGCACAAGCGGCACCGTTCGTCGCGAGCTTCCGCGACCCGTCGTTCCTGCTGTCGCACATCGAAGACACGCTGCGCTTCTACGCGGCCCACGCATTCGACCCGACGGGCGGCTTCCACCATTACTTCCGCGACGACGGCAGCGTCTACAACCGCACGTCGCGCCACCTCGTCAGCAGCTGCCGCTTCGTCTTCAACTACGCGATGGCGTACCGCCATTTCGGCGACCCGCGCCACCTCGAGTACGCGCGCCACGGGCTGCGCTTCCTGCGCGACGCGCACTGGGACGACGCGCTGCAGGGCTACGACTGGGAGCTCGACTGGCGCGACGGCGCGAAGCACGCGACGCTCGACGGCACGCGCCACTGCTACGGGCTCGCATTCGTGCTGCTCGCGGCCGCGCACGCGACGATGGCCGGCATCGACGAAGCACGCCCACTGATCGCCGCCACCTACGAACTCGCCGAGCACCGCTTCTGGGATGCGGCCGCGGGCCTGTATGCGGACGACGCGACGCCGAACTGGCACGTGTCGTCGTATCGCGGCCAGAACGCGAACATGCACATGACGGAAGCGCTGCTCGCCGCCTACGAGGCGACCGGCCATCTCACGTACCTCGATCGCGCGGAAAAGCTCGCCTCCCACATCACGCAACGTCAGGCCGCGCTGTCGGGCGGGCTCGTGTGGGAGCACTACCATGCGGACTGGTCGATCGACTGGGACTACAACAAGGAAGACAGCTCGAACATCTTCCGTCCGTGGGGCTTCCAGCCCGGGCATCAGACCGAATGGGCGAAGCTGCTGCTGATCCTCGAGCGGCACCGCCCGCTCGACTGGCTCGCGCCGCGCGCGGCCGAACTGTTCGACGCGGCGCTCACGCATGCGTGGGATGCCGATCACGGCGGCCTCTGCTACGGCTTCGGCCCCGACTTCACGATCTGCGACCACAACAAGTATTTCTGGGTGCAGGCGGAAACCTTCGCGGCGGCCGCGATGCTCGGCGCGCGCACCGGCAGCGAGCGCTTCTGGGACTGGTACGACGAGATCTGGCGCTACAGCTGGGCGCATTTCGTCGATCACCGCTACGGCGCGTGGTACCGGATCCTCACTTGCGACAACCGCAAGTACAGCGACGAGAAGAGCCCGGCCGGCAAGACCGACTATCACACGATGGGCGCATGCTACGACGTGCTCGCGACCCTCGCGCGCACGCAACGCAGCGAGCCGACGCAATGAGCGGCGGCACGTTTCCGGCTTTCGTGTCGGCGGGCGACATCCTGACCGACATGGTGCGCGCGGGCGACGCGCAGTGGACGTCGGTGCCGGGCGGCGCCGGCTGGAACGTCGCGCGCGCGGTCGCGCGGCTCGGCGTGCCGAGCGCGCTCGCCGGCGCGATCGGCGAAGACTGCTTCTCCGACGTGCTGTGGCGCGCGAGCGAAGCGGCCGGGCTCGACCTGCGCTTCCTGCAGCGCGTCGCGCGGCCGCCGTTGCTCGCGATCGTCCACGAGACGCGTCCGCCCGCGTACTTCTTCATCGGCGAAGCGAGCGCCGACCTCGCGTTCGATCCCGCCCGGCTGCCGGCCGGTTGGACCGATCACGTGAAATGGGCGCATTTCGGCTGCATCAGCCTCGTGCGCGAGCCGCTCGCGGGCACGCTGGCCGCGCTCGCGGCCGATCTGCACGCGCGCGGCGTGAAAATCAGCTTCGATCCGAACGTGCGCAACCTGATGACGGCCGCCTACCGGCCGACGCTGGAGAAGATGGCCGCGCTCGCCGACCTGATCAAGGTGTCCGACGAAGACCTGCGGCACCTGTTCGGCGGCGACGGCCCCGACGCGATCGCGGCGGTGCGCGCGCTGAACCCGCGGGCGGCCGTGCTCGTCACGCGCGGCGCGCAGGCAGCGACGCTCCATGCGGACGGCGACGTGCACGAGGCCAGCCCGCCGCGCGTCGAGGTGGCCGACACCGTCGGCGCGGGCGACGCGTCGATCGGCGGCCTGCTGTTCAGCCTGATGGCCGCGCCGCAGCGCGGCTGGCGCGAGCATCTCGCGTTCGCGCTGGCGGCCGGCGCCGCCGCGTGCCGGCACACGGGCGCGCATGCGCCGACGCTCGACGAGGTCGTGGCGCTGCTGGAACGGTGACGGGCAGGGGCGGCGCGGTGATCGGTCGCCGATAAGCGGCGCTGTACATGCTGCGCCGCAGTGCTACGATGAAGTGTCCTATTGCGGGAGAGGCACGATGGACACGAACACGTTCACCAAAGGCATCTACACGGCCAAGGCGCATACGCACCGCGCCGACAACGGCCAGTTCCAGGGCTACGTGATCCTCGCGCGGGACGACGGCGACGAGACGGAGAACATGCGCTACGACGTCCACACGACGAGTTCGAGCGAGGAAGAAGCGTTCGAGGAAGCGAAGGCGCTCGCGCACCGGATCCTCGGCGAAATTGAACTGTGATGCGCGAACTGTAATGCGTGAACCGTAACGCGCGAACTGCACTGCGCGCCGTCACGCGCGCGCCGTCATCGATCGTCCCTCGTGCGCGCGCCGCGGCCCGGCCGCGACGCGCCGCCGCCTTCGGCTCAGAGCAGCCGCGCCACCATCGACACCAGCATCGTCAGCACCAGCGTCGACATGAACGGGAACGGATAGCGCCGCCCGCCGAGCGTCAGCGTGACGTCGCCCGGCATCCGCCCGACGCCGAGCTTGCCGAGCCACGGCCAGCAGCGCGTCAGGATCATCACCGCCACGAACGACGCCATCAGCCAGCGCAGCATCCGCCCCTCCGGTCAGAGCGCGTGCGAGCGGTCGCCGCGCGCGAACGCGTCGAGCGTGCCGTCGATCCCGCGCGAAAACGCGATCACCTTGAACAGCTCGCCCATCTCGGCCTCCGAGATCAGTTTCTGCACCGCGTTCGCGGCCGGCAGGAACGCGCGGATGTCGGACGGGTCGATCGCGGCCAGCGCGTCGGTGATGCCCGCGTTCAACAGGAAGCGCGCCTGCGACGTGTAGCCGAGCAGGTCGGCGCCGGTCGCGACGCCCGCGTCGTAGATGCCGGTGAATTCGACGTGCGCGGTGATGTCCTGCAGGCCCGGGTACGCGAACGGGTCGTCGTGCGCGTGATGACGGTAGTGGCACATCAGCGTGCCGCGGTCGCGCTGCGGGTGGTAGTACTCGTGCGCGGGAAAGCCGTAGTCGACCAGCAGCACCGCGCCGCGCGCGAGCATCGTGCAGACGGTGCGCGTGAACGCGAGCGCGGCTTCGTGCGTTTCGGTCACGTAGCCGTCGTCGACGTCGAGCGTCGCGAGCACCGGCGGCAGGCCGGCTGCGCCGACCGGCCGATCGTCGAACACGAACGCCTGCCGCGCGTCGAGCGCGACGCCGCGCTCGCGCCATGCGCCGTCCGCCTTCGCGAACAGCCGCACCGGCATCGCGTCGAGCACTTCGTTGCCGACCACGACGCCGTCGAACCGCTCGGGCAGCGCGTCGAGCCAGCGCACCTTCGCGGCCAGCGCCGGCACCGCGGCTTCGATCGTCTCGCGCTGCCGTTCGCGCAACTCGCCGGACAGGTCGACGATCAGGTATTCGTCGAGTTCGACGCCCGGCGCGTCGAGCGAGTCGAGCGCCGCCAGCAGCCCGGCCGCGAGCTTGCCGGTGCCGGCGCCGAATTCCATCACGCGGCGCGTGCCGCTCGCCGCGAGCGCCTCGGCCACCGGTTGCGCGAGCGTCTGCGCGAACAGCGGCGACAGCTCGGGGGCGGTGACGAAGTCGCTGCCGTCGTCGGCGCGGCGCCCGAACTTGCGCGCGCCGCCGCTGTAATAGCCGAGCCCCGGCGCATACAGCGCACGCTCCATGAAGCGGTCGAACGGCAGCCAGCCGCCGGCCGCCGCGATCTCGTCGCGCAGTTGCGCGGCAAGGGTTTCGGACTGCGCGAGCGCGTCGGGGCCGGGAGCAGGTAAACTAGCGGGTTCGTGAGCTTTCGGGTTCATCCCGGCATTGTAAATGACCGTTTCAGCCGATACGTCGACCCCACGCGTGGTGCTCGTCACGGGCGCCCTCGGCAGCACGGCCGACGCCGCGTCGATCGGCCGCGCGCTCGCGACGGGTTTCGCACGCCGCGGCTGGGACGTCGCGCTGCAGCGCAGCCACGGCGCGCCGCGCGCGGCCGCCGACGCGCTCGTCGCCGAAGTCGCGGCGCTCGGCCGCCGCGCGGCCGTGCTCGACGCCGATCCGGCCCTGGAAGCCGATGCCGCGGCCCTCGTCGCCGCATGCGGCGACGCGCTCGGCCGGCCCGCGTGCGCGGTGTTCGTCAGCGCCAGCGCAGGCGCCGACGACGCGCACACGGTCGACGCCGCGTCGCTCGCCGCCGCGCTCGCGCGCAACGTGACGGCGCCGCTCGCGCTGGCCCGCGCGCTCGCCGATGCGACGCCCGACGCCGCGCGCGAGCACGAAGCGCTGCGCGCGTGCGCGATCCACGTACTGGATCAGGCCCTGTTTCACCCGGCACCGGCGCAGCTGTCGCACGCGCTGATGCAGGCCGCGTTGAACCGCGCGACGTCGGCGCTCGCGCTCGCGCTCGCGCCGAAGGTGCGGGTCGCGGCGCTCGTGCGCGGCCACGCGCCGCACGCGGACGACATCGCGGCGGCCGCCTGCTATCTCGCGAGCGCGCCCGGCGTGACGGGCGCGACGCTGACCGTCGACGGCGGCGAGCACCTGGTGCCGCCCGCCGCCGGCCCGAATGAATGAACCGCGCGGGCGCGGCGTGACCGCCGCCGCCCGCGCCGCTTTGCGTGCGCGCACGCCAATTTGATTGGGACGACCATGTTTTCCGCTCTCCTGCACCCCCGCCTCGCGGATTGCCGCAGGCTCTACCTGCGCGACTACGAGGTGCACATCAACATCGGGGCCTTCGAACACGAGAAGCGCGGCGAGCAGCGCGTCGTCATCAACGTCGACCTGTTCGTGCCGCTCGCGCAGTCGACGCCCGTCGACGACCGGCTGCACGAAGTCGTCGACTACGATCTGATGAAGCAGAGCGTCGCGCAGTGCCTCGCGCGCGGCCACATCCACCTGCAGGAAACGCTGTGCGATTCGATCGCCGCGCACCTGCTGGCGCACGACGCCGTGCGCGCGGTACGCGTCCGTACCGAGAAACCGGACGCCTATCCGGACTGCGACGCCGTCGGCGTCGAAGTCTTTCGCATCAAGGACGAGGAGCGCGCATGAACGCCCCCCACATGAACGACACGGCGGCCGACGCCGCCACGCTGGACGAAACCGCCGCCCCGGCCGGCCGCCAGGCGCTGACGCGCCGCGAGCAGAAGGAAGCGTACGAGAACAACAAGCTGTTCAAGCGGATCGTGCGCCAGGTCGGCCAGGCGATCGGCGACTACAACATGATCGAGCACGGCGACAAGGTGATGGTGTGTCTGTCGGGCGGCAAGGACAGTTACGCGATGCTCGACGTGCTGCTGCGCCTGCGCGAGCGCGCGCCGATCGAGTTCGACATCGTCGCGGTGAACCTCGACCAGAAGCAGCCGGGCTTCCCCGAGCACGTGCTGCCCGAATACCTGAAACAGGTCGGCGTGCCGTTCCACATCGAGAACCAGGACACCTACAGCATCGTCAAGCGGCTCGTGCCGGAAGGCAAGACGACCTGCTCGCTGTGCTCGCGGCTGCGTCGCGGCATCCTGTACCGGGTGGCCGGCGAGCTCGGCGCGACCAAGATCGCGCTCGGCCATCACCGCGACGACATCGTGCAGACGCTGCTGCTCAACATGTTCTACGGCGGCAAGCTGAAGGGGATGCCGCCGAAGCTGCAGTCGGACGACGGCAGGAACATCGTGATCCGCCCGCTCGCGTACGTGAAGGAAACCGATCTCGAGAAATACGCGGAGCTGCGCGAATTCCCGATCATCCCGTGCAATCTGTGCGGCAGCCAGCCGAACCTGAAGCGCGCGGAAATGAAGGCGCTGATCCGCGAATGGGACAAGCGCTTCCCGGGCCGCGTCGACAACATGTTCAACGCGCTCGCGAAGGTCGTGCCGTCGCACCTGATGGACACGACGCTGTACCCGTTCCAGTCGCTGCGCGCGACGGGCGAAGCCGACCCGCAAGGCGACATCGCGTTCGACGAGGAGCCGTGCGCGTCGGGCGACGACTCGGCGGCGCCGGGCGCCGCGCAACCGATCTCGATCGTCCAGTTCGACGACCTGTAAGCAGGGCCCGAACACCCGCCGGAAGCGGGCGCCGAGCGCCCTTTCCGGCGTGGCGCGCCCGCCGCGGCAGGCCCGGAACGGCGGGGGCCGCATGCTAAAATGGACGGCTTCGAACTCCCTGACCAAGCGCGCGCCATGAATATCGTGATTTTGGCGGCAGGCACCGGCAAGCGCATGCGTTCCGCGCTGCCGAAAGTGCTTCACCCCCTGGCCGGCAGGCCGCTCCTCTCCCACGTCATCGACACCGCGCGCACGCTGCAGCCGTCCCGGCTCGTCGTCGTCGTCGGCCACGGCGCCGAGCAGGTCCAGGCCGCCGTCGCCGCACCCGACGTCCAGTTCGCGGTGCAGGCCGAGCAGCTCGGCACCGGCCATGCGGTCCGTCAGGCGCTGCCGCTGCTCGATCCCGCCCAGCCGACCCTCGTGCTGTACGGCGACGTGCCGCTCACGCGCGCGTCGACGCTGCGGCGCCTCGTCGATGCCGCGCGCGAGGGCCGCTACGGGATCCTGACCGTCACGCTCGACGATCCGACCGGCTACGGCCGCATCGTGCGCGACGCGTCCGGTTTCGTCACGCGCATCGTCGAGCAGAAGGATGCGTCGCCGGACGAGCTGAAGATCGCCGAGATCAACACCGGCATCATCGTCACGCCGACGGCCCAGCTGTCGATGTGGCTCGGCGCGCTGAAGAACGAAAACGCGCAGGGCGAGTACTACCTGACCGACGTCGTCGAACTCGCGATCGAGGCCGGTTTCGAGGTCGTCACGTCGCAGCCCGACGACGAATGGGAAACGCTCGGCGTGAACAGCAAGGCGCAGCTCGCGGAGCTCGAGCGCATTCACCAGCGTAACGTCGCCGATGCGCTGCTCGCCGACGGCGTTACGCTCGCCGATCCGGCGCGCGTCGACGTGCGCGGCACGCTGCGCTGCGGCCGCGACGTGTCGATCGACGTGAACTGCGTGTTCGAAGGCAACGTGACGCTCGCCGACAACGTAACCGTCGGCGCGAACTGCGTGATCCGCAACGCGTCGATCGGCGCGGGCACGCGCATCGACGCGTTCACGCACATCGACGGCGCCGAGCTCGGCGCGCACACCGTGATCGGCCCGTACGCGCGGCTGCGCCCCGGCGCGCAGCTCGCGGACGAAGCGCACGTCGGCAACTTCGTCGAGGTGAAGAACGCGGTGATCGGCCACGGCTCGAAGGCGAATCACCTCACGTACATCGGCGACGCCGACATCGGCGCGCGCGTGAACATCGGCGCGGGCACGATCACCTGCAACTACGACGGCGCGAACAAGTTCCGCACCGTGATCGAGGACGACGTGTTCGTCGGCTCCGACACGCAGCTCGTCGCGCCCGTGCGCGTCGGCCGCGGCGTGACGATCGCCGCCGGCACGACGATCTGGAAGGACGTCGCCGAAGGCGTCCTCGCATTGAACGAGAAGACGCAGACCGCGAAGAGCGGCTACGTCCGCCCGGTCAAGAAGAAGAGCTGAACCTTTTGCGGGCGCCCGCGCGGCGCCCGCGTCGACTGACAGGATTGACCATACATGTGCGGCATTGTCGGCGCAGTTGCGCAACGTAATATCGTTCCGGTGCTGATCGAGGGATTGCGGCGCCTCGAATACCGCGGCTACGACTCGTGCGGCGTCGCCGTGCTCGAGCCGGGCGCCCCTACGCCGGGCGCCCCGAAGCGCGCACGCAGCGTCGCGCGCGTCGCCGATCTCGACGCGCAGGTGCGCGAATCGCACCTCGAAGGCACGACCGGCGTCGCGCACACGCGCTGGGCCACGCACGGCGCGCCCGTCACGCACAACGCGCACCCGATCTTCTCGTCGAACGCGCTCGCGCTCGTGCACAACGGCATCATCGAGAACTTCGAGCCGCTACGCGACGCGCTGCGCGCGAAGGGCTACGAATTCGTGTCGCAGACCGACACCGAAGTGATCGCGCACCTCGTGCACAGCCTGTACCGCGGCAACCTGTTCGACGCGGTGCGCGAAGCCGTGCACCAGTTGCACGGCGCGTATGCGATCGCCGTGATCCACAAGGACCAGCCGCACACCGTCGTCGGCGCGCGCCAGGGTTCGCCGCTCGTCGTCGGCCACGGCGACGGCGAGAACTTCCTCGCGTCCGATGCGCTCGCGCTCGCGGGCAGCACCGACCGCTTCACGTTCCTCGAGGAAGGCGACGTGTGCGAGCTGTCGCTCGACGGCGTGACGATCGTCGATCGCCACGGCGCCACCGTGCAGCGCGAGATCCGCGTCGTCAGCGCATACGGCGGCGCGGTCGAGCTCGGGCCTTATCGCCACTTCATGCAGAAGGAAATCTTCGAGCAGCCGCGCGCGATCGGCGACACCGTGCCGCAGACGGACGCCTTCGACGCGACGCTGTTCGGCGACGCCGCACCCGCCGCGTTCGCGCAGATCGACAGCCTGCTGATCCTCGCGTGCGGCACCAGCTACTACTCGGGCCTCACCGCGAAGCACTGGCTCGAATCGATCGCGAAGATTCCAACCCAGGTCGAGATCGCGAGCGAATACCGCTACCGCGAGTCGGTGCCGAACCCGCGCCAGCTCGTGCTGGTGATCTCGCAGTCCGGCGAGACGGCCGACACGCTCGCGGCGCTCAAGCATGCGCAGTCGCTCGGCCACACGCATACGCTCGCCGTGTGCAACGTCGCGACGAGCGCGATGGTGCGCCTGACCGACATGCAGTTCCTGACGCACGCGGGCACCGAGATCGGCGTCGCGTCGACGAAGGCGTTCACGACGCAGCTCGTCGCGCTGTTCGTGCTGGCCGCGACGCTCGGCAAGCTGCGCGGGCACGTCGACGCCGCGCAGGAAGCGCAATTCCTGAAGGAGCTGCGCCACCTGCCGGCCGCGCTGAACAGCGTGCTCGCGCTCGAGCCGCAGATCATCGCGTGGTCGGAAGAATTCGCGCGCAAGGAAAACGCGCTGTTCCTCGGCCGCGGGCTGCACTACCCGATCGCGCTCGAAGGGGCGCTCAAGCTGAAGGAAATCTCGTACATCCACGCGGAAGCCTATCCGGCCGGCGAACTGAAGCACGGGCCGCTCGCGCTCGTCACGGAAGCGATGCCGGTCGTCACGGTCGCGCCGAACGACACGCTGCTCGAGAAGCTGAAGTCGAACATGCAGGAAGTGCGCGCGCGCGGCGGCGAGCTGTACGTGTTCGCCGATGCCGACACGCAGATCGTCAACGACGACGGCCTGCACGTGATCCGGATGCCGGAGCACTACGGGCAACTGTCGCCGATCCTGCACGTCGTGCCGCTGCAACTGCTCGCGTATCACACCGCGTGTGCGCGCGGCACCGACGTCGACAAGCCGCGCAACCTCGCGAAATCGGTGACGGTGGAGTAAGGCTGTCTGGCCGGACGGGCCGTCGCCGGTCCGTCCGGGCGTCGCATCGGCGTGCGGCAGGCCATCCGGCCAGGTCGAAATAGGTACCACTTAGTGGCATATAATCCTGTGCCACGCCCGGCCGGCTCGACCGGCCTGCTTCCGTACGACGCGTCTTCATGTGGAGATTTGCAGTGGCTAAAACGCGATTCAAGCGCGACGCGACGGAGGCGGTCCACAGCGCCGCATCGGGGCTTTATCGCGCCAACCTGCTCGACAAGAAGACGATGCGCGAATACGACGATCTCTGCATCGAAGCCGCGCCGCAATTCGATCCGGAAGCGATCGCCCGCATTCGCAAGTCGGTCAACGTCAGCCAGAGCGTGTTCGCGCTCTACCTGAACACGACGACATCGACGATCCGCCAATGGGAACAGGGCGGCAAGCGGCCGAGCGGCATCGCCGCGCGCATGCTCCAGATCGTCGAGAAACACGGGCTCGAGGTGTTCTCCTGAGCCGGCATTCCCCGAATGCACAGGGTCGGCCCCGGCAGGGCGCGCCGCAACGAATATGACGGAGAGACAATGGTAAGACTGTTTGGATGCGGATTGCTGGCGCTGACGTTCGCGTCGACGGGCTGGGCCGCCGAGCACTACGTCGAGGTCTGGAACCCGCCCGAGGCGCGGCAGCCCGCGGCTCGGACGCCGGATGCCCGCACGCCGGCCGGCCGCCCGGGCGCCGACGCGCGCACCGGCAAGAGCGCGGAGAAGCACGCGAGCGCCACGCCGAAAGCCGCCGCGAAACCGCACAAGCGTCGCGTCGCGCAGGCCATGAAAGCCGGCTCGCACCGCCCGGCCGCCGCCGCGCCCGACACCCCGGCCACCCCGCGCCCCGTTGCGCAACCCGCACCCGGGCGTCTCACGGTGATGCAGCCCGCCGCGCCGGACACGACGCGCGCGCTCACCTTCTCCGACATCCCGCGTCAATACACGCCGGACGGCAACGTGCTGCAGGTCGGCACGCAAGGCCGCTCCGCGAAGGTGACCCGATAATGGAAGCGCAGACCTACCGCGGCTACCAGATCTGGGGGCATGCGATCCTGCAGCAGGAGGAGATCATGCAGCCCGAGCGCTTCGCGGCGAGCGGCACGATCACGCAGAACAACCGGCTCGTCGAGGCGTCGGGCGTGCTCGGCGTGTTCGACACCGAGGACGAAGCACGCGATGCGGGGCTCGAATGGGCGCGCGCGTGGATCGACAACCACAGCTGACCGACACCGGCGCATGCATCCCGAATGAAAGAAGGGGCGTCCATGACGCCCCTTCTTTCATTCGAACCCGGAAGCTCGGCAACATTCAAGCCGCGGCGTGCGGCGGCCTCACCGTCTGCCGCGGCCGGCCGACGAGCCGTGCCAGCACGACGATCGCCGCGAGCGTCGCGACGTACACGGCGATCTGGATGCCCGCCGGACGCGCGGTATAGCCGATCAGCGTATGCAGTGCCTTGCCGACGATGCTCGACTCCTTGAGCAGCCACGACGTGTCCCAGACCGCATCGCCCCACGACGGCACGAGGCCGGCGGCCAGCAGGAAGCCGACGCACTGGCTCGCCATGCCCGCGGCGAGCAGCACGATCAGCCCGTTGGTGACGGAGAACAGGCGCTTCAACGGAATCTGCAACAGGCCCGCATACATCGCGTAGCCGAGCCCGGCGCCGCCGAGCACGCCGAGCAGCCCGCCGGCGATCATCTGCGGCGTCTGGCCCGGGTCGCCCGCCGCGATCCCGTACAGGAACAGCACGGCCTCGGACCCCTCGCGCAGCACCGCGACGCCGACCACGATCGCGAGCCCCGTCAGCGGCCGGCTGCCGGCCGCGACCGCCCGGCCGACCTCGCCCATGTGCAGCGCCATTTCGCGGCCGTGCCGGCTCATCCAGATGCAGTGCCACGCGAGCATCAGCGTCGCGACGAACATCACGCCCGCGTTGAAGACTTCCTGGCCCATGCCGGACGCCCATTGCGAGATCGCGTCGGCGAACGCCGCGATCAGGCCGGCGCCGACCACGCCGCCGACCAGCCCGCCGCCCACCCACCAGCCGCGCCGCGGCACGCCCTTCGTGGCGGCCATCACGATCGAGACCACCAGCGCGGCCTCGAGCACTTCACGAAAGACGATCAGGGCAGTAGACAGCATGTCGGTATCGGCTTACTTGACGGTCAGGTGCGTCTTCGACTGCGCTTCGTGATACTCGTCGTGGAACTCGTAGGTCCCGGCCTTCAGCGGCCCGACCAGGATCTCGACCGACTTGCCGGCCGGCACGACCTTCTCCGCCTTGAAGTCGTCGCTTTCGAATTCCGCGGGCGTCGCATCGAGGTTCTTCACGACGAACTTCACCTTCTTGCCGGCGGGGATCGTCACGCCATCGGGCGAAAACTTGTGGTCCTTCAACGTCAGGTTGACGACGTCGTCGGCAGCGAAGGCGGACGCGGCCGAGGCGCCCAGCAGGGCCAGTGCGAAACCGATAGCGAAACGGGTCATGTGCGTAATGAGCGGAAATATTGGAGGGAATCGATACTAAGATCGATTCGCATTTTCACCTCGGAGTACCCTCACTGCGCTCATGGGAATCGTGCGCCGTCGATCCCGCACGCGCGTTGTCGCGCAAGGCGCCGACGGATTTCGCCGATAATGTGCAGTCGTCAATCGGGAAAAATTCGGACTGACGGGCGCACGTAAATAACGATTCGTCAGACCTCAGCATTACAAATGGCCAATGCGATGCCATCACCGCATGCGACGCTTGACCTTCCCACCGTGGCAAGCTTCATGCTGAACGTACGCGTCAATCATTCACCGGAGAAAACACGATGGAATTCGAAGTCCAGGACATGACCTGCGGCGGCTGCGCCAACGCGATCACGCGTGCGGTGACGGCCGCCGACCCCGCCGCGAAGCTCGACATCGACGTCGCGGCGAAGATCGTCAAGGTCGACTCGGCGCAAGGCGCCGAGCGCGTACGGTCGATCATCGAAGCCGCCGGCTTCCATCCCGCACTGCGCAGCGCGTAACGCGCGCCGCAGGCCGCGGGTGCAATTGCGGGCGCAGCACCGGACGGCGACGCGCCCGCCCCCGGCGGCCTGTCAACGCAGCCGGATCAGCGTCGACTTCAGTTCGGTGTACTTCTCGAGCGCATGCAGCGACTTGTCGCGGCCGTTGCCCGACTGCTTGTAGCCGCCGAACGGGAAGTTCATGTCGCCGCCCTCGTCATAGCAGTTCACCCACACGGTGCCCGCACGCAATCGGCGCGACACGTCGTGCGCGGTCGTCAGGTTCGACGTCCACACGGCCGCGGCCAGCCCGTATTCGGTATCGTTCGCGATCCTCACGGCCTCGTCGACGTCGTCGAACACGATCACCGACAACACCGGCCCGAAGATTTCCTCGCGCGCGATCTTCGCATCGGGCTTCACCTCGAACACCGTCGGCTCCACGTAGAAGCCGCCCGTTTCCGCGTTCACGCGCGCACCGCCGATGACGAGCCGGCCTTCGCTGCGCCCCGCTTCGATATAACCGAGCACGCGTTCGAGCTGGATGCCGTCGACGATCGCGCCCATCGATACCGACGGATCGAGCGGATTGCCCGGCACGTACGCGCGCGCGGCCGCGACGAGCTTCTCGATGAACGCGTCCTTGATGTCGCGATGCACGAGCAGCCGCGAGCCGGCCGTGCACATCTCGCCCATGTTGTAGAAGATCGCGCCGGCCGCCGTTTGCGCTGCGCGGTCGAGATCGGGGCAGTCGGGCAACACGATGTTCGGCGACTTGCCGCCGAGCTCGAGCCACGCGCGCTTCAGGTTCGACTGCGCCGCGTACTGCATGATCAGCTTGCCGACCGCCGTCGAGCCCGTGAACGCGATGCAGTCGACGTCGCGATGCAGCGCGAGCAGCTTGCCCGGCTCGCCCGCGCCCGGCACGACGTTGAACACGCCGGCCGGAATCCCGGCTTCGAAGGCGAGCTGCGCGACGCGGATCGCGGTCAGCGGCGATTTCTCGGACGGCTTCAGCACGACGCTGTTGCCGGCCGCGAGCGCGGGACCGAATTTCCATGCGGCCATCAGGATCGGGAAGTTCCACGGCACGACGGCGGCCACCACGCCGACCGGCTCGCGCGTGACGAGGCCGACGAGATGATGATCGGCCGGCGCGACCTCGCCGCCGACCTTGTCGATCGCCTCGGCGAACCATTCGACGCAGTAGGCGGCGCCGGGCACGTCGACCGTCGTCGTGTCGCCGATCGGCTTGCCCGCGTCGAGCGTTTCGAGCAGCGACAGTTCGTCGAGATGCTCGCGCATCAGCGTGGCCCAGCGCAGCAGCACGGCCTTGCGCGCACGCGGGTTCAGGCCGGCCCACACCCCGGCGTCGAACGCGCGGCGGGCCGCCGCGACGGCGGCGTTCACGTCCGCTTCGCCGCAGTCGGCGACCTTCGCCAGCACGCGGCCGTCGATCGGGCTCACGCAGTCGAAGGTCTTGCCGCCGTGCGTGTCGCGCGACGCGCCGTCGATGAATGCGCGCCCATCGATCTCGAGCGACGCCGCCTTGTGTTGCCAGTCAGCCAAAGTCAACTTGTTCATCAGGATGCCTCAATGGTTTGGCATTCGCGATGCGGCGCGCCGCGCGCCTGGCGCGCAGCCGGCCGGCGGCGAATGCGGTGACGCGCGGTCAGAAGGTCGCCGGCGAATTGGCCGACACGACCTCGCAGAGCAGTTCCGCGCTGGGATTGCGAAAACGATGCGGCAAACGGCTTTCGAAGTAGTAGCCGTCTCCGGGGTCGAGCAACCATGTCGCGCCGTCGACGGTCAGCTCGAGCCGGCCCGACACGACGACGCCGCCCTCGTGCCCCGCATGCACCAGCATCTCGGGCCCCGTGTCGGCCAGCGGCTGGTAGATCTCGCGCAGGATGCACATGTTGCGGTCCTTCACGTTCGCGCCGACCAGTTGAAACGCGAGCGACTCGTTGCCGAGGTTCGGCATCTCGTCGCGACGCGACACGACCGCGCGCGATTCGACGAGCTCGAACGTGAAGAACTCCGCGAGACTCATCGGGATGCATTCGAGCAGTTTCTTCAGCGACCCGACCGACGGGCTCACGCGGCCCTGTTCGATCAGCGAGATCGTGCCGTTGGTGACGCCGGCGCGTTTCGCGAGTTCGCGCTGCGACAGGCCATGCTTGTTGCGCACGAAACGCAGGCGCTCGGCGACTTCGGTGGACATCGATTCGGTTTCGGACACGATAAGTGCGATGACAAAGTGAAACGACGCATGGGACAGCCGTTGAATATTCTAATCACTTTATGCCGCGCATCAGCGGGGAAAACCCTGAAAGGCGTTCGAAATAATGAACGACGCGCCGACCATTCCTTTTGCGAATCTTTTGTTCGCACTGCTCGGGAAAGCCCTGATGCAGGACCATTAAAAAACATTTGACGCCGTTATTGGCTCGTATATGCTGGCTCTCAGGTCAGCGTCATCTGGCTTTCACAGGCCTCGAAAAGCGTTATCGCAACGCAGCAAACGATGCCCGTCAACGTAAATGACGCAGGACCGGCGCCTCGATTATTTTAAACGCCCCGCGCGTCGAAACGATCAGGTGTTCAATACTTTCAACAAACCAGTCGAGTGTAATCGTGAGAGTCCGTGGCCCTCTGGTGAGGTGGGATCGAGGCGATGTGCGAAGTTTGCGCAGCGCCGTTCCCGCTTCCGACGGCAGTTGCGGCTGGCATAGTCCTCGCCTGCTTCACCTGTCGATCTACACCATCCTGTCCCGTCGTTCCGTTCGGCGCCACAACGCCGTTTCCGCACGCGCATTCGTTGCCGTCGATACCGACGAAGTGGCGTCGCTGCTGCCGTAGCGCCTCTCCTTTCTTCACGTCGTTCGTTTCATCCGTCGATTCGCCAACCGCATCGTCCGTGCGGTGACGGAACGCGTTCGCGCATTCGTTGCGGCGTCGCGTATCGCGATGAAACGAACGACGGCCTGACCGTCGCGCGCAGCGCGGATCGCCACGCCATCCCGTTGCGCCCATTCACCAGCGGCCCTGCGCTCGACGCCGGGCTGCGGGGTCGTGTCGCGCCCGCGTTTTGCCGCATTCGGGCCGACGCGCGTCACGTCCCTACGGATTACTGATTGACGTCATGGAAAGGAAACCTCTCGTCGGCATCACTGCCGACCTCACCCAGATCGGCGCGCACGCGTCGCATACGGTCGGCGACAAATACGTGGCCGCGATCGTCGACGGCGCGCATGCGCTCGCGATGGTGCTGCCGGCGCTCGGCGAACGGCAGTCGACCGCCGACGTGCTCGACGCCGTGGACGGGCTGCTGTTTACCGGCAGTTACTCGAACGTCGAGCCGCATCGGTACGGCGGCGAGCCGAGCGAGCCCGGCACGAAGCACGACCCGGCCCGCGATGCGACGACGCTGCCGCTCTTGCGCGCGGCCATCGTCGCGGGCGTGCCCGTGCTCGCCGTATGCCGCGGCTTCCAGGAGCTGAACGTCGTTTGCGGCGGCACGCTGCACCAGCGCGTGCATGAAGTGCCCGGCTTCGCCGATCACCGCGAGGACGACGACGCGCCGATGGATACGCAATACGGCCCCGCGCACGTCGTGCGCCTGACGCCCGGCGGCCAGCTGCATGCGCTCGCCGGCGGCCGCGACGAAGTGCACGTGAACTCGCTGCACAAGCAGGGCGTCGCGCAGCTCGGCTCGGGCCTCGCCGTCGAGGCCGTCGCGCCGGATGGCCTGATCGAGGCCGTGAGCGTCGTCGACGCACCGGCGTTCGCGCTGGCCGTGCAGTGGCATCCGGAATGGCGACACGCGCAGGACCCGCTGTCGAGCGCGATCTTCCGCGCGTTCGGCGATGCGTGCCGCGCCCGCCGCGCCGAACGCACGCGCGCCATGGCCGCCGCCGCGCTCGCCTGAGCGCGCCAACCAGACAACGAGAACAGACATGCAAGACATCGAAGGCTTTCTGAAGCAGCACCGGATCACCGAGATCGAAGCGATCATTCCCGACATGGCCGGCATCGCGCGCGGCAAGATCACGCCGCGCAACAAGTTCACGTCCGGCGAATCGATGCGGCTGCCGCAGGCCGTGATGGTGCAGACCGTTACCGGCGACTATCCGGAAGACGGCTCGCTGACCGGCGTGACCGACCCCGACATGGTGTGCGTGCCCGACACGTCGACCATCCGCCTGATCCCGTGGGCCGTCGACCCGACCGCGCAGGTGATCCACGACTGCGTGCACTTCGACGGCTCGCCGGTCGAGATCTCGCCGCGCTACGTGCTGCGCCGCGTGCTCGACCTGTACAAGACGAAGGGCTGGAAACCGGTCGTCGCGCCCGAGCTCGAGTTCTACCTGGTCGACATGAACAAGGACCCCGACCTGCCGCTGCGTCCGCCGGTCGGCCGCACGGGCCGCCCCGAAACGGGCCGCCAGTCGTATTCGATCGAGGCCGTCAACGAATTCGATCCGCTGTTCGAGGACATCTACGAGTACTGCGAATCGCAGAACCTCGACATCGATACGCTGATCCACGAAGTCGGCGCCGCGCAGATGGAGATCAACTTCATGCACGGCGACGCGCTGTCGCTGGCCGACCAGGTGTTCCTGTTCAAGCGCACGGTGCGCGAGGCCGCGCTGCGTCACAACATGTACGCGACGTTCATGGCCAAGCCGATGGAAGACGAACCGGGCTCGGCGATGCACGTGCACCAGAGCATCGTCGACGAGGAAACGGGCCAGAACCTGTTCACGTCGCCGGAAACCGGCGGCGCGACGTCGATGTTCTACAACTATCTCGCGGGGCTGCAGAAGTACACGCCGGCGCTGATGCCGATCTTCGCGCCGTACATCAACTCGTATCGCCGCCTGTCGCGCTTCATGGCCGCGCCGATCAACGTGCAGTGGGGTTACGACAACCGCACGGTGGGGTTCCGCATCCCGCATTCGGGCCCGGCCGCACGCCGCATCGAAAACCGCATCCCGGGCGTCGACTGCAACCCGTACCTCGCGCTCGCGGCGACGCTCGCGGCCGGCTATCTCGGCATGACGCAGCGCCTGGAGCCGACCGAGCCGCTCGTCAGCGACGGCTACAGCCTGCCGTACCAGTTGCCGCGCAACCTCGAGGAAGGACTGACGCTGATGGCCGCGTGCGAGCCGCTCGGCGAGATCCTCGGGCACAAGTTCCTGAAGGCGTATTTCGCGCTGAAGGAAACCGAATACGAAGCGTTCTTCCGCGTGATCAGCTCGTGGGAACGCCGCCATCTGCTGCTGCACGTGTAAGCGTGCCAACCGCATACGGAATCACGGAGGAAACATGACTTACCGCAACGAATCGGCCTGGATCCAGCCGGCCGCGCCGACCGCGACGGCCGCCGCGCCGCGCGCGACGCAGGCACGCTCGACCGCCGAATACCGCGCGCTCGACGCCGCGCACCACATCCACCCGTTCTCGGACATGGGCGCGCTCAACCGCGCGGGCAGCCGCGTGATCGTCAAGGCCGACGGCGTCTACCTGTGGGACTCGGACGGCAACAAGGTGATCGACGGGATGGCCGGCCTCTGGTGCGTGAACGTCGGCTACGGCCGCAAGGAACTCGCCGACGCCGCGTATCGCCAGTTGCAGGAGTTGCCGTTCTACAACACGTTCTTCAAGACCACGCATCCGCCGGTGATCGAACTCTCCGCGATGCTCGCGGAAGTGACGCCCGCCGGCTTCAACCACTTCTTCTATTGCAACAGCGGCTCGGAAGGCAA
>NZ_LOYN01000007.1:0-686 GCF_001526325.1 Burkholderia sp. MSMB1826
TGCACGATGGCGCCGCATTACAAGCGGCCCGACGCGCCCGTCGCGCAGGCGTACCCGGCCGGCGGCGTCTACGCGACGCAGCCGGGCGCGGCCGGCGCGCGCAGCGCGAACGGCCAGGCGGCGACCGCCATCGGCTGGCGCGAGTTCTTCGTCGATCCGCGCCTGCAGCGGCTGATCGAGATCGCGCTGAAAAACAACCGCGACCTGCGCGTGTCGGTGTTGAACATCGAGGCGGCGCGTGCGCAGTACCAGATCACGCGCGCGGGGCTGTTCCCGACGCTCGACGGTACGGGCACGGGCAACCTCCAGCGCTATCCGGCCGGTGTGTCGCAGACGGGCCAGCCGCTGATCTCGCGCGTGTACAACGTCGGGCTGTCGGCGTCGTGGGAACTCGACCTGTTCGGCCGCGTGCAGAGCCTGAAGGATCAGGCGCTCGCGCAGTACCTGTCGACGTCGTACGCGCGGCAGGCGTCGGAGATCTCGCTGGTGTCGCAGGTGGCGGATCAATACCTGACGCTGCTGTCGACCGACGATCTGCTGAAGGTCACGGAGAACACGCTGAAGACCGCGCAGGCGTCGTACGACCTGACCAAGCTGCAGTTCGACAACGGCACGGGCTCCGAGCTCGAGCTGCGCCAGGCGCAGACGGTGGTCGAGACGGCGCTCGCGAACCAGCAGGCGCAGGC
>NZ_LOYN01000008.1:0-22526 GCF_001526325.1 Burkholderia sp. MSMB1826
GCACACGCCGATCTCGGTGCCTTTCTCGGCGGCCAGCTGCTTGAGCCGGATCGCCGCCGACAGCCCGGCGGGGCCGCCGCCGACGATCACGACGTCGTATTCCATCGATTCGCGCGGGCCGTATTGCGCGAGCAAGTCCTGTGTGGTCAAAATCCTGTCTCCTCCTGCTGCATCCCGACCGTCAGCCGGTCAGAACTGGTCTTCCGTCAACGCGAGCACGCTCTCGTTGCCCTTCGCGCCGACGATCGACGCTTCGAGCGCGCCCGCCTGCACCAGCACGTGCTCCGCATAGCATTGCGCGATCGCGATCTTCGCGTCGAAGAACGCGACGTCGTTCGCGCGGTTCGCGTGCGCGGCCACCAGCGCGCGCGCCATCTGCCACCCGCACAGCACGACGCCCGCCAGCTTCAGGTACGGCACGCTGCCCGCGAACACCGCGTTCGGGTCCTGCTTCGTGTTCGCCAGCACGTAGTCGACCACCGCCGACAACGCGCGCGCCCCCTTCTCCAGTTGCGCCTTCATCGAGGCGGCCGCCGCACCGTCGATCTTGCCGAGCGCCGCGACCGTGTCGCCGATCTCCGCAATCAGCGCCTTCGCCACCGCGCCGCCGTCGCGCATCGTCTTGCGGCCGACCAGGTCGTTCGCCTGAATCGCGGTCGTCCCTTCGTAGATCGCCAGGATCCGCGCGTCGCGGTAGTACTGCGCCGCGCCCGTCTCCTCGATGAAACCCATCCCGCCGTGCACCTGCACGCCCAGGCTCGCGACGTCGTTCACCATCTCCGTGCTCCAGCCCTTCACCACCGGCACCAGGTATTCGTAGATGGCCTGATGACGCGCGCGCGTCGCCTCGTCCGGATGGCGATGGGCGATGTCGCTGTGCGCGGCAGCCACATACGCGAGCGCCCGCGCGCCTTCGGTCAGCGCACGCATCGTGCCCAGCATCCGGCGCACGTCCGGGTGATGGATGATCGTCACCGACTGCTTGGCCGAACCGTCCACCGGACGGCTCTGCACGCGTTCCTTCGCGAATTCGGCCGCCTTCCGGTACGCGCGGTCGGCCACGCCGATCCCTTGCATCCCGACGCCGAAGCGCGCCGCGTTCATCATGATGAACATGTATTCGAGGCCGCGGTTCTCCTCGCCCACGAGATAGCCGATCGCGCCGCCGTGATCGCCGTATTGCAGCACCGCCGTCGGGCTCGCCTTGATCCCGAGCTTGTGTTCGATCGACACGCAGTGCACGTCGTTGCGCGCGCCGAGCGAGCCGTCGTCGTTGACCAGGAACTTCGGCACGATGAACAGCGAGATGCCCTTCACGCCTTCCGGCGCGTTCGGCGTGCGCGCCAGCACCAGGTGGACGATGTTGTCCGCCATGTCGTGCTCGCCCCACGTGATGAAGATCTTCGTGCCGAACACCTTGTACGTGCCGTCGCCCTGCGGCTCGGCGCGCGAGCGCACCAGCGCGAGATCCGAACCGGCTTGCGGCTCGGTCAGGTTCATCGTGCCGGTCCATTCGCCCGAGATCAGCTTCGGCACGTAGCGCTGCTTCTGCTCGTCGGTGCCGGCCGTCAGCAGCGCCTCGATCGCGCCGTCGGTGAGCAGCGGGCACAGCGCGAACGACAGGTTCGACGCGTTCAGCATCTCGATGCACGGCGTCGCGATCAGCTTCGGCAGCCCCTGGCCGTCGTATTCGGCCGGATGCTGCAGCCCCTGCCAGCCGCCTTCGACGAACTGACGGAACGCTTCGCCGAAGCCCGGGGTCGCAGTCACGACGCCGTCCTTCCAGCTGCTCGGGTTGCGGTCGCCTTCGACGTTCAGCGGCGCCAGCACCTCGCCGCAGAATTTCGCGGACTCGTCCAGCACGGCCTGCGCCGTGTCGTAACCCGCATCCTCGAAGCCCGGCAACTGCGCAATGGCGTCGATACCCGCGAGTTCCTTCAGCACGAACAGCATGTCCTTGACGGGGGCGTTATAGCTCATGGTCGATGTTCCAATCAGGCGGTGAATAGGGGGCGCCACGGGGTCCGATACGGCAAAACCGGCCAAGCCGGGCGACGCGATGGGCCATCCTAACGCCGGGCATCCGGATTCCCATTGTCATATCCGGCCCACATGGTGACAAAACCGGCCACGTCGCATGCCGGCGGACACCACCGCGCCCGGCGGCGAACGCCCGCCGGACGGGCGTCGGCGCCCGGTCCGTCGGTATCGGCAATCGCGGTGATGCGCGCCAACAGGAAACGACCGGCGGCACGCGCGCCTGCCCGGCTCGCGCGACGAAGGAAGCCGGTTATGGGAGTGTCCGCTCAAAAACCGGCCGTGAAAACCACAAAAGGAGCCGGTTATGGGATTGAATCCGTGCACGCGCGAATCCGCGACGCTCAACCCCGCGCCCGCATCACGCCCGGCGCCGATACGTCCCCGGCGTACTGCCGGTCCAGTGCCGGAACGCGCGATGAAACGCGCTCGGGTCGTCGAAGCCGATATCCGCGCCGATCGCGGCGATCGTGTCGGGCGTATCGGTCAGCCGCTGGATCGCGATATCGCGCCGCAGCTCGTCCTTCAGCACCTGGAACGTCGTCCCTTCGGCGGCCAGATGGCGGCTCAGCGTCCGCACCGAACAATGCAGGTGCTCGGCCGCCTGGTCGATCACGGGCAGATCCGGCAGCGCCGCCGACAGGTACTGCCGCACCCGATGGCACACGAGCTGTTCGCTGAACGATTCGAAGATCCAGTCGCCGGGCGCGCGCGCGAGGAATTTGCGCAGGTTGCGCTTGCTCTGCCGGATCGGCGCGTCGAGGTAATCGGCGCTGAAGCGCATCAGCGTGCGCTCGCGGTCGAACTGCACCGCGCCGGTGAAGAAGTACAGGTGATCGACCGCGTGGCGGGGCCGCGGGCACGCGAACTCGATCTGCAGCAGCGGAATTTTCTGCCCGATCAGCCAGGAGCATACGCCGTGCACGAGCTTGAGCATCAGCTCCTGGCCGAGCGCGCCGATCGGCCCGATGGCCTCGTTCGGGCGCAGCAGCACCTGCGCGACGAGATCGTCGCGCTTCGATTCGACGAAGAAGTCGTCGAGCAGGATATGGAAGAATTGCCCGAAACGATGCAGCGCCGTTTCGAGGTTGCGCGCATCGAGCAGGCTCAGGCACAGATACTTCAGCGTGCCGCCGCGCAGCGGGCGCGAGAAGATGCCGGGCATCTCGTCGTCGAGATCGATCGCGAGCGTGCGGTACAGCGTCGAGAACTGTTCCTCCGTCACGCGCGCGTGCGGCTCGCCGAGCAGCTCGATCGGAATGCCGGCGCCGCGCAGGTAGCGTTCGACCACGTCGCGCTGCACGCCCGCGCTCGCGAGAAAGCCGTTGACGAGCGAGATCGGCACCGTCGCGCTCGGCGACGGCAGCGCACGCCCGGGCCGGGCGGAAAGTGGATCTGAGCCGGTCATCGCATCCCCGTCGATCGAACCGACCGCATTGTACTTGAGTGGCCCGCGCGCCACCTTCGTGGCTTTCCGCGCAGCCGCGGCCGCGCGACGCGTCGCCCTCATCAGTCGGTGCGGCTGAGTTCGCGGCGCAGGATCTTGCCGACCGTCGACTTCGGCAACCGGTCGACGAATCGAACCCACTTCGGCACCTTGTACGCGGCCAGGCTCGCGCGGCAATGCGCGACGAGCTGCGCTTCCGTCACATCGGCGTCCGGCGTCAGCACCACGAACAGTTTGACGGCCTCGCCCGTGCGCGGGTCCGGCACGCCGATGCACGCGCATTCGGCCACGCCCGGCAGCGCGGTCGCCACCGCTTCCACCTCGTTCGGATACACGTTGAAGCCCGACACGATGATCATGTCCTTCTTGCGGTCGACGATCCGCAGGAAGCCGGCCGCGTCGAACACGCCGACGTCGCCGGTGCGGAAATAGCCGTCCGCCGTGAACGCGGCCGCATTCGCGTCCGGCTTCTGCCAGTAGCCGCTCATCACCTGCGGCCCCTTCACGCAGATCTCGCCCGCTTCGCCGATCGCCACCTCGCGATCCTGCTCGTCGAGCAGCTTCACGTCGGTCGACGGCAGCGGCAGGCCCGTGGTGCCCGTGAACCGGTCGATCGATTGCGGGTTGAACGACACGACCGGCGACGTTTCCGACAGCCCGTAGCCCTCGCGGATGAAATTGCCCGTCACCGCCTTCCAGCGCGACGAGATCACGTCGATCACCGCCGCGCCGCCGCCGGCCGACAGCTTCAGCCGCGACCAGTCGACCTCCTTCAGGCGCGGATGGCCGGCAAGCCCCGCGTACATTGTGTTCACGCCGACGAACACCGTCGGCCGCGCGGCCTTCAGCACGTCGACGAACCCGTCCATGTCGCGCGGATTCGCGACGAGCCAGTTCTGCGCGCCGATCGCGAAGTAGGACAGGAAGTTCACCGTCAGCGCGAAGATGTGATACAGCGGGATCGCCGTGACGATGACCTCTTCGCCCGGCTGGCGCGCATCCGGCACGATCGCCGCGAACTGCGCGATGTTCGCGACGAGGTTGCGATGCGACAGCGCCGCGCCCTTCGACAGGCCGGTCGTGCCACCCGTGTATTGCAGCAGCAACAGGTCCGCGCCGCTCAGCGCAACCGGCTCGCACGCGAGCGATTCGCCGGCGGCGATGGCTTGCGCGAGCGCGGTCGAACCGGGCGGCAGTGCGTCGCACGTGCCGGCCGGCGCATCGACGACGCCGAGATCCTCGCGCCCCACGCTCAGCACGGTGCGCACGCGCGTGCCGCCGACCCCCCCCGCGAACGTGCCCATCGACCCGCCGCAGACGACCGCCGCCTCGACTCCCGCGTCGTTGAGCTGATGCTCGAGCTCGCGCGCGGTGTAGTGCGGATTCACGTTGACCTGGATCGCGCCGATCTTCGCGACGGCGACGAACACGACCGGAAACGCCAGCACGTTGGGCAGCATCACGGCGACGCGATCGCCCTTGCGCACGCCGACGACCTGCTGCAGATACGCGGCCAGCGCGGTCGACAGGCGGTCGACGTCGGCATAGGTGAGCGTGCGGCCGAACGCATGGAACGCCGGACGCTCGGCGAAGCGGCGCATCGCGTCGTCCAGCAGCGCGCTGACGGAAGGATGGCGATCGGCGTCGATCTCGGCGGGGATCGAGCCGTACGACCCGGTCCAGTGTCTGTTCGTCATGTCTCGCTCCTCGGGGGACGGCACGCCGGCATGCGCGCCGTTCGCACGGCGGCCTGCACGCCGGAAGGACGCGGGCCGCCGCCTGAGCGGCGACTATCGCCCGCGCGACGCGCTTTGCAAATGATCCGCCCGGCCGAAAACATGATCGAAACGGACACGCGCATGCAGGTGTCCACGTCGCTTCGCACGGCGAACGCCCGTCCGGTCGGGCCGTCCCGTCGGCACGTCAGGGTGAACCCTGTGGCGAACGAAATCGTTCCCGCGCAGAATGGCAAGCCGTCAACGATATCGATTCGGACGCAGGATCCCGCCATGTCGCGCAGTGCGCTGTTGAAACCGACGGACGCCCGTCCCCCCCGGCTGCCCGACGCCGAAGCCGCCCACGCGTTGCGCGAGCAGCGCTTCACGCCGGCCAAGCTGGCCGTGCTGGTCGACGTGGCCGCGCAAGCCGGCCTCGACCCGGCGACGGTGCTCGCCGGCACCGGCCTCGCGCCGGCCGATGTCGCGGACCCGTTCACGCTCACGTCGCCGCTGCAGTTCCTCACGGCCGCGCGCAACGCGGTCGGCCGGTACGACGGCACCGACCTCGGCGTGCGCGTCGGCCGCCTGCTGCGCGCGTCGAGCTACGGCATGTACGGCTACGCGATGCTGTGCTCGGAATCGCTCGCGCGCGCGTTCGATGCGGCCGTCAAATATCATCGGCTCGCGAACGGGATGCTGCCGATCCGCTGGGTCGAACACGGCGACACCGCGTCGTGGCTGTTTCCGGACCGCCACGAAGTCGCGCTGCCCGATCTCGACGAGCCGCTGTACCGTTTCCTGATCGACATGCAGTTCGCGCTGCACGTGACGATCATCAAGGACGTGATGGGCGGATGGTGCGTGCCCGCGCGCGCGCAGTTCGCGCAGCCGCGGCCGCCGCATGGGGCGCTGCTGGCCGACGCGCTCGAATGCCCGATCGCGTTCGACCAGCCGCATCACGTGCTCAGCTATCCGGCGGCCTGGCTCACGCGCGCGCCGCAGCTCGCGAATCCGATCACCGCCGCGCAGGTGTCGTCGCACTGCGCGCAGTTGCTCGACGAATTGCGCAGCCGATCGGGTATCACGCGACGCGTATACGAGGAGCTCACCCGCACGCCGGGACAATTCCCGGACATCGACGCGATCGCCGAAAGCCTGTGCATGACCTCACGCACGTTGCGCCGCAAGCTCGAAGCCGAAGGCACGTCGTACAGCGAACTGCTGACGAGCGTGCGCAAGGCGCTCGCGATCGACTACCTCGGCACGACCACGCTCAGCACCGAGGACATCGCGCTGACGCTCGGCTTCAGCGATGCCGTGGGATTCCGTCACGCGTTCAAGCGCTGGACCGGCACGACGCCGAGCGACGTGCGGCGCAAGCGCGGCGCATGACGCCGCCGATCGCGGTCAGCGTGCGTCGCCCGCCGTCGGCGACGCCACCGCCAGCGCAAACTCGAACACCGCGCCGCGCCCGGGCCGGTCGACGAGCCGGATACCGCTGCCGTTGAGCGCCAGCATCCGGTGCACGATCAACAGGCCGAGCCCGCCGCTCGTCGCCGTGCCGCCGCTCATCGGCCGCTGCGGCCGCTGGAACAACCCTTCGCGCCGCGCCGCCGGAATCCCTTCGCCGGTATCCGACACGGTCACGACCACACGGTCGCCCTGCGGTTCCAGCGCGATCTCGACCTCGCCGTGCGAAGGCGTGTGCCGCAGCGCGTTGTCGAGCAGGTTGGTCAGCACGCGCTCGATCATCCCGAGATCGGCCGACACGGCCGGCACGCGCGGCGGAATCCGCGCATGCAACGCGACGCCGCGCGACTGCGCGGCCAGCTCGAATTTCTGGAACACGTCCTGCACGAGATCGACGAGCGAGAACGGCTCGCGCTCGGCCTGCACGCCGCCCGATTCGAGCCGCGCCAGCTCGAACAGCGCCTGCGCGAGCCGCCCGACCTTCGCACTCTGCGCGAGCGCGATCGACAGGTAGCGCCGCCGCTCGGGCTCGGCCAGCGTGTCGGCCTTCAGCGACAGCGTCTCCAGATAACCGTGCAGCGACGTGAGCGGCGTGCGCAGGTCGTGCGAGATGTTCGTGATCAGTTCGCGCCGCTGCTGGTCCTGGCGCGTCAACGCGCGCCACTGCTCGCCGATCCGGTCGGCCATCTGCGCGAACGCGGATTCGAGCACCGCGATGTCGTCGCCGCGGCGGCCCGGCGGCAAGCGCAGCACCGGCGGCGGCGCGTCGAGCGCGCCGGGCGCGGCGTTCGCGTCGAAGTCGCGCATCGCGGCCGTCAGCCGGCGCAGCGGGCGCGTGATGAAGCCGAACGCGACGAGGCCCGCCAGCAACCCGAGCAGCGCGACGATCGCCATCGACCACAGCGTCGTGCGCAGCACGTTGCCGGCATCGACGCGCGCGGCGAGCCGGTCATGTGCCTCGCCGAGCAGCACCACGTAGATGTAGCCCGACGGCGGCTGCCCCGCGCGCTGCAGCGGCGCGGCGCTGAACACCTTGCGCGCGTCCGGGCTGCGCGGATCGTCGCCGAGAATCGGCAGCGGCTGGCCCGCGATGAAGCGCTGCACGGGCGCGAGATCGACGCGGTCGCGCTTCACGTGGCCCGGCGGCGCATCGTCGCCCTTGATGCGCCCGGCGTTGTCGAGCAGGTACACCTCGACGCTCGGGTTCACGCCCATCAACTGCCCGAACAGCGTGCGCACGGCGTCGGGGCGCAGCCCGTTCGCGTCCATCAGCGGCGCGCTGCCGGCGATGTTGGCGGCCAGGTCGCGCGACAGCGCCTGCACGACTTCCTTCTCGCGCATGTCGTTCGCGCGGATCTGCAGCCATGCCGACGCGCCCGAGCACGCGAGCAGCAGGATCGAGAACACGAGCGACAGCCGCCGCGTGAGCGTGAGCTTCATCATGCGTCCGGCGCGGCGAGCTTGTAGCCGCGTCCCCACACGGTGAGGATCCGCACGGGCTCGGCCGGATCGGCCTCGATCTTCGCGCGCAGCCGGTTGATGTGGGTGTTGACCGTGTGTTCGTAGCCTTCGTGCTGGTAGCCCCACACGGCGTTCAGCAGGTCCATCCGCGAAAACACCTTGCCCGGATGCCGCGCGAAGAAATACAGCAGATCGAATTCGCGCGGCGTGAGATCGATGCGTACGCCGTCGACGCTCGCCTCGCGCGCGATCGGGTCGATCGCGAGCCCCGCGACGTCGAGCGTGCCCGCGTCGATCCGCGAATCGCGCGCGAGCGCATCGACGCGCCGCAGCAGCGCCTTCACGCGTGCGACGAGTTCGAGCACCGAGAACGGCTTCGCGAGGTAGTCGTCGGCGCCGAGTTCGAGGCCGAGGATCCGGTGCACCTCGCTCGACCGGGCGCTCGTGATGATGATCGGCGTGTAGCGCGTCATCGCCCGCGCGCGCCGGCAGATTTCGAGGCCGTCGACGCCGGGCAGCATCAGGTCGAGGATCAGCGCGTCCCAGCCGCCCTGTTCGAGCAGGCGCAACCCTTCGGCGCCGTCCGCGCTGTGCACGACCTCGTAGCGCTCGTCGCGCAAATGCAGGCTCAGCACGTCGGCGATGTCGGCGTCGTCCTCGACGATCAGGATGCGTTTCGGGTGGTCCATGGCGGTGGGCGGCGGTACGTCGGAGCGGAGCTCGGTCACGGTTGTCGGGCGGCGATCACGGCCGGCGCGAAGCGCGGCGGAAGGCCGCGCTGCCGTCATTGTGCAAAATTTTGCGGCGGCAAGGGATCACATTTCGTTTATGTTTGCGCCGCGCGTGCGCCGTCGGCCCACGCCGTCACGGGCGGGCGCGGCAATCTGGCCCTTGAAACGCGATGTCGGGCACGCCAGGCAACACGCTCGATCGACAGCGAAAGGTTCGCCAGCCGGCGTTTGGCAAGCGCGGAGGGACGCGAAGGGTTTCAGTACGGAATCCGTGCGGCTCGCTTAGGCGCTCCCGTCGTTGCAACGGGTATCTCGCGGGCGATTCGACGCACAACGTGTCCGTAGCACCGAATCGGTCGGATCGGCGTGTCGTGGGGTGGCAACCGAACCAGGCGATATGGATGAGGTTGAACGAACGCGCGCCACGCCGTCGAGCGCAATAACGGACGAAAAATGTGTCTGGCAGCCTCGGGTACCGGCGTCGCCCCTTCGTCAACCACTCGATTCCGGCGGCACGATCCGGGCATCGGCCGCCCGCGACTCGCCTCTGCGTTCCGCATCGCGCATGCGCTCCGTGAGTTCACGTAATCGCTCGGCAGGAATTTCGTCGTGTTCCACCCCTTCGCGGCCGTCACCCCCGGCGCTACGCCAGAACTTCGCGCGACGCGGCCCGGTCGACGAAATGTCGGACGCAATCCCATCGACGATCGACTTCAAATTCGATGTCGAAGGAGGTGCGTTGTCGACTCCCTCCGTTTGCATCCGCGCGATCCACTCGATCGCCATCGCATCGTCTCCGCTCACGCCTGCCATGCGGAAAATGCCGGGCTCGCTTTGCGAGCGATCGGCTCGGAGCAGCACCATGCGCAGGAATCCCTTCGCGAACCCGATGCTGCTGAATTGCCAGTCGGCATCGCGCTCGGCAAGGTCATCGTTGATGGTCTGCTGCATCGAAACGTGATCGGTATATCCCGCATAGCCTTTCGGCTCGCCGGGAAAGTACTGAAAATCCAGCGACGGTGACGCGTCCGGTCGCGGTATGCGTGCTGCCGCCCGCTTTCGCCTGCTGTCGTTCACTGCCGCCACGAACGCAATCAGACCGGCGCACGCGCCGATCAGGACGGCAAGGACCGTCTGCTTCATCGTTTGCTCTCGACGCGCGCCGCGGCCGGATCGCCTTCCTTTTTGAGCGAGCGTGCGTAGGCGTCGTCTGCGCCGACGTTCAGCGCCATGGCTGCATCGAAAAGCGCCGTGACGGCGGCTTCATCGTCGCCCGACGCACAAATTTTCTCGGCTTTCGCGATATACCGCTGCTGATCGTCATAGACGGGCTGATCGATGGTTTTGTCCGCAAGCGCGCCGTTCACCTGCGTCCTGTACAGCGCGAGACTTGCCGCGCATTTCGATCCGGCCGGCTTGCAGGCAAACGTGGCCAGACATAGCAGGAGCGCGCAACAAAGCTTCATCGATCGAGGCCTCTCTCAATACTGCAAGAACGTCCACCGCTTCACGAACGGCTACAACGACTGGTCGTCGATCGCCACGAGCTGCCAGCACGATCCCGACCGCTGGAAGCGATAGCGAATCTTGTGGTCGTTGTCCGATCCGGCATATTCGACATGGCCAGTCGTCTTGTCGTCCTGAGTGACGCGAACGACCTTTCCTTCCCGCCTGGCACGCTCGATATCCATCATCAGCGGGTAGGACGCCTTTTGCTCGGTGACGTGTCGGGTCACCGGTTTGGGCTCCGGCCGGGCGGCGGCATCGATATCGGTGACGGCGAGAGGCCAGCGGGTAAACCGCGCCTGGATCGAAATCCTGCCGGAAAACGCCTTGACGAAAGCGCCGAGTTCGCTGGCGGGACAGACCGACGGGTCGAGCAACGGCGCCTTGTCCGACGCCGCTCGGCCCGGCTCCGCGTAGGCCGGCCCGCTGAGCCGCGTGACCGCCAGCACCTTTTCGACAATGCGGCTGTTTCCCTTCATGTAGGTCGTCGCCGAGATGTCACACACCGCGTTCTGCCCGCATTCCTTTTGCGCCCTGGACTCGGCTGCGGAGTCCGCTTCGAAGAAACACGTCGGCTTGCCGTCCTTCTCCGTCGAAGAGCCGGCCATGCCGGAGCCGGAGCTGAACGTGCCGCTGCAAACGAAGAATGTCGGGGGAGAGGGAGCGGTCGCGGAGCGGGCCGATGACTGGTCGGCCATCGCCTCGCCCGCTACCGCGACGAGCGTCACGGCCGACCAGCCCATTAACAGTTGGATGCGAGACATAAGCGGCCGCCTCATTTTGAAATTTCATTCGACCATGAATTTGCGGTCAATCCTATCGTGAATGCATCATCTTCGATTGTTAAGAACTGCAAAATCAACCGGAAATTTTCCACAATAAACTTCGATGCCGCGAAGTGATATAACGCAACGAGTCTTCAAGGACATTGAGAAAAGGAAGCATCGACAATGAAAACGAATGGACTCCTTTCTATTGCGGCGGTTGCGCTCGCCGGTCTCTCGTTGCCGACGCAGGCGTTCGCGCAGACCTATCCGTGCGGGGGGCCCGGTCCCGGCGAGCGGGTCGTGGGCATGACGCAAGGTGGTCCCGGCGTCGCGCCGAGCCCGCTATGCGCGCCCGACGATAGCGATTCGGCGCCCTCCCGCTCTTCCGGCAGGAAGGAGCCCGAACACGGTGACGGGTGGCTTCGCTACGAAGCCGAAACGCCGTCGAACACACGATATACCGCCGTTGCCTGGCATCAAGATGCCGCCGACATTTGGGTCGTCGGCAATTTTGTCTATCGCAACGACGCCGCGCTCGCGGCAGTAGCCGCCTGCAACGCCGTGATGGGAAAGGGCTGCGAACTCGCCGGCACGTGGTGGAATTCCTCGGTCACGATCGTCCGTGACCGGTATGGTTCTTTTGCCATGGGTTGGGACGGCAACGGCGGTGCTCAAAGCAAACAGACGATGGCCGACTGCTCGGCACACCAGCTCTTGCCATGCGAGGTATTTGCCACGATCGCCCTGGGCAGCCGGCGTTCGCCCGATGTCTCGGTCCGCAAATTCTATGCGGTCTCCGCGTGGGCTACCGATGCGGCGGGAGACGACGGAAAGCTTTATGTTGCGAGCGGGTATCGCAAACTCGAGGATGCGACCAACGCTGCCATCAAGGCCTGCAGCGACGCCACCAGGACCGCGTGCAAGAGCAATGCGCTCACCGGCAACGGCGTCATTCTCGCCTACCGGCTGAATGGCGGAGAAATCAGCGCGACCTCCGAAACCTCGGCGGCGCGTGCGCGAGCGGCCGCTCAGGCGGCCTGCAACAAGCAGGCGAACACCAGCTGCGAGATTCAGGCCGTGTTCGACAGCCGCCGGCCGGGCCTCTTCGTCCACGACTTCAAGACCGGTCAGACGCGCTAACGGCAGGTGTCGTTGCCGGGTGTTTGCGGGGCTGCGATCAGGCGCCGATCCAATTTGGCCGGACCGCCTTCGCGTCATGTTCGTGCCCGCGAGCGCAGCGCACGGCTCGAGTCGGCCGACGGTAGAAACCGGGCGTCGGCCAGCGCCGCCGGCTTCGTCCGCCGCTCCGTCGCCATCCGCATGGCCGCCGACAGATCAACGACGCTGCACCATCCGGCGGCTGATCGCGAGCCATTCGCGGATCGCACCCTCGCGCGCCGAGCCCCGGCGCCAGAGTATGCCGAAGCGCCGCGGTTCGGTCGGCTTCGGCAACGCGAGCCGCACGATCCTCAACCGCTCCGCGAGCGGCGACGCAATGTCCGGCACCAGCGACACGCCCAGCCCGCGCTCGACCATCATCGCGATCGCCAGCAGCGAATTGATCTCGAAGCGTTCGTGCGGATCGATCCCGTGATCGCGCAGATAACGGTCGGCCTGCTTGCCGCCGCCGAGACTCCGGTCGTAGCGAATGAGCGGCTCCTGGCGCAGCAGGTCGTGCGCGTCGCGCGCGGCGAGCGCCTGCGGCGCCAGCACGACGAGCGGCTCGATGCGCAACAGTTCCCAGACCATGCTTTTCGGCAGCGCGAAACTCGGATGCAGACAGACCGCCGCATCGTGATCGCCTCGCCGCACCGACTCGTAAAGCTCCGCCGACGTACCGGACTGGATCAGCACCCTCAGCCGCGGATGCTGGGTCGCGAACTGTGCCAGCACGTCGGGCAGGATACTGTGCAACGCGGTGTTGATCGCGCCGAGACGCAATTCCCCGGACAGCTGCGCATCGTCGGCCGCGACCGATTTCAGGCCGTCGAACTCGCGGACCAGCCCGCGCGCACGCTCGAGCACGCGGTAGCCGGCCTCGGTCGGCCGCACCGATCGCCCGGCGCGGGCGAGCAGTGCCACGCCCAGCTCCCGCTCCAGCACCCGCATCTGCAAGGCAACCGCGGCGGGCGTGAGATCGAGGCGGCGAGCGGCCTGCGCCATCGAGCCCGTATCGGCGACGAGCACGAAGCTCTTGAGGAACACGATATCCATAAAGATATATTTTCTATCGTTTGAAGGAATCAAACCTGTATTCATCGAGTGTAGCGGGGTTTCTATACTGGCCGCATGAAAAGCAAACTGTTTGTTCCCTGCTCCCGTCCCGACCTGTTCGACAAGGCCCTGAACGGTGCCGCCGACGCCGTGTCGTTCGATCTCGAGGACGCGGTCGCCGACGACCGCAAGGATGCCGCGCGCGCCGCGCTGCGCGCGCGGCTCGACCAGCCGCTGCCGGCGACGAAAACCATCGTGGTGCGTGTGAACGCGCTCGGCACGCGCGGCTTCGACGCCGATCTCGACGCGGTCGCGCGCTCGGGCGTCGCGATCGTCAACCTGCCCAAACCCCGCGACGCGGACGACGTGCGCGCAGCGGCGGCCGCCCTCGAACGGGCCGAGCGCCGCAACGGCGTCGCGACGCCGATCGGACTCCTCGTCAACATCGAAACGCCGCGTGCGCTGCGGCTCGCATCCGAACTCGCGACGGCCCATCCGCGCGTGATCGGCTTGCAGCTCGGCCTCGGCGACCTGTTCGAACCGCTCGGCATCGAGCGCCGCGAAACCGCGGCGATCGTGCCCGTGATGCTCGCCGTACGCGTCGCCGCAGGCGAGGCGGGCATCGCCGCCTACGACGCCGCGTTCGCCGACATCGCGGACATCGACGGCTTTCGCAGCGAGGCGAGGCTGGCGCGGCGCCTCGGCTTCGCGGGCAAGAGCTGCATCCATCCGACGCAGGTCGGTATCGCCAACGACGTGTTCCGGCCGACGCTCGACGAAATCCATGCGGCATTGCGGGTGCTCGACGCGCAGCGGCAGGCCGCCATCGACGGCCGCGGCGCGTACGTGGTCGACGGCCGGATGATCGACGCGCCCTTCGTCATCCGCGCCCGCGCGATCGTCGACGAGGCGATTGCATTCGGCCTGATCCCCCCGCCCGACACCGCGCCGCAACCTGCTCGCATCGCACCATGACCCGACCTTTCATCGACGCGCCCGCCCCACCGGAAACGCCCCGTTGCGGCCACGCCGGCGCCGGCCCGCTCGCCGGCATCCGCGTACTCGACCTGAGCGCGTACATCGCCGGCCCGTACGGATGCACGTTGCTGGCCGATCAGGGCGCCGACGTGATCAAGATCGAGCCGCCCGCCGGCGACAACCTGCGCAACTATCCGTCGACGCTGGACGCGCAGAGCCGCGCATTCCTCGGCGTCAATCGCGGCAAGCGCGGAATCGTGCTCGATCTCAAGCAGCCGGCCGGTCGCGAGGTGCTGCTCGAACTCGTCCGCGACGCCGACGTGCTGGTCCACAATTTCCGGCCGGCCGTCCCCGCGCGGCTCGGCATCGACTACGCGCAGCTTCGCGAACGCAATCCGCGCCTCGTCTACTGCGCCGTCAGCGGCTACGGCGAATCGGGCCCGCTGCGGGACAAGGCCGGCTACGACCAGGTGCTGCAGGCGATGACCGGCATGTGCGCGCTGCAAGGCGAACCCGGCGCGCCGCCGTCGATCGTGTACGGCTCGGTCGTCGACTATTACGCGGCATCGCTCGTCGCCGCAGGCGTCGCGTCCGCGCTGTACGAACGGACCCGCAGCGGCGCCGGGCAGTACGTGGGCATCTCGCTGCTGCGCGCCGCACTCGCGATGCAGTCGGCGCGAATGGTCTGGGCCGAGGGCGAGACACGCGACGTCGGACGCGACATGCGGTCGGGTGGCGTCACGGGCCTGCATCCGACCCGCGACGGTTATCTCTACCTGTCCGCGAACACGCCGCATTTCTGGCGCGCGTTGTGCGTGAAGGTCGGCCTGCCCGCGCTCGCCGACGATCCGCGCTACGACACGGTGCGCAAGCGCGCCGACGCGCACGCGGCGCTCGTCCCGCTGCTGCGCACCGCACTGCTGGCCCGCACCGCCAGCGAATGGGAAATCGTGTTCGGCGACGACGTGCCATGCGCCGCGGTACGCGAGATCGAAGACATGTTCGACGATCCGCAAGTCGACGCGGAACGGCTCGTCGCCGATTTCGACCATCCTGCAGCCGGCCGCTATCGCGGCTTCTGCCGACCGATCGCGTTCGACCGCACGCCGGGCCCCGATCCGTTCGGCGCCCCGGCGCTCGGCGAGCACTCGGACGACGTGCTCGCCGAGCACGGCTACGATGACGAACGGCGCGCCGAGCTGCGGCGTCGCGGCGCCATTCGCTGAAGCGGCATCCTGCCGGCAGAACGCCGGCAGAACGACAAGACTCACCCGGAGACGCCATGACAAGACGTACGTTCCTCGCCCCGCTCGCCGCCGCGAGCGAATCGCACGCGTTTGCGCCCAGCCCCGCGGCGGCCGAAGCGACGACCAGGCCGGCACACGCGGCGCCGCTGCTCGCGTGCGACGCGCACCTCCACGTCTTCGACCGCCGCTTTCCGTCCGAACCCGGTGCCGAGGTCTACGCGCATGCGACGGCCAACGACTACCAGCGCGCGATCCAGGCCAGGCTCGGTACCACGCGCGCCATCGTCGTCACGCCACGTGCGTACGCAACCGACAACAGCGTGACGCTCGATGCGATACGGCAGCTCGGCGCGGACCGCACACGTGGCGTCGGCGTGGTACGCACGGACGTGACGGACGCCGAATTGCGTGCGCTCCACGACGGCGGCATCCGCGGCGTCCGGTTCACGCTCTATCGCCCCGAGCATGCACCCACGCGTTTCGACATGGTCGAGGCATTGTCCGCACGCGTGCATGCGCTCGGCTGGCATGTGCAGCTCCATTGGACGGCCGACCAGATCGCCGCACACGAGACGCTGCTCATGCGCCTGCCGTCGACCATCGTGTTCGACCACATGGCGCGCCTGCCGCAACCCGTCGGCACGTCGCACCCGGCGTTCGCGATCGTGCGCCGCCTCGTCGACCAGGGCCGGGCCTGGGTCAAGCTTTCCGGGCCGTACCTCGATTCGCGCGTCGGCGTGTCCGGACGGTTCGCCGACGTCGACGCGCTCGCCCGCGCATGGGTCGCCGCGGCGCCCGAGCGACTGGTATGGGGCAGCGACTGGCCGCATGCGACGGAAACCGTCCCACCGGACGACGCGCGGCTGTTCGATCAACTCGCGGACTGGGTGCCCGATGACCATCTGCGCGAGCGGATCCTCGTCCGCAACCCGGCCCAACTGTACGACTTCCCCAGCTGAGCGCCACACCGCCGCGGCGACGAAGCGTCGACACGCATCGCCGACATGACAAACATCAACAGGAGACATGCATGCGCCTCGCCGATTCCCCGCCTCGTGCGGCCCGCATCCGCCTGACCGACGCGACGATTCGCGTGTTCGAGCGCACGATTCCCGATCCGTTCGTCCTTGCGCTGCTGATCACGGCGTTCGTCGCCGTGCTGGCCGTCGCGATCGCGCCGCGCGCGACGCCGGCCGCCATGATCGGCGGCTGGACCAAGGGATTCTTCGACATCCTCACGTTCACGGCACAGATGGCGCTCGTGTTCGCGACCGGGCACGCGCTGGCCCATGCGCCGCTCGTGCAGCGCGGCTTCCGCGCGATCGTGTCGCTTGCGCGCACGCCGGCCCAGGCAGCGACGCTGGTCTTCCTGTCGGTGGCCGTCACGTCGTTCGTCAACTGGGCATTCGGCCTCGTGATCAGCGCGCTGCTGGCGCGCGAAGTCGCGAAGCGGCTGCGCGTCGATTTCGCGTGGATCGTCGCGTGCGGCTTCTCGGGGTGGGTCGTGTGGGCGAGCGGACTGTCGAGCTCGATCGCACTCGCGCAATCGACGCGCGGCAGCGCGATGAACGTCGTCGAGAAGCTGACCGGCCACGTGCTGCCGTTCAGCGAAACCGTGCTGACCCGCTTCAACCTGGCTCCGACGCTCGCCATGCTCGTGCTGACGCCGGCGCTGCTCGTCTGGCTCACGCCCGGTCCTGCCCGCGCCGAAGCACTGCCGCCCGATCTGCAGCCCACCCCGGCTGCACCTGCTCCCGCCTCGCCCGGCGGCGCCGGACGCCGCTCGCCGGCGCAGTGGCTCGAGCGCTCGTGCGTGCTCAGCGCCCTGGCCGGGCTGTTCGGCCTGTCGGTGCTGGCGCTGACCTACGCGGGCCGCATTCCGCTCGCCGGCGTCAATGTCGTGATTCTCGCGATGCTCACGGCGGGCGTGCTGCTCCACGGCCACCCGCTCGCCTATGCGCACGCGATCAAGCAGGCAACCGCGCAGACGGGTTCGCTGCTCATTCAATATCCGCTGTACGGCGGCATCATGGGGCTGATGGACGCGACCGGCCTGCCGGGCGTCATCGCGCATGGCTTCATCGCGATCGCGACCGCCGACACGCTGCCGTTCTGGAGCTACGTCTGCTCGCTCGCGATCACGTTCCTGATCCCGAGCGGCGGCGGACACTGGGCCGTACAGGGCCCGTTCGTGGTGCCGGCCGCCGTCGCGCTGCACGCGTCGCTGCCCGCGACGACCATGGCTGTCGCAATGGGCGAACAGGTGTCGAACATGATGCAGCCGTTCTGGGTCGCACCGGTGGTCGCGATGGCCGGCATCGGCGTGCAGCGGGTGCTCGGCTACACCGCGCTGACGTTCTTGCTCGGCGCGATCGTCTACGGCTGCGCGCTGCTGTGGCTCGTCTGATGCGCGCGGAGGCACGATGAATCGCAGAACGTTTCTCGCCGCGCTGGGCGCGGCCGCCGCCCGCCCCGCCGTCGCCCAGGTTGCGCCGGCCACGCCCACCCTGGCGCGCCGACTGGCCGACTATGCCGCCGCGCTGAACTGGGAAGCGCTCGACGCGACGACGATCGAAACCGCGAAGGCGCACGTCATCGACGCGCTCGGCTGCGCACTGGTCGCCCATGATGCGCCGCCCGTCGCGATGTGCCGGCGCATCGCGACGACGGCCGCGGGGCCCGCGACGCTCGTCGGCACGCGGCGTCGCTCCACGCCCGAGCTGGCCGCGTTCGCCAATGGCGCGGCCATCCGCTACGAGGATCTCAACGATCTGTACGTGGGCGCCGAACCGGGCCATCCGAGCGACAACGTCGCGCCGTGCCTGGCCGTCGCCGAAGCCGAACGCGCGAGCGGCCGCGACCTGTTGCTCGCGATCGTCCTCGCGTACGAAGTCGACTGCCGGCTGCTGGACGCCGCGAACATCACGAGCCGCGGCTGGGACCATCCCGTCTACAGCCTGCCCGCCGTCGCGCTGGCGGCAGGCAAGCTGATGCGGCTCGATCGCGGCCGGATGGAACACGCGGTCAATCTGTCGCTCAGCGGCCATCTCGCGATGAACCAGACACGCGTGCAGCAACTGTCCGACTGGAAAGGCCTCGCGGACGCGTCCGCGTCGCGCGACGGCGTGTTCTCCGCGCAACTCGCTCGCGAAGGCGTAACCGGGCCGGCGCCGATCTTCGAAGGCCGGGCCGGACTGTTTCAGCAGGTGTCGGGCCCGTTCGCGCTCAACGTCGGATCGTTCGGCGGCCCGCAACGCCCGTTCCGGATCGATGCGTGCGCAATCAAACCCTATCCGGCCCAGGGCTACACGCTGACCGCGATCGCTGCCGCGATCGACCTCGCGACGCAAATCGGCGACCCCGCGCGCATCCGCGCGATCCATATCGACACGACGCACATGGGCTACGTGACGGCCGGCCGCGATCCCGAAAAGTGGCGGCCCGAGACGCGCGAGACGGCCGACCACAGCCTGCCCTATATCGTCGCTCGCGCGCTGCTCGACCGTGACATCACGCGCGACAGCTACGCGCCGGCCGCGTTGCACGATCCGGCCGGTCGCGCGCTGATGGCCGTCACAACAGTCTCCGAGGATGCGCGCCTCACCGCGATGCAGCCGAACGCGATTCCGAATCGGCTGACGGTGACGCTCGACGACGGTCGAAAGCTCGAACGGCAAGTCGACACGTTGCCCGGCTTCCCCGGTCAGCCGACGTCGCGCCCCGATACTGAACGCAAGTTCCAGCACAACGTCGCGGGGCGTCTGTCGGACAAGCGTGCCCGACACGCGCTCGACGCCCTGTGGGCGCTCGATGCCCGCACCGATCTCGACGGACTGCTCGCCCTGCTGGCCGTCGAATCCCGGTCGTGACTTGCGCCAAGCGCCGATCGACGGATGCCCGCGCGTCCGGACCGTGGGTCCGTCAACGATGCTCGTCACCCGCGAGACGCGCGTGCAACGCCTCGACCGACGTCGCGACGAACGACGAGAACGCACGAATCCGCGCGGTGTCGCGCAGGTCCGGATGCGTCAGCAGCCACAGGTCGGTCGCCAGTTCGTCGATCCGGCCGCCCAGTCGCACCAGATCGCGCTCGCCGTCGGCCAGGTAGCACGGCAACACGGCCGCGCCGATACCGGCACGCGCCGCGGCGAACAGGCCGAGCAGCGTATCGACCCGATATCCGCAGCGTGCATCGGCTCCGTGCGCATGCATCCATCGCTCGAGCGGCCGGTAACCCATCCGCCGGTCCGGGCCGACCCACGCGAGATCGTCGGCACGATCGCGCCACTCGCGCGTTGCGTAGACGGCCTGCGCGATCGTGCCGACCCGGCGGCCGATCAGCGTTTCAGGCGGCGACGACGACGGACGGATCGCGACGTCGGCCTCGCGCTTCGACAGGTCGAAGACCGCATTCGATACCGACACTTCCACCGTGATTTCGGGGCAGGCGCGCCGGAACGCGGCGAACACCGGCGACAGCAAGCCCGACAGCAACGTGTCGGTCGTCGTCACGCGCACGGTGCCCGATGGCCGCACGTCGCGGCCGGCCACGCGCCGCTCGACGCCGTGCACCTCGTCCTGGATTCGCTCGGCGGCAGCGGCGGCGTCCTCGCCGGCGGGCGTCGGCGCATAGCCGGCGCGGGTCCGCTCGAACAACTTGACGCGCCATTCGGCTTCGATTGCCGCCAGGCGGCGAAACACCGTCGCGTGGCTGATGCCAAGCCGCCGCGCCGCACCCGCGAGCGAGCCGGCTTGCGCCACCGCCAGCACGAGCTGCAGGTCGTCCCATGACAGCCGCTGTTCATTCATGCAAACCTCGTTTGCGAAACTGGCCCATTCCCGTTCATTTTCGCAACGCGTACCGTATCAGGCAAATACCGACGCAAGCCGCCTTCACCGACACGTCACGAGGAGTGCCGCCGATGCATACGCTGATCGTTCATTGCCATCCCGAACCGCGCTCGTTCAACGCCGCCCTGCGCGACACCGCCGTGCGGACGATGCGCGCACTCGGCCACGACGTCGCCGTGTCGGATCTCTACGCGGACGGATTCGATCCGGTCGAGGCGCCGCGTCACTACCCGTGCCGCGCGAATGCCGACGTGTTCTCGGCGCTGGTCGAACAGCGCCACGCCAGCGCACATGCCACGTTGCCCGCCGACGTGCGCCGCGAAATCGCCCGCCTCGAGCAGGCGGACCTCGTGGTGTTCCAGTTTCCGATCTGGTGGCATGCGGCGCCCGCGATGCTGAAGGGCTGGTTCGATCGCGTGTTCGTGAACGGCGGCCTGTACACGGGCAGCCGCCGCTACGATCGCGGCCACTTCCGCGGCCGGCGTGCGCTCTGCTCGGTCACGACCGGTGCGCCGGCCGCGACGTTCGGCCCGGGCGGGCGCAGCGGCGAGATCGGCCTGCTGCTGTGGCCGATTCATTACTCGCTGCATTACATGGGGTACGACGTGCTGTCGCCGGTGCTCGCGCATGGCGTGCAGGACGCGCGCGGCGGGTACGTGTATCAGGACGATGCGGCGCTGGCGGCCGAACTGGCCGCGCATCGCGACGGTCTCGCGCGCCGGCTCGCGAACTGGCAAACGGACAGGCCGCTGCGGTTTCCGGGTTGGGACGACTGGGACGAGCACGGGGTACTCAAACCGGGAATCGTCGGGTACGACCGGTACGTGCGCGGTTGTGCGTGAGTCCCTCGCCGAAAATTCCGTGGCACTGCCTCGAACTGACTTGTGATCGGACGAGGAGGAAGGTTGCGGGTAATCTCAACGGCGGACAGCAGAGCGCGTCGCCACGCTCGGGGAAATCGGCAAATCAGGCAGCCACCTGTCTGACGACTCGACCTGCTGCATGCCGCCATGCAGCAGGTCATCAACCGCCATGGACACGCGATCGATACCGGCGCGCCGCCCATGCATACTCAGTACGACTTACCGCCCACCGTCGCCGCTTCCAGTTCGCGCGTGATGATCTGCGTGCCACCCACGTCGGCGACCGACTTGACCAGGCCGACACCCGGCGCGAGCCAGTCGTCCGCGATCGTCTTGCTCGTCAACGCCGGGTTGGTGAAGGTCTCCGTCGTGTGATAGTGGCAGGCATTCGCAAAGACCTTGCCGTTGCGGAGACTGACCGTTTCGCGCGCGACGTACGTCCGCTGGATCGAGACGGACGTTTGCGCGCCGCCTGCCGGATAGACCGGCGTATCCACGTAATTCGCCGTTTCGCTTCCCGCGAGGCCGATCGTCTCGACATAGGGCGGCGAGTTCACGTCCCGCAACGCAAGCGTGCCGCCACTGTAGACCTCGCCGCCGTAGTTCGTGCGCACGCCGTTGCCGACGAGGTAGTAGTGATTGGTCTGAATCGGCGAGCCTGTCGTGGTTTCGGCCTGCTGCGTGAGCGCCACGCCGTTGAACGTCGCCGGCGCGTAAGTCCGCGTGTACACGCCGTTGTCGACCGACGGGCTCTGCGATGTCGCTTGCGTATACATATGAAGTTGCACGGTATCGCCCTGCTGGTAAACCGGATCGCACTCGACGTTCGAGGCGGTCGGCGAACCCGTATTGCCGTCGGGTGCGCCCGTGGTCGGCGTGCCGCCGCTCGAGCCGCCGCCGTTGTTGTTGCTGGTTCCCGACCCGCCGGACGCCGCGGGCGAGGAATTGTCGTCGCCGCCGCAAGCGGTCAGCGCAACGCAGGTCAATGCAATCAGTACAGCGGCTTTCATCGGGGTCCCCTTTCAAACGAACTGGACGAACGAAGCCGGCGCGCGCATCGCGCCGCACGCGCCGACCATCACGAATCGCGAATCGAATCAGGAAGCGAGACTCGGCAATCGGCCGGCGGCTTCCCGCCGGCCCGCCGACGTCAGTTGACCTGCAGCTGGCCGCCGCGGCCCAGCCCGCCCTTCACGTCCTGCGCCTTGTAGCTGCGCAGCGCGACGACCATCTTGT
>NZ_LOYN01000009.1:0-511 GCF_001526325.1 Burkholderia sp. MSMB1826
AAGTTGAGCGCTCACGCTTATCGGCTGTAAATTTAAAGACAGACTCAGGGGTCTGTAGCTCAGTCGGTTAGAGCACCGTCTTGATAAGGCGGGGGTCGTTGGTTCGAATCCAACCAGACCCACCATTGTCTGACGTGTCGATGATCGTTGGCGCTTTAGCGCTTACGAGCATCCCATGCCGATAGGCGAACACACCTGAGGCATCTGTATTCATGGGGGCATAGCTCAGCTGGGAGAGCACCTGCTTTGCAAGCAGGGGGTCGTCGGTTCGATCCCGTCTGCCTCCACCAATCTTCAATGACAAGCGTTCGACTGCGTCGAACCTTTGTCATTGGCGATTGAGCCAGTCAGAGTGATACGTAGTAAGTATCGGCTGTCGTTCTTTAACAATCTGGAAGAAGTAAGTAATTTGGATAGCGGAAGCGTCTTTGAGATGGACGTGGAAACTATCCGGGTTGTGATTGTATCGATGTATCTCAAGATGATTCGAACTTCATGTTCGGCTCAATTT